>NZ_JBGQOI010000055.1:0-1200 GCF_052113765.1 Pseudomonas sp. W22_MBD1_FP4 | reverse complement strand
CCTTAGGGATAGTCTGAAGTAGGCCGCTATTTTTCGACTGCTGAGCCATAGGCGCTTTCAAAAAACGGCAGCCGTTCAAAACCGATCACGTCTGCCGCCTATTCCATCCATTTTTTCCGCTGAACGCTCCTAGCAGCAGCTATTTCCCTCATTACGGACGCACCTCTCCTGCGCTGGAGAGCAAATATCGACGCGCCATCCAAAGGTTCGACAGGGCGAACAGCGTCACCATCTGAGCAGTGTTTTTCACCAAGCCTCGGAAACGCACTTTCGTATAACCAAACTGACGCTTGATCACTCGAAATGGATGCTCAACCTTGGCGCGAACCTGGGCCTTGGCTTTCTCGATCTTGCGCATCGCTTTGTACAGCGCGCTGCGTTTACCGTGTTTTTTGTAGGTACTGCGCCGGGCTGCGATCTGCCAGATGACGTGGCGTCCCGCATGCTCTTCGCGCTTCTCGACACCGGTATAGCCTGCATCGGCGCAGACCACGTTCTCAGCACCGTGTAGCAGTTTGTCGACTTGGGTTATGTCCGCGACGTTGGCCGCAGTGATCACCACGCTGTGCACCAGCCCTGACTCATCGTCGACACCAATGTGAGCTTTGGCACCGAAGTAATACTGGTTACCTTTCTTGGTTTGATGCATCTCAGGGTCGCGTTTGCCGTCCTTGTTCTTGGTCGAACTGGGCGCATGAATCAGCGTGGCATCGACGATGGTGCCTTGTCGCAGCGACAAGCCACGGTCGCCCAGATAGCCATTGATCACGCCGAGAATACCAGCCGCCAACTCGTGCTTTTCCAGCAGGCGACGGAAGTTGAGGATGGTAGTTTCATCTGGGATCCGCTCCAGGCTCAGACCTGAAAACTGGCGCAAGATCGTCGTCTCGTACAGCGCTTCTTCCATCGCAGGATCGCTGTAACCGAACCAGTTCTGCATGAGATGAACCCGCAGCATAGCCATCAAAGGATAGGCCGGACGCCCCCCTTCGCCCGTCGGGTAATGAGGTTCGATCAGGGCAATCAAACCCTTCCAGGGTACGACCCGATCCATCTCGATCAGGAACAAATCCTTGCGGGTCTGCTTGCGCTTACCGGCGTACTCGGCATCGGCGAAGGTCATTTGCTTCATTGAAAAGCTCGGCGATTGGTGTCCGGAGATTTTGCCAAATCAGGAAGTCTTTTTCAGGATTTCCTTAG
>NZ_JBGQOI010000054.1:0-1548 GCF_052113765.1 Pseudomonas sp. W22_MBD1_FP4 | reverse complement strand
AGGAACCGTACCCCAAACCGACACAGGTGGTTGGGTAGAGAATACCAAGGCGCTTGAGAGAACTCGGGTGAAGGAACTAGGCAAAATGGCACCGTAACTTCGGGAGAAGGTGCGCCGGTGAGGGTGAAGGACTTGCTCCGTAAGCTCATGCCGGTCGAAGATACCAGGCCGCTGCGACTGTTTATTAAAAACACAGCACTCTGCAAACACGAAAGTGGACGTATAGGGTGTGACGCCTGCCCGGTGCCGGAAGGTTAATTGATGGGGTTAGCTAACGCGAAGCTCTTGATCGAAGCCCCGGTAAACGGCGGCCGTAACTATAACGGTCCTAAGGTAGCGAAATTCCTTGTCGGGTAAGTTCCGACCTGCACGAATGGCGTAACGATGGCGGCGCTGTCTCCACCCGAGACTCAGTGAAATTGAAATCGCTGTGAAGATGCAGTGTATCCGCGGCTAGACGGAAAGACCCCGTGAACCTTTACTATAGCTTTGCACTGGACTTTGAATTTGCTTGTGTAGGATAGGTGGGAGGCTTTGAAGCGTGGACGCCAGTCTGCGTGGAGCCAACCTTGAAATACCACCCTGGCAACTTTGAGGTTCTAACTCAGGTCCGTTATCCGGATCGAGGACAGTGTATGGTGGGTAGTTTGACTGGGGCGGTCTCCTCCTAAAGAGTAACGGAGGAGTACGAAGGTGCGCTCAGACCGGTCGGAAATCGGTCGTAGAGTATAAAGGCAAAAGCGCGCTTGACTGCGAGACAGACACGTCGAGCAGGTACGAAAGTAGGTCTTAGTGATCCGGTGGTTCTGTATGGAAGGGCCATCGCTCAACGGATAAAAGGTACTCCGGGGATAACAGGCTGATACCGCCCAAGAGTTCATATCGACGGCGGTGTTTGGCACCTCGATGTCGGCTCATCACATCCTGGGGCTGAAGCCGGTCCCAAGGGTATGGCTGTTCGCCATTTAAAGTGGTACGCGAGCTGGGTTTAGAACGTCGTGAGACAGTTCGGTCCCTATCTGCCGTGGACGTTTGAGATTTGAGAGGGGCTGCTCCTAGTACGAGAGGACCGGAGTGGACGAACCTCTGGTGTTCCGGTTGTCACGCCAGTGGCATTGCCGGGTAGCTATGTTCGGAATAGATAACCGCTGAAAGCATCTAAGCGGGAAACTAGCCTCAAGATGAGATCTCACTGGAACCTTGAGTTCCCTAAAGGGCCGTCGAAGACTACGACGTTGATAGGTTGGGTGTGTAAGCGCTGTGAGGCGTTGAGCTAACCAATACTAATTGCCCGTGAGGCTTGACCATATAACACCCAAGCAATTTGCTTGCTTCGAGCTGAAAAGCGAAAGAGCACCAGATTGCGGTGTGTGAAGACGAAATGAACCGAAAGTTCGACTCTTGCAAACACCGAAAGCTATCACATACCCAATTTGCTGAAGCGAGGCCAACTGGTCACGACTCAGTACCCGAATTTCTTGACGACCATAGAGCATTGGAACCACCTGATCCCATCCCGAACTCAGTAGTGAAACGATGCATCGCCGA
>NZ_JBGQOI010000053.1:0-2500 GCF_052113765.1 Pseudomonas sp. W22_MBD1_FP4 | reverse complement strand
GGTGGGCACTCTAAGGAGACTGCCGGTGACAAACCGGAGGAAGGTGGGGATGACGTCAAGTCATCATGGCCCTTACGGCCTGGGCTACACACGTGCTACAATGGTCGGTACAGAGGGTTGCCAAGCCGCGAGGTGGAGCTAATCCCATAAAACCGATCGTAGTCCGGATCGCAGTCTGCAACTCGACTGCGTGAAGTCGGAATCGCTAGTAATCGCGAATCAGAATGTCGCGGTGAATACGTTCCCGGGCCTTGTACACACCGCCCGTCACACCATGGGAGTGGGTTGCACCAGAAGTAGCTAGTCTAACCTTCGGGAGGACGGTTACCACGGTGTGATTCATGACTGGGGTGAAGTCGTAACAAGGTAGCCGTAGGGGAACCTGCGGCTGGATCACCTCCTTAATCGACGACATCAGCTGCTCCATAAGTTCCCACACGAATTGCTTGATTCATTGAAGAAGACGATAAAGAAGCAGCCCGAAATTGGGTCTGTAGCTCAGTTGGTTAGAGCGCACCCCTGATAAGGGTGAGGTCGGCAGTTCGAATCTGCCCAGACCCACCAATTTTGTGTGGGAAACGCCTGTAGAAATACGGGGCCATAGCTCAGCTGGGAGAGCGCCTGCCTTGCACGCAGGAGGTCAACGGTTCGATCCCGTTTGGCTCCACCACTACTGCTTCTGTTTGTTGAAAGCTTAGAAATGAGCATTCCATTGTGATGATGGTGAATGTTGATTTCTAGTCTTTGATTAGATCGTTCTTTAAAAATTTGGGTATGTGATAGAAAGATAGACTGAACGTTACTTTCACTGGTAACGGATCAGGCTAAGGTAAAATTTGTGAGTGGCTCGAAAGAGTCAAATCGAATTTTCGGCGAATGTTGTCTTCACAGTATAACCAGATTGCTTGGGGTTATATGGTCAAGTGAAGAAGCGCATACGGTGGATGCCTTGGCAGTCAGAGGCGATGAAAGACGTGGTAGCCTGCGAAAAGCTTCGGGGAGTCGGCAAACAGACTTTGATCCGGAGATGTCTGAATGGGGGAACCCAGCCATCATAAGATGGTTATCTTACGCTGAATACATAGGCGTAAGAGGCGAACCAGGGGAACTGAAACATCTAAGTACCCTGAGGAAAAGAAATCAACCGAGATTCCCTTAGTAGTGGCGAGCGAACGGGGACTAGCCCTTAAGTGGCTTTGAGATTAGCGGAACGCTCTGGAAAGTGCGGCCATAGTGGGTGATAGCCCTGTACGCGAAAATCTCTTAGTCATGAAATCGAGTAGGACGGAGCACGAGAAACTTTGTCTGAATATGGGGGGACCATCCTCCAAGGCTAAATACTACTGACTGACCGATAGTGAACTAGTACCGTGAGGGAAAGGCGAAAAGAACCCCGGAGAGGGGAGTGAAATAGATCCTGAAACCGTATGCGTACAAGCAGTGGGAGCCCACTTTGTTGGGTGACTGCGTACCTTTTGTATAATGGGTCAGCGACTTATTTTCAGTGGCGAGCTTAACCGAATAGGGGAGGCGTAGCGAAAGCGAGTCTTAATAGGGCGTCTAGTCGCTGGGAATAGACCCGAAACCGGGCGATCTATCCATGGGCAGGTTGAAGGTTGGGTAACACTAACTGGAGGACCGAACCGACTACCGTTGAAAAGTTAGCGGATGACCTGTGGATCGGAGTGAAAGGCTAATCAAGCTCGGAGATAGCTGGTTCTCCTCGAAAGCTATTTAGGTAGCGCCTCATGTATCACTGTAGGGGGTAGAGCACTGTTTCGGCTAGGGGGTCATCCCGACTTACCAAACCGATGCAAACTCCGAATACCTACAAGTGCCGAGCATGGGAGACACACGGCGGGTGCTAACGTCCGTCGTGAAAAGGGAAACAACCCAGACCGTCAGCTAAGGTCCCAAAGTTATGGTTAAGTGGGAAACGATGTGGGAAGGCTTAGACAGCTAGGAGGTTGGCTTAGAAGCAGCCACCCTTTAAAGAAAGCGTAATAGCTCACTAGTCGAGTCGGCCTGCGCGGAAGATGTAACGGGGCTCAAACCATACACCGAAGCTACGGGTATCACGTAAGTGATGCGGTAGAGGAGCGTTCTGTAAGCCTGTGAAGGTGAGTTGAGAAGCTTGCTGGAGGTATCAGAAGTGCGAATGCTGACATGAGTAACGACAATGGGTGTGAAAAACACCCACGCCGAAAGACCAAGGTTTCCTGCGCAACGTTAATCGACGCAGGGTTAGTCGGTCCCTAAGGCGAGGCTGAAAAGCGTAGTCGATGGAAAACAGGTTAATATTCCTGTACTTCTGGTTATTGCGATGGAGGGACGGAGAAGGCTAGGCCAGCTTGGCGTTGGTTGTCCAAGTTTAAGGTGGTAGGCTGAGATCTTAGGTAAATCCGGGATCTTAAGGCCGAGAGCTGATGACGAGTTAACTTTTAGTTAACGAAGTGGTTGATGCCATGCTTCCAAGAAAAGCTTCTAAGCTTCAGGTAAC
>NZ_JBGQOI010000052.1:0-7244 GCF_052113765.1 Pseudomonas sp. W22_MBD1_FP4 | reverse complement strand
ACCCTGGTTAACGACGTCCCAGTAATTGCTGTCACGCCGACTACCATCGTCGAGAACACCGCCGAAGCAGGCACCGTTGCCGGTACCTTCGTCGCGAAAGACGAAGAAACCCCGCGCGAAAACCTGAACATCAGCTTCACCGCTGGCACCAACGCAGACGGCTACTACGCCATCTCCGGCAACAACGTTGTGCTGACTGAAAAAGGCGCTGACTTCGTTAACGCTGGCAACCAACTGCCGAAGATCGACCTGACCGTTACCGATGTTGAAGGCCTGAACTCCACCGGCACTGGTCAACCGACCGTAACGCTGGTTAACGATGTTCCAGTAATTGCTGTCACGCCGACCACCATCGTCGAGAACACTGCCGAAGCAGGCACCGTCGCCGGTACTTTCGTCGCTAAAGACGAAGAAACTCCGCGCGATGGTTTGACCATCAGCTTCACCGCTGGCACCAACGCTGACGGCTACTACGCCATCTCCGGCAACAACGTCGTGCTGACTGAAAAAGGCGCCGATTTCGTTAACGCCGGCAACCAGCTGCCGAAGATCGACCTGACTGTTACCGATGTTGAAGGCCTGAATTCCACTGGCACCGGTCAACCGACCGTGACCTTGGTTAACGACGTCCCAGTAATTGCTGTCACGCCGACCACCATCATCGAGAACACCGCTGAAGCAGGCACCGTCGCCGGTACCTTCGTAGCCAAAGACGAAGAAACCCCGCGCGAAAACCTGAACATCAGCTTCACCGCTGGCACCAACGCTGACGGTTACTACGCTATCTCCGGCAACAACGTGGTCCTGACCGAAAAAGGTGCTGACTTCGTTAACGCCGGCAACCAGCTGCCGAAGATCGACCTGACCGTCACCGACGTTGAAGGCCTGAATTCCACCGGTACCGGTCAACCGACCGTAACGCTGGTTAACGATGTTCCGGTAATTGCTGTCACGCCGACCACCATCGTTGAAAACACTGCCGAAGCAGGCACCGTTGCCGGTACCTTCGTCGCTAAAGACGAAGAAACTCCGCGCGATGGTTTGACCATCAGCTTCACCGCTGGCACCAACGCTGACGGTTACTACGCTATCTCCGGCAACAACGTGGTTCTGACCGAAAAAGGCGCCGACTTCGTTAACGCGGGCAACCAGCTGCCTAAGATCGACCTGACCGTTACTGACGTTGAAGGCCTGAACTCCACTGGCACCGGTCAACCGACTGTGACCTTGGTTAACGACGTCCCAGTAATTGCTGTCACGCCGACCACCATCGTTGAAAACACCGCTGAAGCAGGCACCGTCGCCGGTACCTTCGTCGCCAAAGACGAAGAAACACCACGCGAAAACCTGAACATCAGCTTCACCGCTGGCACCAACGCAGATGGCTACTACGCCATCTCCGGCAACAACGTCGTGCTGACTGAAAAAGGCGCCGATTTCGTTAACGCAGGCAACCAGCTGCCGAAGATCGACCTGACTGTTACCGATGTTGAAGGCCTGAATTCCACTGGCACCGGTCAACCGACCGTAACGCTGGTTAACGATGTTCCGGTGATTGCTGTCACGCCGACTACCATCGTCGAGAACACCGCCGAAGCAGGCACCGTCGCCGGTACCTTCGTTGCCAAAGACGAAGAAACCCCGCGCGATGGTTTGACCATCAGCTTCACCGCAGGCACCAACGCTGACGGCTACTACGCCATCTCCGGCAACAACGTCGTGCTGACTGAAAAAGGCGCCGACTTCGTTAACGCCGGTAACCAACTGCCGAAGATCGACCTGACCGTTACCGATGTTGAAGGCCTGAATTCCACTGGCACCGGTCAACCGACCGTGACCCTGGTTAACGACGTCCCAGTAATTGCTGTCACGCCGACTACCATCGTCGAGAACACCGCCGAAGCAGGCACCGTCGCCGGTACCTTCGTTGCCAAAGACGAAGAAACCCCGCGCGATGGTTTGACCATCAGCTTCACCGCAGGCACCAACGCTGACGGCTACTACGCCATCTCCGGCAACAACGTCGTGCTGACTGAAAAAGGCGCCGACTTCGTTAACGCCGGTAACCAACTGCCGAAGATCGACCTGACCGTTACCGATGTTGAAGGCCTGAATTCCACTGGCACCGGTCAACCGACCGTGACCCTGGTTAACGACGTCCCAGTAATTGCTGTCACGCCGACTACCATCGTCGAGAACACCGCCGAAGCAGGCACCGTCGCCGGTACCTTCGTTGCCAAAGACGAAGAAACCCCGCGCGAAAACCTGAACATCAGCTTCACCGCTGGCACCAACGCAGATGGCTACTACGCCATCTCCGGCAACAACGTCGTGCTGACTGAAAAAGGTGCTGACTTCGTTAACGCGGGTAACCAGCTGCCGAAGATCGACCTGACCGTTACCGACGTTGAAGGTCTGAATTCCACCGGTACCGGTCAACCGACCGTAACGCTGGTTAACGATGTTCCGGTGATTGCTGTCACTCCGACCACCATCGTCGAGAACACCGCTGAAGCAGGCACTATCGCCGGTACCTTCGTCGCTAAAGACGAAGAAACCCCACGCGAAAACCTGAACATCAGCTTCACCGCTGGCACCAACGCTGACGGCTACTACGCCATCTCCGGCAACAACGTTGTGCTGACTGAAAAAGGTGCTGACTTCGTTAACGCGGGCAACCAACTGCCGAAGATCGACCTGACCGTTACCGATGTTGAAGGCCTGAACTCCACCGGCACTGGTCAACCGACCGTGACCCTGGTTAACGACGTCCCAGTAATTGCTGTCACGCCGACCACCATCATCGAGAACACCGCTGAAGCAGGCACCGTTGCTGGTACCTTCGTCGCCAAAGACGAAGAAACACCACGCGAAAACCTGAACATCAGCTTCACCGCTGGCACCAACGCAGATGGCTACTACGCCATCTCCGGCAACAACGTGGTCCTGACCGAAAAAGGCGCTGACTTCGTTAACGCCGGCAACCAGCTGCCGAAGATCGACCTGACCGTCACCGACGTTGAAGGCCTGAATTCCACCGGCACTGGTCAACCGACCGTGACCCTGGTCAACGATGTACCGCTGATCGACATCACGCCGACTACCATCGTCGAAAACACCGCCGAAGTTGGCACCGTCGCCGGTACGTTCAACGCGCGTGACGAAGAATCTCCGCGTGAAAGCCTGACCATCAGCTTCACCACCGGCACCAACGCTGACGGCTACTACAGCCTCTCCGGCAACAATGTCGTGCTGACCCAAAAAGGCGCCGATTTCGTCAATGCCGGTAATCAGTTGCCAAAAATCGACCTGACCGTCACCGACCCTGAAGGCCTCAATTCCCACAACACTGGCCAGCCGGCTGTCACGCTGGTCGATGACACCCCAACCGCCGTCGACGGCCGCATCGAGGGCAACGAAGACACCTCGATCGAGCTCACTTGGGCGACTTTCGGTGTGCAGGACGAAGATTCCACGAGCCCGGCAGTGGTGTTCACCAGCCTGCCGGCCGGCTCCATCGAATACAAAGTCGACGGTGAGTGGGTCAAGCTCACCACGGCCGATCTGAAAACCGACACCTCGGCGGGCAAGGCCTTCACTCAGGCTGACTTCGATGCCCACAACGTGCGTTACACCCCGGCAGACAACGAGTCGGGCGACAACAGCTTCGGCAACACCGGCGTGGGCAACAAGCAAGGTGATTACACCGAGCTGAAGTTCCAGGCTACCGACGGCAACTCCTACAGCGATACCAAAACCATCACCGTGGATATTCACCCGGTGACGGATGTGCCGGTGCTGACCGTCGGCCAAGTGCCAACCGGTCTGACCATTCAAACCTGGACCGGCAGCAACCTGCCGGGCGAGTTGGGCACTAACGGCCAAGGCGTCACCCAGTCCAGCAACCTGATCAAAGTGATCAACGCCCAAACCGCTGACAGCGCCGCCTCCACGGGCGTGACCAGCAATGTAAGCAACGGCAATGTGGCCGAAGGCACCGCGACCAAAGTGTCCGGTCTGGTTTACCTGGAAGCTGGCAAGAGCTACACCTTCACCGGTTCGGCCGACGACAGTCTGGCTATTACCGTGGGCGGCAAGCTGGTCGCTTCCGAAACCTGGAGCCAGGGCAGCGGTATCAACGGGTCGTCCTACACGCCGACCGAGTCGGGTTACTACACCCTCGACATCTACCACTACAACCAGAACGGCCCGGGCAACTACGACGTCAATGTGTCGATCAACAACGGTTCGTCGGTGTCCCTGGGCAACAGTGGCCTGCAGACCTACACCAGTGCGGCCGCGCTGGAAGCCGCAGGCATGGTCCTGGGCGACAGCCACGTTGTGAATGGCGAAGGCTATTACACCGGCAACGTCTACAACCACGGTCTGGAAGACACCGCGATTAAGATCGCGCCGATCACCGCCACTTTTGTCGACACCGACGGCTCGGAATCCCACAAGGTGGAAATCAGCGGCTTGCCGGAAGGCTCCGTGCTCACCGACGGCACTACCGGCCATAGCATCATCTCAACCGGCGCAAACACGCTGTACGACGTGAGCACCTGGAACCTGAGCACCCTGACGGTTACGCCGTTCAAGGACTCTACGGCCAGTTTCGACTTGACCGTGAAGGCCACCGCCAAAGAGTTGAGCACCGGTGTTGAAGAAGTCTCGACCGGCAAGATCAGCGTCGTGGTCACTGCGGTCAACGACGCGCCGGTACTGGGCAATGGTTCGACCAACGCGTTCGGCGACACCTACATCGAGGGCAAACCCGGCGGCTACGTCGCGGCGAACCTGACCATCACCGACGTCGACAACAGCACCTTGCAAAGCGCCAAGGTCACGCTGGTCAACCACTTGGCCGATGACGTGCTGATCGCTGATGTCAGCAACACCAAAATCACCGTCAGCTATGACAAGGACACCGGCGTACTGACCCTGTCCGGTGAAGCGACCAAGGCTGAGTACCAGGAAGTCCTGCGATCGGTGCACTTCGCCAGCGAAAGCGAAGACCCAAGCCCGGCCAACCGTAACCTGACCATCACCGTGAACGACGGCCAGGCGGACTCCGCGCCTGTGACTTCCGTGATCTACGTGGTACCGGTTAACGATGCGCCGGTTATCAGTTTTGACAGCACTAAGTTTGTCGAGCAGAAAGGTGCGGTGGCGCTGGTCGAAAACCTGAGCATCACCGACGTCGACAACAAAACCTTCAGCAAGGTAGTGGTCACCGTTGATCACCTGGTGTCCGGCGATCTGCTCAGCAACGCCGACGTGCTCAAGGCCCTCGCTGTTGCGGGTATCACCATCACCGAAAGCGGCAGCGCCGCCGATGGCAAGATCGTCTACACCCTGACCAGCAACTCGCCAGCCGGCAACAGCGCGGCCGACTTCACCAAGCTGGTTGAAGCGATTACCTTCCAGGCCCCGGGCAACAATCCGGTTGGCACTGATCGCACAGTAACCATCGACGTCACCGATATCGGTGGCGGCAACCTTGACCGTGAGCCGCCGGAAACCAGCAGCGCCACCGGCAAGGTCACCGTCGAGCTATTCAACGATGCACCGACAGCAACCGCCACCTCGGCGGGCGCGGACGAAGACCACGCGGCCACCATCGTACTGAGTGGCGCCGATGTGGACGGTTCCGTTGCCCAGTTCGTCATCACCACCTTGCCGGAAAACGGCAAGCTGTATAGCGACGCCAGCCTGACCACCGAACTCAAGGTCGGTGATTCGGTGCCAGCAGGCGCTGACGGCAAGGCGTCGGTTTACTTCTCCCCAACCGCGGACTGGAGCGGCAATACCGCGCTCACCTTCACCGCGGTCGACAATGCTGGTAAAGCCAGCGTCGAAACCACTGCCCCAGTGACAATCGCCCCGGTTACCGATACCCCGCACCTGGGCCTGCTCGGTGGCGGCGTTGTCAGCGCGATCAACTTCGACAGCGCCCCCATCGGCGGCTCCTGGAGCGTCGTCGCGGTTGGCGATGCCAATAACGCAGCCGGCACCAATCCGAATACCCAATGGCAGACCGGCAACGCCGACGGCAAGGTGGAAATCGGCCAAAGCAGCATTTACGGCGTAGAGACCCCAGGCAATAGCCAGGTCATCGAGCTGGAGAAAAACGCCGGCGACGACGCCAGCCTGTACACCATCATCAAGGCGGAAGGCGGCACCGCGTACACCATCTCGGTCGACTACTCGCCGCGTGCGGGCGCTGAGAACAGCTCGGTGATCGACGTGTTCTGGGGCGGCGTCAAAGTCGGCACCCTGGACACCACTGTCGTTGGCATGAAGACCTACACCTTCACCGTGCCGGTCACCGCTGACGGCGATGCCAAACTCGAATTCAAGGCCCCGGCCGGCGATACCAACAACTCGCTTGGCGGCGTGCTGGACAACATCAGCGTTACCCAGGTGCTGAACACTGGCCTGGAAGACCACGCGATCAAGTTGTCTGCGATTGACGCTTATGCGACCGACAAAGACGGCTCCGAGACGCTGAAGCTGGAAATCAGCGGTATTCCAGAAGGCGCGACCATTTCCGACGGCACGCCGGGCCACAGCTTCACGGCCACGGCTGACGTGCAAAGCATCGATATCAGCACCTGGAACAAGGGCACGCTGGTCTATAACCCGGTACCAAACGCCAATGGCCTGGTGAACCTCACCGTCACCGCCACTGCGCAGGATGGTGATGCGGCGCCTAAGTCCGAGTCGATTACGCTGCCGATCAACGTGATTGCGGTCAACGACCTGCCGGTGATTGATGTCGTAGCGAACCCTCTGGTGGAAGGCTCCGTGGCCGAAGGCACCGTTGCCGGTACCTTTACCGTCAGCGACGTTGAGACCCCGATTGCCGATCTGAAAGTGACCTTCACCGGCGACAGCAACAAAGATGGCTACTACACCCTCCTTGGCAACGCCGTGGTGTTGACCCTGGCGGGCGCGAACTTCGTCAACGCGGGTAACAAACTGCCTGCGATTGACTTGACCGTGACGGATGCCGATAAGGGCAGCTCGCACGATGCTGCAACGCCGGATGTGACGCTGGTCAACGACCTGCCGACCATCGAAGTAACCGCCAATCCGTTGGTTGAAGACGCTGTCAGCAAAGACACTGTGGCGGGTTCGTTCACCGTGGGTGACGAAGAAACCCCGGTTGCAAACCTGGTGGTCACCTTCACTGGCGACAGCAATAAAGACGGTTACTACGCCATCGTTGGCAACAACGTTGT
>NZ_JBGQOI010000051.1:0-7661 GCF_052113765.1 Pseudomonas sp. W22_MBD1_FP4 | reverse complement strand
CAACATGCCGTCCTCGCCGGGGCGCAGGAGGATGCGTTGGGATTTGGCCCAGGCGTAAGGGAGAAGGCTCACAAGGTATCCTCCTGACCGAGCACGGTCCAAATGTGGGAGGGGGCTTGCCCCCGATAGCGGTGGGTCAGTGTGTACATCTGTGGCTGACACACCCTCATCGGGAGCAAGCCCCCTCCCACATTCAAATCTTCATTTGGATTCATGGCCGTGCACCTACCGGTACAGCCCGAATCACCGCCCTCGGCCCCGGCTGCTGCCCGCCCGGAATCGCCTTCTCCACCGAAGGCAACTGCGGCGCCTGCACATCCGGCATCGCCCAACTGTGTTCCGGCTGCAACCCACCCTGCGCCCGACGCATAAACTCATAGCGGTTCAAGGTAATACTGCGCCCCGCCCCACTGTCGCGAATGATGTAAGGCCGCAAAAACACCATGAGGTTGGTCTTGCTCACACTGCGCTTCTCATTGCGAAACAACGCCCCCAACCCCGGAATGTCCGATAGCCACGGCACCGCGTCGTTGCTCTGGCTATAGCCATCCTGCAGCAACCCACCCAGCACCATGATCTGCCCGTCATCCAGCAGAATGCTGGTATCAATCGCACGTTTGTTGGTCACCGTCCCCGCCGCCACCGACGCCCGGGAATCCACACTGCTGACTTCCTGATAGATATCCAGCTTCACTGTGCCACCCTCGGAGATCTGCGGGCGCACGTTCAGCTTGAGCCCCACTTCTTCGCGCTGCACGGTCTGGAACGGGTTATTGCTGGTGCCCCCGCCGCCGGTCACATAACTGCCGGTGACAAACGGAATCGTCTGCCCCACAAAAATGCTCGCCGCTTCGTTATCCAGGGTCAGCAGGTTGGGCGTGGACAGCACGTTGGTGCCGCCCTTGCTCTTCAAGGCGCGGGCCAGCACCTTGAGGTCGAGCACCTTGCCGATCCCTGGAATATCCACGGTGCCGTTGACCAGACCGATGTTCAGGCCCTTGGGCAACACATCAATGCTGGTGGGACTGGTGGGCGTGCCATTCACACCGCTGCCGCCGAGGTTGACACCGCCAAACCCGCCTTTGCCCGCTAGGTTGCCGGCCTGCCATTGCACGCCGAATTCCGTGGCGTCGTCCTCGCCAACTTCGACGATCAGGCTTTCGATCACCACTTGGGCGCGGCGTTGATCGAGCATGTCGATCACTTCCCGCAGGTTGCGGTACAGCGGGTCCGGCGCGGAGATCAGCAAGGTGTTGGTGGTGGCGTCGGCCTGGATGGTTACGCCGCCGGCGCTGAACGCAGTGTCCTGATCCTTGGACGGGCTGGCGGTGGAGGGTGAATCCTGGCCATAGCTCGATTGCACCCCACTGCCGGTGGGCGTACCACTGCTGTTCTGCGCATTGCTGGCTTGCGTGGCGTTCTGGCCATTGCCGCCCATGGCGCTGAGTTTGCTGCGCGCCTCGTCGCTGACCCCGGCGTCACTCTCGCCGGTCAGCAACCCGCGCAGCGACTGGGCCAGCTTGCCCGCCTGGGCGTTACGCAGGTACACCACGTGCATGTTGCTGGGGTTGCTTTGGGCGTTGTCGAGTTTGTAGATCAAGTTGCGCGCCAGCTCCGTGCGCTCGGGGCTGCCGGACCGAATGATGATGGAGTTGGAACGCGGATCGCCAATCACATTGATCTTCTGGGTCTGGTCGGCCCCCTGGGTTTCCAGTAGCTCGGCGACCATGGCCGCGATATCGACAGCAATGCCGTTCTGGATTTGCACCACGTCAGTGTCGATGGCGCTGGGCGTGTCGATGCCACTGATGATCTGCGCGACCCGCGCGAGGTTTTCCGCGTAGTCGGTGATGACAATGCTGTTGTTACCGGGATAGGCGTTGATCGGGTTGTTTGGCGACACGATGGGGCGCAGCACCGGGATCAGGTTCACCGCGTTTTCGTATTGCAGGCGGAAGGTACGGGTCTGCATGCCGCTGCTGCCGGCGCTGTAGATCGGCCCGCCGAGCAACTTGGCATCGGCCTCCGGCACCACCTGGGCCACGCCGCCGACATCAACCACGCTGAACCCCTGCATGCGCAGCGCCGCCAACAGCATGTCGTAGGCCTGATGCGCGGGGACCTGGCCTTCGCTGACCAGGGTCAGGTTGCCTTTGACACGTGGGTCCACCAGGAACTGCTGACCGGTAGCACGGGACAGTGCGCGCACCACGGCCTGAATATCGGCGTCGACAAAATTGAGCTGCACCGGTTGGTCGCCCAGCGGATTACGTGCCTTGACGGTCGTCGGGGCCTGGCCTCGGGCGCTGTTGGTCACCCGGTGCTGTATGGCGGGTTTGGGGACAAGTTCGCGCTGGCGATCCAGCACGGTATCGCCGCCGCGGCGGGTCTCGGCCAACGGCTGGCCGAGTTCGCTGTCCACCAACAACGGCTTGGTGGCCTGCTGGGTGCTGCACGCACTGAGCGCCAGCAACAGCAGTGGCGCGGCCATACGAAAAGGGGGGACTGACCACTTCATGAAGCTTCCTTAGCGCCAAGCGCCTGATCCATGCGAACGGTCCCGGACACAGTGCCGGCCGAGGTGTCGACGGTGTCCGGGGCACGCTGCAAACGTGCCTCGGACACTTCCAGAGAAAAGGTTCGGGGATTGCCCAACAACCAGCCCACCACAGCGTCCGCCGGGGCGTTGTCGAAGGTCAGGCGCCAACCGCCAGCATCCAGCGCCTGCAACTGGTAATGCTCGCGCAGACCGGCGCTGTCCAAGGCCTGGCGCAGCGCAGCTTCGTCGGCGGGCCGAGGTGCTGTGACGTCCTGCAACAGCACCTGCAACGCGGCAGCCTGGGCGCGCAGCTTGGGGGTTTCGGCTTGCCAATAGTCGATCTTTTTAAGCGCGGGCTGGACCAGAATCAGCCAGGTCAACAGGCTCGCCAGCACCAGACCGGCCCCCACCAGCATGCGTTTTTCACGCAGGGCCAGGCCGTTCCAGAACACATGGGTCTGGCTGCGTACGCGGTGCCATTTATTCATCGCTGGCTCCAGGTTTTTCCGCGATCTGCGCGGGCGCAATGCTCCAGCCATGGTCGTCCCGTGTGGCGGAAAAACCTGCCTGGGCCAACGCGGCTTGCCACTCGCCCTCGGCCGCCGGGCTGCGGCTGTCAGCCAGCAGTTCCAGGTGCAATCGCCCCTGCTCGAAGGTCAGGGTGTCGACGCTGCCCACCATAAACGGCAGATGGCTGCCCACCAGTTGCAGCAGGCTGGGAAAGCGCTGGCCGGGGTCGGCGGCGGCGCCAGTCTGGCGTGCAGTCAGTTGCTGACGGGCCTGCTGCAACGGGTTGAGCACCACCGGCAATTCAGGAAACGCCTGGCGTACCTGCTGGCTCATCAACGCCTTGAGCCGCTGGCCTTCATCCGCCTGGCGGGCGGCGTACAGGTTGAGGCCGACCGTCCACACGACGGCAGCCAACGCGACACAGCCCAGCGCCCTGCCCCAGCCACCGCTGGACGCTTGGCTGAGACGCGCGTGCAGGCCCCAGCTCGGCACGGCACCGGCCCAACGCTGCGCCGCGTCCACCAGCGGTACATCGAGCGCCTGCAAACCCAGCGGGTGTACCGCCGCTTGTTGCAGGCTGTCGCGCGTCAACAAATAGCCTTCATCCAACGCCGCAGCCCCTACCGGCAAGGCATAGGGTGCGGGATACAGGCCGCGCAGTTTGAGTGGCGCCTGCGCCAGGACCTGGCTGAGTCGTTCCAGCCCAGCCTTCGGCACCCAACCAACCTGCACGCGGCCATCGCTTTCGCGCGGGCCGTGAGCCACTTGCATCTGTTCCACTGGGCCGAGGATCAACGCCTGGGCCGCGCAGGCCACGGCGGCATGGGTTTTGGCGGCAGGCAGTGGCGGCAATTCGAGGCTTGTCAGCAGGCTGTCGCAGGGGTGCAGAAAGCAGTCCACCGCGTGGCGGCCCTTGCCCAATTGCGCCAGGCTCTCATGACCTTCAGAGGCCACCGTGCCACGCTCCCACCAGGCCCACTTCACCCGGCTGTCCACACTCAATTCAGCCAGCGGCGGCAAGGCAATGCGCAAGCGTTTCATACGCCCACCCGCGACCAGATCACCTGGGGCCGGCGATTTTCCGGACGGTGCAGCAGCGCATCGAGGGTCACCCGACGTTGCTCCTGCCGCGCCTGGCCTTGCAGGCGAAACCACTCGCTGGTGATGCCGACCTGCACTGAGTCCACCGCCACCTGGGGCAAGTGCAGGCGATTGACGAAATCCCCCCGGTTGATAAACCAATGCCCGCCGTCACGCTCAGCTACCAGCGCCTGGGCCTGGGACAGACTCAGTTGGGGCACCACGGCGCTGAGCACTTCGGCGCGGGCGGTGTTGCCGTTGACCCAAGTCATGTCGGGCAGCACGCTGATATAGGTCTGCATGCGCTGCAACACCGCGGCGTCGAGGCCTTCCACACCGCTCAAGTCATCCAGGCTGCGCAGCATCGGGTACTTGGCGGGCATATCAAGTTGCGCATAGGACGCGATGACCCTCTGGCTGATACGCCGGCTCACCGCCGGGTCAACGCCGATCAGGCGGCACAGGCGTTCAAAACTCTGCAGTTGCTCGGCATCCACCCGCTGGCGATTGACCAGGTTGCGCAGGTTGAACTTGCCCTGCTCGTCTTCAACCCGACCTTCGAATGTGCCGCCCTGAGCGCGGGCCCAAGGCTGGTCAAGGCGGGTCAGCACGTCTTTCTGGCGCGCCTCCCACAGCATCTGTCGGCTGCGCTCAAGACCACCCTGCAGCAGCCACTGGCCCTGCGTGCGCATCTGCTCGGCTTCCAGGCTGCGGGTAAACACGGTCTGGCGCGTGAGCATGGCGCCGGCGATCACCGCGACCACGGCGGCGATCAGCAACGCGCTGATAATCGCCATGCCGCGCTGCTTCGCCGCTGGGGGCGAATACTGTTTCATGGCGCGCCTTACAACTGCCAGGAGCCAATATCGGCATTCACGCCATCGCCATCCGGCTGGCCATCGGCGCCGAGGGAGAACACATCGACTTCACCATTGGCGCCCGGGTTGAGGTAGTGATACGGGTGGCCCCACGGGTCATTCGGCAATCGGTCAAGGTAGGCGCGCCAGGTGTTGGTCTTGGCATCCGCCGGGCGTTCCACCAGCACTTTCAGGCCCTGGGTCATGTTCGGGTAAGTGCCGTGGTCGAGGCGGTAGAGTTTCAGCGCCTGCATCAAGCCGCCGATGTCCTGCCTGGCCGCCGTGGCCCGCGCCTGGTCCGGCCGGTCGAGCACCTTGGGCACCACCATCGCCGCCAGAATCCCGAGGATGACCACCACCACCATGATCTCGATCAAGGTAAAGCCACGCTGGCCGCGAGGGCCTGGCAATGGGGACGTTAGGCGCGCGATATCCATCTCGACATTCCTTGGGTTGGGTGCATTTCGTGGCGCAGTGTTGCAAGAACATATGTCAGTCGTATTGAAAATCCTCGGGAGGTTCGGTCGCCAATCGGTCAACTCGCGGCGCTAGTCTGCGGGCCTGTTTACGGGCTTTGAGAGCGCCATGTACGGCCATCGCAACGAGCAAGGATTTACCCTGATTGAAGTGCTGGTGGCGCTGGCGATCATTGCCGTGGCCATGGCCGCCGCTGTGCGTGTGGCCGGATTGATGACCCAGAGCAACGGGCTGCTGCGGGATAAGTCGATGGCGTTGCTGGCGGCCCAAAGTCGTCTGGCAGAGGTGCGCCTGGAGGGCGGCCTGCGCAGCGGCAAGAAGACCTTCGAGTGCGACCAGGGCCGCTTGAAGCTGCGGTGCGAACAGACCGTCAGCGCCGATGGCCCGCTCTTTCAAATCAGCGTGTTGGTGCTCGACGCCAGCCGTGAAGCGCCGCCCCTGGCGCGGCTCGCCACCCAGGTCATGGCCGAGTGAGGCGCGGCAACGCAGGGGCATCCGGCAACTTATCGAGGTTGACGCGCAGCTTCTCGCCACCGCGCTCAATCTCCACGCCATCGCCTTCGATAGCCGTCAGCCGCACGCCAGGGCTGAGGCGTTCACCCAAAAGAAAACTGCGCGGCGGGCCGTCGTTGAGGCTGAGGATCGCCACCGCACCGCGCGCGCCAGCGAGCACGCCAGTGACCTTGACCTGCAACGCCGTCGGCGCATTGGCAAACCATTGCAGCGCCGGGTTATCGCTGCGCGCCGCCAGAGCCTGCGGGGTGGCCTGGGGCGTGTGGGATTCGGCGGACGTGAGTAGCAGCGGCGTCCACACCACCCCGCCAGCCAAAGCCGCCAGCAACGCACCGATCTGCACGCCCTGGGCGGGTGAAAATCGCAGGGAAAAAGCCATGAGTGGGACCTCCTGTTTGTCCGTATCTCCAGCGTACAGGCCAATTCGCACGTTTTTATTTCACAACCTCGCCAGTTCAGCAGGTGCCCCACGATGAAACAGCACGGCTTCACTCTGATCGAGCTAATGGTGGTGCTGGTAATCATCGGCATCGCCAGCGCGGCCATCAGCCTGAGCATCAAGCCTGACCCGCTGCACCTGCTGCGCAAAGACGCCGAGCGTCTGAGCCAATTGCTGCAAGTGGCCCAGGCCGAAGCCCGCGCCGACGGCCGCCCGATTACCTGGCGCGCCGATGCCAAGGGGTTTCGCTTCAACCGTCGCCGTGATGACGGGATGGGCATGGAGGCGTTCCAGGGCGATGCCCAATTGCGCCCACGCTTATGGGAGAGCACGCCGATGCAAATCAACATCGAACCCCGGCAAACCCTGGTGCTCGATGCCGAGTGGATCAACCCACCCGTGCGTGTGGTGCTGTCCGACGGGCAACACAGCCTCAGCCTGCAACGCGATGCCGCCGGTTTGATGCGCGTGGTGAGCCAGCCATGAGTTCATCGCAGAAAGGCTTCACCCTGATCGAAGTGATGGTGGCGATCATGTTGATGGCGGTGGTCAGCCTGATCGCCTGGCGCGGCCTCGACAGCGTGACCCGCGCTGATCATCACCTGCAGGCGAGCACGGAACAGACTGAGGCGTTGTTGCGAGTGCTGAACCAGCTGCAGCGGGACATCAGCCTCAGGGCCAGCGTCGAACTGACCGCACCGACAGACGACGCCGATGGACTGGCCGCGGTGACGGTGCGCAGCTCTGACAGCAAGGGGTTTGAGTTGAGCGTGATTCGTCGTGCACCGGTCGCTGGGGATGGGCTGCAACGGGTGCGCTGGTGGCTCAAGGGCGACAACCTGTATCGCGCGGCGGCGCCTGCGCGGGATCGGTTTCCGTTGCCGGCGGCCAAGGATGGCGTGGTGGTGTTGACGGGGGTGAGCGATTTGCAGGTGCGGGTGTGGGAGACGGATAAGGGCTGGCGGCAGTTGAGTGGGAATCGGCGGGGGGATCCTTTGGGGTTGGAGGTTAGGTTGGTCAGGCAGACCGCTCAGGGGGTTGAGCGGTATCGGCAGGTTTTGGGGCCTTTGCGGGTGGGGGAGTGATTGGGGGCATATCCGTTATTTGGGTGATGGCCGCTTAGGGTTCCGCCCTTACGGCGGCTCACTTTGGAAAAGCCCCAAAGTAAGCAAAGGGCTCTTGCCCCAACACTCGGCACCTCGCCTAGGCTCGGTGTGCCCGCACTCCGGCTTGAATCCGTGGGCCG
>NZ_JBGQOI010000050.1:0-8374 GCF_052113765.1 Pseudomonas sp. W22_MBD1_FP4 | reverse complement strand
CGGTTTTCCATCAGACGGTCCGAGCCACCTTCAGCTACGCGGTTTTCCATCAGACGATCCGAGCCACCTTCAGCTACGCGGTTTTCCAGAAGACGATCCGAACCACCTTCGGCAACACGGTTTTCGATCAGGCGATCCGAGCCGCCTTCAGCAACAACAGGGTGGGCAAATGCGTTTGCAGCGAGTACCGAGAAAGCGAGGCTAAGCAAGATTTGGCGTTTCATGATGGTGTGCTCCGAGTGTTTTAGTTTGGGTGTTGCCTGGTATGGGTTTGATGTTACGCGTTGCATTTTTTAAGAGAACTTCATTGCGCTGATGGTGACTATCGATGCCAGCGATGGACCGTTTGCAACGGCCATCGCCCGGCTGATCAAGGCATTTGCGGCAGTTCCTGAGGTCGCAGGTCGAACACCAGCACCTCGGCGTCCTGACCTTGACTCACGTGGATGCGCTGCTCATCACGCACCCTGGCACCGTCACCTTCCTGCAAGCGCTGGCCGTTGATCTCCACGCTGCCCCGGGCCACATGGATGTACACGTGGCGATCCGGCGGCAGGTCAAGGGTTGTGGCTTCGTCACCGTTGAACAGCCCGGCGTACACCCTGGCGTCCTGGCGTACGCTCAGGGAACCGTCGGCGCCGTCCGGCGAGATGATCAACTGCAGGCGCCCACGCTTTTGTGCCTCGCTGAAGTGCTCCTGTTGATAGCGCGGTTCGGCACCGGCCACGGCGGGCACGATCCAGATTTGCAGGAAATGCACCCCACGGTTTTGGCTGTGGTTGAACTCGCTGTGGGCCACGCCGCTGCCGGCGCTCATCAATTGCACATCGCCAGGGCGGATCACCGAGCCAGTGCCCAGGGTGTCCTTGTGCTCCAGGGCGCCTTCGAGAACATAAGAGAAAATCTCCATGTCACGGTGCGGGTGCTGGCCGAAGCCTTTGCCGGCGGCGACGCGATCATCGTTGATCACCAGCAGGTCGGAAAAACCCTGCTCGTTGGGGGTTCCAGTAGTTGGCGAACGAGAAGGTGTGGAACGACTTCAACCAACCGTGATTGGCGGCGCCGCGTTCGGAAGCTTTGCGAAGGGTCAGCATGGTTGTGTCCTCAAGTGGGCGCTGGCTGCGAGATGCAGGGCGCTTGCGTTGAGAAGAAGGTTACTGGTTACTGAAATATTCATTAAGAAGCTGAAATCTGAATAACTGTCCCTCTCAGATTGACAGTGAAAGGCATGCCATAATGCCTCCCGCTTTCTTCCCCTCGATGGATGCCTTCTGTATGAAAACCGTGGCCATGGCGCTGTTCCCGGACTTCCTCTTGCTCGACATGGCCGGGCCGCTTGAAGTGTTTTCCATCGCCAACCGCTACCTGCCGGCGGCGGCGCATTATCAGATCCTTACTGTTGGCACCGAACCTGGCCCACTGCGCGCATCCAACGGCGTAATGGTGCAGACCGACCTGTTGCTGGAGCAGGCCGACGGTGCCTATGACCTCTTGCTGGTGCCCGGTGGCCCCGGTGCCTATAACGAATGCCATCCGGCGCTGCTGCCCTGGCTAAAAGCAGCGGCGCCACGGGCACGGCGCTTTGGCTCGATCTGCACGGGCGCCTTTGTGCTCGGGCACGCCGGGCTATTGGACGAGCACCGCGTGACCACTCACTGGCATTACACCGAGCGGCTGATCAAGGCGTTCCCCAACGCCATCGTCGAGACCGACCGTATCTATCTGCAGGACGGGCGGTTGATTACCTCGGGCGGGGTCACGGCCGGTATCGACCTGGCGTTGTCCATCGTTGCCCAGGACCATGGCAAGCAGGTGGCGGTGGATGTGGCGAAAGTGCTGTTGGTGGTGATGAAACGCCAGGGCGGCCAGGCCCAATTCAGCCCGATGACCGCGGCCGTGGCGCCCCAGGAAACCGCGATTACCCGCGTGCAGAACCATGTTCTCGCGCACCTGGAGCAGCCGTTCACCATCGAGTCCATGGCCGAGTTGGCCGGCATGAGTGCGCGCCACTTTGCCCGGTTGTTTGCCAAGGATGTGCAGATGACGCCCATGGCCTTCCTGCAAGGCGCGCGCATCGACCGTGCTCGGCAATTGCTGGAAACCACTGATCTGCCGCTCAAGACCGTGGCGTTCCATGCAGGCTTTGGCAGCGTGCGGCACATGCGCTTTTTATTCAGTGAAAAGCTCGGTCTTAACCCTACCCAATACCGACAGCAGTTCAGTTAACGACAGGATGTCCGTCTCGCACACCCGATTGTCCGTATCGCTCCCCGTGCCAGCATTGTCCTGTCATGGGTAGCTGGCAAGAATAGCGTCGAGCCCACGGAAAAGGATGCGCGAACGCCCAAGGCCGGGTGTTTCAGCGCGATTGCAGACATGAACGACCCTCAGGCGATTGACGCGGATAGCACGGTGCGCTTCGGTGCCTATGCCTTTCACCGGCAGCAGCGACTGGTCAGCAAGGCGGGTTGGCCGGTGCCGTTGGGCGGGCGGGCGCTGGATATCCTCGCGATGCTGCTGGAAGCGCCTGGGCAATTTGTCAGCAAGGCCACCCTCATCGAGCGGGTCTGGCCGAATAGCGTGGTGGAAGAGAACAACCTGCGGGTGCACATCGCCGCGCTGCGCCGTGCCCTCGACGGGCAACGGTTTATCCTCAATGACCCCCAGCGCGGCTACTGCTTCGCTGCGCCCGTGCAAGGCGTGGCCGCAGCGGTGCTGCCTCGGCACAACCTGGCCGCGCGGCTCAGCCCGGTGATTGGCCGTGATGAACTGCTGGGCGTGCTGATGCGGCGTTTGTCCGGGCAGCGGCTGATGACCCTCACCGGATGCGCCGGCGTGGGCAAGAGCACCTTGGCCCTGGCCCTGGCCGAGCGCGTGTTGCCGCGCTACCGCGACGGTGTGTGGTGGGTCGACCTGGCCACCGTCGAGGCGCCGCTGATGATGCTGCGCCACCTGGCCACGGTCCTGCATCTCGAACCCAGCGGCAGCGCCACTGAACTGTGCCGTCAATTGGCTTCCCGACAATTATTGCTGGTACTTGATGGCGCTGATCTGCTGCTTGGCGCCTGTCGACATCTGCTGCGTGTGCTTAGCGAAAACGCGCCCCGGATCAGTGTGCTCGTCAGTAGCCGTGAAGCCTTGCATGCCCCGGGCGAGTGGGTGTTGCGCGTGCCCCAGTTGGCGCTTCCAGCTCCGTCGGTGTTGGGCAGCGTTGAACAGGCGATGGTGAGTCCGGCGGTGCAGTTGTTTGTTGCGCGGGTGCGTGCCAGCCAGCAGGGGTTTGTGTTGCGGCCCCAGGACTTGGCACCGCTGCGTGATATCTGCCGGCGCCTCGACGGTATTCCTCTGGCTCTCGAACTGGCCGCCGCCCAAGTGGACGCCCTTGGCGTCCGTGGTGTGCAGGCGCAAGTGTGCAGGGGCTTGCAGATCCTCACGCGGGGGCGCCGCACAGCGGTTGAGCGCCACCAATCCCTCAGCGCCGCACTGGATTGGACCTACCAGCGCCTGAGCTTGCCGGAACGCTGGCTGTTCCTGCAGATGAGCCTGTTCAAAATGGCGGTGACCTTGCCCACCTTGAGTGAGCTGGTGGTCGGCACGGAGCTGGAGCATGCCGACCTGTCTTACTTGTTGAGTCGGCTGGTCGACACCTCACTGCTGAACCTTGAGCCCGGCCCAGGTTATCCGCGCTATCGCCTGCTCAACAGTGTGCGCAGCTACGCCTTGGCACTTCTGCGCGACCCGCAGCAGGTAGCACGCTTGCAACAGGGCTATGGGCATTACCTGGGGCCGTTTTCAGGCCAGCCGTTTGTCTTGCAACTCGTCGAGCAGGCGGCGCACGCGGATTAGATCCTGGGTGGCGAAGCCTTCGGTAAACCGCTCATAGACTGAACCCAGCAGGTCGCGCGCGGCCTGCACACGACCTTGCTTGTGCCACAGCCGCGCCAAGCTGTCTGCGCATCGTAACTCCCAGGCCAGCGCGCCTTGCTGGTGCGCCAGGCCCAGGGCTTCGAGCAACAGGCTTTCGGCTGATTGGGCATCGGGCATGGCCTCGGCGCGCACGCGCAGAATCTCCGGTGTGCACCAGCCGGCCGCACCGCTTCGGGCGCGTTCGAACAGGGCGTCATCCACTGCGATGGCGTTGAAGGTCACCAGGATGTCCTCGACCAGGCCCAACCCTTGTACTTCGGCAATCTGCGCCGTGCCTTCGTAGCATTGCGCCCAGGTGTGGAACAACTGCACTGAATGTTTTTGCGCCTGCTGCAACAGCAGGTCCAACTGATCGCGGGCCGCAAGCGTATCGCCGTTGTACTGAGCGATCACCACCCCAGCCAGGGCCAGGGTGTAGCAGATCGACGTGCCGTGGTTGATCTGCAACGCCAGCGCCAGTGCCTGGCTTGCAGTGCGCCACGCGCGTTCAGGGAAACCGCGCAGCCACAGGATGCGCGCGAGGATGGTCAGCGAAGCCACGCTTTGGTCGTACTGCACGCCAAAGCCATGGGTAAACCGGTTGAGATGGCCGCTCTGGGCCATGCGCTGGATCACCTGTTCGGCATTGTGCTGCGCCAGCACCTGATTGCCGGCGAAGTGCTGCGCCAGCACTCGCAGGCGTTGGGCGCTGAGGGCCAGTAACGACTCGGTGTGTGGCCCCAACTGGTCGAAATGCAGGCTTTGCTTCAACGCCTCACGGTAGTTGCCGCTGCACAGGCTGACCGCCATTTGCCCCGACACTGCACGCAGTTGGCCGGGCAGGTTTTTGTCAGCTTCGGCCAGGCGTCGTGCACAGGCAAAAGCGTTTATGGTCTGCGGCGTACTGCCCTGGGCGTGATAGGAAAAACTGCCGAAGGCCAACTGCAATGCCATGTGCAAGCGCTGGCTCGGCGTACTCGATTGCCCCAGTCGCGCCAGGGCCTTGCTCACGTAGAGGCCGTGTTCGCGCAGCAGCGACAGCTCCTGCCACAACGGCATGGCGCTGACGGTGAGGCGAATGCCCAGCACGTGCACACCCTGGTCGCCCAGGCCCCAGTCGAGGGCGGCACGGATGTCTTCGCGCAGCGGGGCATAGCGGTCGATCCACGGCTGGGTAGCGATCTGCTCCCAATCTTCCTGCGCCTGGTCCATCAGCGCCAGGCAGCGGTTGGCGTGACGTTCACGGGTGGCATCAAGCTCGTCGGCGACACTGAGTTTTTCCAGGGCGTAGGTGCGGGTGATGTCCAGCAGGCGATAGACCATCTCGTCATCGCCGGGCTCCACATTGAGCAAGGATTTGGCGACCAGTTGAGTGATCGAGCCCAGCACCTCGGTCGGTGCGATCTGTTCTCCGGCAATCACCGCCGCCGCGCTGGCCAGGCTGAAACCACCCCGGAACACGGCGAGACGGCGCAGGCAGATTTGCTCGCACGTCGTGAGCAGGTCGAAGCTCCAATCCAGGGTCGCGCGCAAGGTTTGATGCCGGGGCAGGGCACTGCGCCGGCCTCGGGTGAGCAGGCGGAAATTGTCTTCCATCTGCACCAGCAACCCCGGCAGGCCGAAGCGCTCGATCTGCGCCGCCACCAATTCGATTGCCAGGGGAATACCGTCCAGGCGCTGGCAGATATCAATCGCCAGGGGCAGTTCGGCTTCGCTCAGTTCGAAGCTGTCCTGATGGGACATGGCGCGTTCGATCAGCAGTTGCAGGGCAGGATAGCCCAGGGCCTGGGCGCGGTTGCCGGTGGCGGGTGGGCAGGCCAGGGGTTCCAGGCGTTGCACCGATTCGCCTTCGGCGCGCAATGCTTCGCGACTGGTGGCCAGGATGTGCAGTTTTGGGGCATGGCGCAGCAGGGTTTCGCTGATCAGCGCAATGTCGTCCAGCAAGTGCTCGCAGTTGTCGATCACCAGCAGCACCTGGCGCTCTTGCAGGCGGCGCGCGAAGGTGGCCAGCGGTTCGTGCTCGGTGTGGGTCAGGTCGAGCAGGGCGGCGAGGTTGGGCAGGATCATCGACGGCGCGCTGAGGGGTGCCAGGTCCAGCAGGCGGATACCGTCGCGGTAATGGCCGATCAGCAATTCCGCCACGCGCAACGCCACGGTGGTCTTGCCGATGCCGCCGGCGCCCGTCAGGGTGATAAAGCGTTGTTCGGGCAGGTGCTGCACCAGGCTGTCGATCAGCGCCTGGCGGCCGAGCATGCGGGTGCGGCGCAGCGGCAGGTTGTGGCAGGGGCGTTGGGGCGTGCCTTCTGTGGGTAGGCTCATCGGTTCGATGCTCAGTGGCGCAACAAAACTGTAGCCACGCTGGGCCACCGTAACGATATAGCGCTGCCCGGCCTGGCCATCGCCCAGCGCCTTGCGCAACGCCGCCATATGCACCCGCAGGTTGCCGTCCTCTACCACGCTTTTGGGCCAGACCCGAGCGATCAGCTCCTGCTTGCTCACCACATTACCGGCCTGCTCCAGCAGGATCAGCAGGATATCCACGGCCCGCCGCCCCAGGCGCAACGGACGACCAGCCTCCAGCACCAGGCGCTGGTGGGGATGGATACGGTACGGCCCGAAGTGCACGGCCTGATCGCGTTGGTCACTCATGGGTGGCCATGCTCTGGAGAAAGTAAGCGGCCAGCATATTCCAGGTGCTTGCAGACCACTAGGCAGCGATCTCTTGAGGCTTGTGACGCAGTTGGTGGTTTCGCCAGGTCATCGGATTGACACCCTCGCTGCGGGTGAACATATGGCAGAAATGTGCCTGGTCGCAGAACCCGCATTCCAGGCTGATCTGCGTCAGGCTCAAGGAAGACTGAGTGATCAATTCCTTGGCCCGCTGGATGCGTTGCAGGCGTATCCATTCCTGGGGCGACAGCCCGGTGGTGCACTTGAATGCACGGGAGAAATGGCTGCGCGACAGCGCGCAGGCCTGGGCCAGGTCGGCAATCGCCAGGCTTTCGCCGAGGTTGGCGAGGATCAATTGCTTGGCGATACGCTCGCGCCGGGGGCATAGGCCGCCGGTAGCGGATAAGCGAGGAGCGCAGTGCTCAGTTCGGGCCATGACGGATATCCGCAGTCGATGGGAGCGTTCCCGGTGAATGGATGCAGTGTAGATGGCGTCAATCTTGTTGCCGTACCGTCTGGCTGACGAGTTAATCGTTGTTAATTTCGTCAGGTGCAGTCACGGAAAAGACAGCACAGACATGCAATCAACCCCTTGTTTTGCGTGCTTAGCTGGCAGTCTGCTAACCGTTTGGATACCGCCATGAACCGCAATGACCTGCGTCGCGTCGACATGAACCTGCTGGTGATTTTCGAGGCGTTGATGTTCGAGAAGAACCTGACCCGGGTCGCCGAAAAACTCTTCATGGGCCAACCGGCGGTGAGTGCTGCCTTAGGCCGGCTGCGCGACCTGTTCGACGACCCGTTGCTGCTGCGCAACGGGCGGGGAATGGAGCCCACGCCGCGCGCCCTGGCGATACTCAAGGAGCTGCAACCGGCTATGGACACCATTTCCGGCGCGGTCAGCCGCGCCAAGGATTTCGACCCTTCCACCAGCTGTGCGGTGTTCCGTATCGGCCTGTCCGACGACGCCGAATTTGGCTTGTTTCCGCCGTTGCTCAGTCAGCTTCGCGAAGAAGCCCCTGGCATCATCGTGGTGGTACGCCGCGCCAATTACTTGCTGATGTCCGCGCTGCTGGCCAGTGGCGAGATTTCGGTGGGGGTGAGCTACACCACTGAACTGCCGGCGAATGCCAAGCGCAAGAAACTGCGGGATATCCCGTGCAAGGTATTGCGTGGGGATGACGGGGTGGCGCCGCTGACGCTGGATGATTATTGCGAACGGCCCCATGCGATGGTGTCGTTCTCCGGGGATTTGAGCGGCAACATCGATTTGGACTTGGCCCGTATCGGCCGCGCGCGGCGGGTGGTGCTGGCGGTGCCGCAATTCAGCGGGTTGCGGGCGTTGTTGGCGGGAACGCAGATCATTGCGACGGTGCCGGATTATGCGGCGTGTGCGTTGACCGAGGGCACCACGTTACGGGCAGAGGATCCGCCGTTTGCGATTGATGCGGCGGAGTTGTCGATGGTGTGGAGTGGGGTGCATGACAATGATCCGGCGGAGCGTTGGTTGAGGTTGAGGATTGCCGAGCATATGGCGGGGGGAGTTGGTTGATTGAGTGCATATCCGTTGCTGCGGTAACGGCCGCCTATGGTTCCGCTCTTACAGCGGGTCACTTTTGGAAAGGCCGGAATGCCGGCCATCGTGGTTGACGGGGCGATTTCAGATCAAAAGCAAGAGCGCGGCGGCCTTAGAGGCGACCGGGTTCTTAAGCCGAACGCATTCCAAATGTGGGAGGGGGCTTGCTCCCGATGAGGGTGTGTCAGTTGATGCGGCTGTGACTGACCCACTGCTATCGGG
>NZ_JBGQOI010000049.1:0-9576 GCF_052113765.1 Pseudomonas sp. W22_MBD1_FP4 | reverse complement strand
GGCGGCGGCCCCCCAAATCAATGTCGGATTACGGGCATGCCGAGCCTAGGCGAGGCACCGAGTGGTGGGGCGAAGGCCTTTTGGTTACTTTTGTGCCTTTACAAAAGTGACCCGCTGTAAGAGCGGAACCACAAGCAGCCGTTACCTAAATAACGGATATGTACACCCACAACCCTCAACTCAACAAAACAACCCCCCCAGGCAACTCCGTACACTTAGCCCCATAAGCATCCCGTATCAACAACGCCACGCCCGCCAACTGCTGCAAACTAAACCGCGCCTGCACCCGCCGCTGCCCCAGTTCCTTGTTAAGCAACACCAACATCCCCGGCCGATAGCGGTTGATCTCATCCACCACCGTCGCCAACGTCGCGTTGTCAAACACCAGCACCTGCTCACGCCAGGCCACCACCGACTGCGTATCCACGGTGATCACGTCACCGACCCCGGCAGCGCCGTAGCTCATTTGCCGACCACGGCCCAAACTCACGCTGTTGCCGCCCACGTCCACCGACAGCGACCCTTCGATACAGGTGACACACACCCTGTGATCGGTATGACGCACATTGAACCGCGCCTGCGCCGCACTGACCCAGCCCTCCCCGGCCTGGACCTTGAGCGGCTGCGCAATATGGGCGACGACCTCGACCTCGCCTTCGAGCAATTCAATCCCCTGACCCACCCGGCTGATGCGCGTCTGGGTATTGAGTTCCAGGCTCACGCCGTCACTCAACAGCACTTGGCGCTGCTCGCCGACCTCAGTGCGATAGTCCGCCGTCAGCCCGGAAAACCCGCCCGGCACGCCGACGCGCACCATCACCACCGCCGCCGACGCGGCAATCGCGGCCCCCAGAAATGCGCGACGCCCGAACTGACGCGGCGCAGACGGTTGCTCAAGCGCCGGTGCCAATTGCTGCCACAACCCCTTCGCCTGCTCAAACGCCTGGGCATGCTCCGCGCTCTGGGCGCACCAGGCTTTGAGGGCCTTGGCATCGGCCACGGTGGCGCGGCCCGAGGTCAGCAGGAGCAGCCAGTCGCAGGCTTCATCGTGCAAGGGGCTGGCGGCAGATTGCCGGGCGATGGAGAGGCTAAAAATGTTCAAGCGCGCACATACTCACGGTTTTATCAGGGACTCAACACTAAGACGGTTTTCCGGCGCCGGGACCGAACCGCTGGATCACTTTTCTTTCCAGACGTTTGGCGCAATGACCCAGTGCGGCCTTGATTTCCTTCTCGACCATGCGCGTGGAAATGCCGAAGCGCTGGGAGATTTCCAGGTGCGGCGCCTCTTCCAGGCGGGCGGCGATCAGGATCTTGCGTCGGCGCGAGGGCAGTTCATACAGGGCTTTGACCAGGGACTGGATTTCACGTTGACCGCCCACCACCCGCGACGGGTCCTGGGCTTCGTCGGCGCTTTGCAGCAGTTCTTCCACCTCGCTGCCGGTCAGCAAACGGGCGTCGGCCTCGCGGCGGTCGGCAGCGATGTTCAGGGCCATGCGGTACAGGTAGGCATTGGGTTGCGCCAGGTTCGGCGGCATCTCCATGCGGTCGACTCGCAGGTAGGTTTCGTGCAACACGTCATTGGCCAGGTCCTCCGAGCCCAGACGCTTGCGCAAACGCACCTTGAAATCTTCGTAAGAGGCCAGGAACAAGCTGACCATCGTGCTGTGCCCGGTATTTTTCATCCGCCCGAGGCTCCTTTTACGGCTGTGCATTCCATGCGTGTTCCTGTGGTGTCGGGCATCAAGAGCAAAGTCACCGGTTGACGCAGTGAACTCGGCGCCGGGCGTTCCACCCGTGCAGCGCCCAAGCTGCGGACCAGTGCTTCATCGCGTTGTTCATCGCCGGTGGAGCTGACCAGCCGGCTGTGTTCGATCATGCCGTCGCGGTTGACCCACACCTGCACCAGCGCACGAAAACTGCCGGGCCGAGTCAGGGGCGAACGGCACAGGCTGGTCTCGATGGCCTGCTGCAAGGCCGTGGCGTAGCTGTTATTGATCCGCGCAGCACTGCGGGCCGCCGCGCCATGCGCCGGGGGCGGTTGGCTGACCTCGGGCAACTGCAAGGTAAACGCATCGCTGCGTGCATAACGTGCCATCAGGCCGCTCCCTGTCAGCAACATCGCCAGAGCCTCCTGCGCCGTGAAGCGACCGCGCACGGCGAGGGAGCGTCGGCCCTGCGTCAACTCACGGTCCACGAGCACCGCTATCCCCGTCGCGCGGCTATAGGCCTGCAGGGCGTGTTCAAGGTCTTGCGCGGGCAGGTTCAGCAGCAACAGCGGCGACTGCGCTCGCGCAACCCCGCCGCCAGCCAGCAGCAACAGCAAGACCAGGGCGCATACGGCGCGCCTCCAGGCTCCCTGTTCACCCCCTGCGTAGCATCGCTGCACGGCCGACGCGCCCTAGAAAACCGTCATCCTGAGGCCCGTTTATGAACCTGATGTTACGGTGATAGCAAAAAAAACATCACGGTGACGAGAAGCCCCCTGCACTAGACTCTCAAGCCATACCGGCCCACTCCTTCGGGCCTGCCAGGAGGCCATGATGAAGCTGCTCCCGACCCTCGCCAGCCTGTTGCTGTGCGCCGCCCTGCCCTTACTCGCCCACGCCGACAATGCGCCAAGCGGTTGCACCGAGGTCACGGTGGATGGGTACAAGGCGCCGGATTACGGCTGCCTGGGCCAACAAATGGGCAATGACACGAATGCAACCAAGGCGGCGAAGAAAAACCGTGAGGCGCAGCATCTTTCTATCGAGCAGCGGCCGCCGAACGCCGTGGGCTTATCCACCCCGGCGGCAACCAGCGTGCGCATGGGCAATACGTTTGGTACGTCGGTCAAGCCGCAACGGCCGTGAGCCTTTTGACGAAATTTTCATCTTTGCCCCCCTATGATCGGCCACCTCGTTGGGGAGTAACCGGCTTCTGACCCCGTTGGAAGCGTTCGTATCAACATATTCGGCAACCTGCCGTGGTGCGAACACCGTTTTTCGGTTGGTGAGACCAGCGACACATCCATGCCTAAAGTCGGGCGTGTGGTTGTGTCGTTGTGTCCTATAGCCCGACTGGAAGCCTCACCGTGAACCCCATTTCCCTGATTCTTCTCGCCCTGGCCATGTCCACGGACGCCTTCGCGGCGGCCATCGGCAAAGGCTCCAGCCTGCACAAACCGCGTTTGACCGAAGCCCTGCGTGCCGGTGTGATTTTTGGTGTGATCGAAGCCATCACCCCGATGATCGGCTGGGCGATCGGCCACGTGGCCACCCGTTGGGTGGAAAGCTGGGACCACTGGATCGCCTTCACCCTGCTGGTCGGTTTGGGCCTGCACATGATCTGGAACGGGCTCAAGGCCGATGACGAAGAAGCCGAGAAACCGACCCAGCACTCGTTCATGATCCTCGCCGTCACGGCGTTTGCCACCAGCATCGATGCGATGGCAGTGGGTGTTGGCCTGGCGTTCGTCGACGTGAATATCCTGGTGGCCTCCGCCGCGATTGGCCTGGCGACCATGACCATGGTGACCATCGGCATGATGCTCGGACGGGTGCTGGGCACCGTGGTGGGCAAGCGTGCCGAGATGGTCGGCGGCGTGGTGTTGATGCTGGTGGGTGCGACGATTCTTTACGAGCATCTCTCGGTCTGACGTGCACACATAACAAATGTGGGAGGTGGCTTGCCACCGATGGCGGTGGGTCAGTCAATGATGCTGTGACTGTACTACCGTTATCGGGGGCAAGCCCCCTCCCACAGGGGTTCTACGGTGGCTTGGAGGTCGAGTTTTCAGGCCGCGTGGCTTTCCTTCTTCAAACTCTCCATATCGATCACGAACCGATACTTCACATCGCCCTTGAGCATCCGCTCATACGCTTCGTTGATGCCTTGGATGTCGATCATCTCCACGTCCGAGACAATCCCGTGCTTGGCGCAGAAGTCGAGCATGTCCTGGGTCTCCTGGATCCCACCGATCAGCGAACCAGCCAGGCTGCGGCGCTTGAAGATCAGGTTGAACACGGTCGGCGATGGGTGCGGGCTGTCGGGGGCGCCGACCAGGGTCATGGTGCCGTCACGCTTGAGCAGGTTAAGGAACGCATCGAGGTTATGCGGCGCGGCGACGGTGTTGAGGATGAAGTCCAGGCTGTTGGCGACCTTGGCCATTTCGTCTGGGTTCTTCGACACCACCACATGGTCGGCGCCCAGGCGCAGGCCGTCTTCGCGTTTGTTGGGTGAGGTGGTAAACAGCGTGACCTCTGCGCCCATGGCGTGGGCGATCTTCACCGCCATGTGGCCGAGGCCGCCGAGGCCGACCACACCGACCTTCTTGCCGGGCCCGACCTTCCAGTGATGCAGCGGCGAATACGTGGTGATGCCCGCACACAACAACGGCGCCACAGCGGCCAGGTTGGAATCGTCGTGGGAGATGCGCAGCACGAACTTCTCCTTGACCACGATGCTGTCCGAGTAGCCGCCAAAGGTATTTTCACCGCCGAACACCGGGCCGTTGTAGGTGCCGGTAAAACCGCTCTCGCAGTATTGCTCTTCGCCCTCTGCGCACGAGGCGCAGTGCTGGCAACTGTCGACCATGCAGCCGACACCGGCGAGATCGCCGACCTTGAATTTGCTGACATTGGCGCCGACTGCCGTCACGCGGCCAACGATTTCATGGCCGGGTACCGAGGGGTACAGGGTGTTGTTCCACTCGTTGCGCACGGTGTGCAAGTCGGAGTGGCACACGCCGCAATAGAGGATGTCGATCTGTACATCGTCCGCCCCTGGCGCGCGGCGCTCGAAGGTAAAGGGCTTGAGGACATCCTTGGCGTTCTGGGCGGCGTAGCTGTAAGTCTTGGCCATTTCGTTCACCTGTGTGATCTGACGGTAGAGGTCAGTGGACCAGCATAGACGCTGAACCGTTCAACCAAGCACACCCATACAAGCCCTTCGTCAGGTTTACGGCAATAGTGAGCTAGAGTCTTCTCGCCCCCTCAATCAGGAGTTTTCCATGAGCACATTCGTTGCCAAAGACGGTACCCAGATCTACTTCAAGGACTGGGGCAGCGGTAAGCCCGTGCTGTTCAGCCACGGCTGGCCGCTGGATGCCGACATGTGGGAATACCAGATGGAATACCTGAGCAGCCGTGGTTACCGCACCATCGCGTTAGACCGCCGTGGCTTTGGCCGTTCGGACCAGCCGTGGACCGGCAACGACTACGACACCTTCGCCGATGACATCGCGCAGTTGATCGAACACCTGGACCTCAAGGAGGTGACCCTGGTGGGCTTCTCCATGGGCGGTGGCGATGTTGCGCGCTACATCGCACGCCACGGCAGTGCCCGGGTAGCCGGCCTGGTGCTGCTGGGTGCAGTGACGCCGATCTTCGGCCAGAAGCCCGATTACCCACAGGGCGTGCCGACCGATGTGTTCGACGGCATCAAGGCCGGTTTGCTGAAAGACCGTGCGCAGTTCATCGCTGATTTCAACACGCCGTTCTTCGGCATCAACAAGGGCCAGACCGTTTCCGAAGGTACGCTGACCCAGTCCCTGCAAATCGCGATGCTGGCGTCCCTCAAGTCGACCGTGGATTGCGTCACGGCCTTCTCCGAAACCGACTTCCGTCCGGACATGGCCAAGATCGACGTGCCGACCCTGGTGATCCATGGCGATGGCGACCAGATCGTGCCGTTCGAAACCACCGGTAAAGTGGCCGCCGAGATGATCAAGGGCGCCGAATTGAAGGTCTACAAAGATGCGCCCCACGGGTTTGCCGTGACCCACGCCCAGGCGTTGAACGAAGACTTGCTGGCGTTCCTGAAGCGCTGAAACCGCTCTCCTTATTTAGCCGGGCTTGCCCGGCTTTTTTTATTCAGGCAAAACGCTGACCGAGCACAAAACGCCCCGGCCCGGCGATCAGCACGCTGGTAAAGAGGATCAGCAACAACCACCCAAACTGCCCTTCAAACAATGTCCACTCTGGATGCACGACCACCATGGCGATCAACAGCACCGCCAGGATGGGCAGGCATGCCAGGCGCACCAGCACGCCGGCAAGGATCAGCAACGGGCACAGCACTTCGGCAAAAATCGCCAGCAGCAGCGTGACGTGTGCGCCGAGGTGAAACGGGTCTTCGATCAGCTTCAGTTGTTCGCTGTAATTGAGCAATTTGGGCAAGCCGTGTACCCACAGCAGGAACAACGCCCCGCTCGCCCGCAGAAACAACAGCCCCAGATCCTGATGTCTTGATTCGTTCATAGGTGTTCCCTGTTGGTTGACACATCGATTGTGTCCACAGAGCGCCCCCCAAGATTGCAAGCCTGTGCTGACCTTTACTCCCCCGTTCCCGCAAACCCCGCGACGATTTCATCGATGACTACCCGCACCCGCGCGGTGTGGCGCAGGTCGGCGTGGGTCACCAGCCACACGTCATAAGGCACCGGCCGCGTGCGCTCGGGCCATAGGCGAACCAGGCCGTCACGCTCACCGGTGTACACCGGGATCTCGCCGATACCGAGCCCGGCGGCAATGGAGCGGCGCACCAGCAGGCTGGAACTCAACGCCGCGACAATGCGCCCACGGCCCAAGGGTTCGGACACCAGGGTCAGGTCTTTGTGGGTTTGCAGATAGGGTTGGTAGACCACCAGATCGTGGCCTTCAAACAGGCTGCCGGGCTCGGGAATCCCGTGGCGATCGACGTAAGCCTGGGAAGCAAACAACCCCAGCGGCCATCGAGCGATGCGACGGGCTATCAGGTCGGGGCTGTCGGGACGGGTGTTGCGCACGGCAATGTCGGTTTCACGTTTGGCCAGGCTCAGGAACTGGGTCGATGCGTCCAACTGCACACGCACATCCGGGTGCTGGGCGTGGAGGCGCGCAATCGCAGGGATCATAAAGTCGATGGCCAGGGAATCGGTGGTGCTGACCCGTACGGTGCCGGTCAGGCGGTCATCCAGGCCTTGGATCTGCCGCTCCAGGTCCAGGGCCGAACGCTCCATTTTTTCCACCGAGTGCAACGCGGCTTCGCCCACGGCGGTCAAGGCGTAGCCCTCGGAGGTGCGCAGGAACAGCGTCGCGCTCAAGGACTTTTCCAGGGCGTTGACCCGCCGCCCGACGGTGGCCTGGTCCACCCCCAGCACCCGTGCAGCGCCGCGCAGTGTGGACTCGCGGCATACCGCCAGGAATACCCGTGCGTCATCCCAATTCATGCGTACTCCTTATGCTGCATATCTGCATCACTATGCCGTGTAATCGCAGCATTATTGCACCGACGTTCCTCGATATGCTGAGCGCCAGAGAAAAATACTCAGGACCGTCACCATGCAAGACACTCAAGCACGCAGCGGCGTCTGGCTGCCCATCTTCGCCGGCCTGTGCGCCAGCCTGGTCAGCATCGGCCTGGCGCGGTTTGCCTACACGCCGTTGATTCCATCGCTGATCCAGGCCCACTGGTTCAGCGCCAATGACGTGGTGTACCTCGGTGCCGCCAACCTGGTGGGTTACCTGATCGGTGCGCTGATAGGCCGCCCCCTCGCCCAACGCAGCTCCAACAAAAGCGCCCTGCGTCTGATGATGGTGGCGGTGACCCTGGCGTTCTTTGCCTGTGGTTTTCCGTTGTCGGTGACGTGGTTCTTCGGCTGGCGCCTGCTGTCGGGCATTGCCGGTGGCGCGATCATGGTGCTGGTGGCCGCGACCGTGTTGCCCCATGTACCGGCCGCACGCCGAGGCCTGGCCAGTGGCGCGATCTTCCTGGGCATCGGTTTGGGGATTGCCGGTTCGGGCACACTGGTCCCACCGCTGCTGAGCCTGGGTTTGCAGCAGACCTGGTTCGGTCTCGGTCTGTTGGCGGTGGTGCTGACGGCCGCCAGTTGGTTCGCCTGGCCCAACGGCACGCAGCATGAAGCACCGCAACCGGCGGGCAGCACGTTGCCGACCCCTGCTGGCGTGTACCTGCTGTTTGCCCAATACGCCTTTATGGCGGCGGGCCTGGTGCCGGCGATGGTGTTCCTGGTGGATTACGTGGCCCGCGGCCTGGGTGCCGGGGCGCATATCGGCGCGATGATCTGGGTGATGTACGGCCTGGGTTCGATTGTGGGGCCCGTCACTTATGGGTTCCTGGCAGACAAGCTCGGCGCACGCTTGAGCATCCGCGTGGTGTTGCTGGTGCAGGCGATTGCCGTTGGTTTGTTGCCGTTCGCCGGCTCGTTTACGGCCCTGGCGGTACTGGCGGTCATCCTCGGCTCCTTCCCGCCGGGCATCGTGCCGCTGGCGCTGGCGCGGGTGCACGAACTGATCCCCAATCATCACCAACAGCAGGTCGCCTGGAGCCGTGCCACGGTGTCCTTTGCCACCTTTCAGGCGGTCGCAGGCTTCGCTTACTCAGCCCTGTTCAATGCGAGCGGCGGCCAGCATGCGCTGTTGTTCATGATCGCGGCCGGGGCGATAGTGGTCGCCCTTGCACTGGAACTGGTCATGCTTTTGCTGAACCGCCGGCCGCCCGACGCGGTCCCACCCCATACGCTCATCGCTGCAGGTAACTTCAAATGATGCTCCCTAACGACATGACCCTGATCGAAATCACCACGCCCGGTGGCCCAGAGGTGCTCCAACCGCGCCAGGCGCAAGTGCCCGTGGCCGGTCCCGGCGAGATCCTGATCCGCGTGCACGCCGCCGGGGTGAATCGCCCCGACGCCCTGCAACGTGCGGGCAAATACCCGATGAAGCCCGGCATGAGCCCGATTCCGGGTTTGGAAGTGGCCGGTGAAGTGGTGGCGCTGGGCGACGGCGTGACCGCGTTCAGCCTGGGCGACAAGGTGTGCGCCCTGACCAATGGCGGCGGTTATGCGCAGTTTTGCGCGGTGCCCGCTGGCCAGGCTTTGCCGATCCCCGAGGGCATGGACTGGATTCAAGCCGCCGCCGTACCGGAAACCTTCTTCACTGTGTGGGCCAACCTGTTCGGCCTCGGCGATGCGCACACCGGCCAACGCGTGCTGATCCACGGCGGCACCAGCGGCATCGGTACGACCGCGTTGATGCTGTGCCGCGAATTCGGCATCCAGGCTTTCGCCACCGCCGGCAGCGCCGACAAATGCGCGGCCATTGCGAAGCTGGGCGCCACGCCGATCAATTACCGCGAGCAGGACTTCGCCGACGTCATTGCCCAACAGACTGACGGCCAGGGTGTGGACGTAATCCTAGACATCATGGGAGCCTCGTATCTCAACAACAATCTCAAGGCCCTGGCCATGGACGGCCACTTGGTAATGCTGGGTTTCCTCGGCGGCGCCAAGGCCAACGACGTCGACCTGCTGACCATCCTCGGCAAACGCGCGGTGATTACCGGTTCGCTGTTGCGCGCGCGCAGCAAGGATGAAAAAGCCGCGATTGCCGAACAGTTGCGTGAATACATTTGGCCGGTACTGGAAGCCGGGCGCTGCTTGCCGATCATCGACAAGGTGTACGAATACACCGACGCGGCCCAGGCCCATGCGCGGATGGAAGGTGGGGACCATATCGGCAAGATTGTCTTGCGGGTCGCGTAACCAGCAGGCACTAGATAGCAAATGTGGGAGGGGGCTTGCCCCCGATTGCA
>NZ_JBGQOI010000048.1:0-10372 GCF_052113765.1 Pseudomonas sp. W22_MBD1_FP4 | reverse complement strand
TAGCCCGCATGGTTACTGGGTTTCAGGTTTTTTAGGGTGCCTTTACAGGTTAAGGGGTGTCGTAAAGGGGTTTTGTCGCCCAGGTAAGGGGTGTCGTGAAGAGGTGTTGCTGCTGCAACCCGCATGGTTGCTGGGGTACAGGTTTTTCAGGGCGTCTTGTGCAGGTTAAGGGGTGTTATAAAGGGGGGCGTCGTCAAGCTAAGGGGTGTCGTGAGAAAGTGTCGTCGCTACAGTCCCGGAAGTAAGGGGCTTTCACAGCTACAATGTGCCGTATGACAGCGGCGGATCGACGACGGACGACAACAGAGGGTCTGAAGGCGTTCTTCAGGCGCGCAATGTGACAACAAATGGTCGATAGATGACGACGTACTCGCTTAGGGAAAGGGTGTGTTAAACGAATCTGCAACAGATGACGACGACGGGCTGCGTCCTTGATTGCAGCGCAGATCGATAGGCAGATATCGACCCATAGCTGCCGCTCGTGAAGGCACCAATCGGCCAGAAGCGGTCATTCATACGCGTCTACCCAGTTGGCATTCAGAACGGCGCGACAGGCTAGCACCCACTATTCAGTGCAGTCGTCCTGTAAATCGCTCTTCAGGGGATCCGGCAGCTAAAACGGCTTCGGCTTTTATCAGCGTGCCATCGAAATCTGTCGGCTTATTCAGCCCTATCCGTGCGCTGGTGCTGTACAGCGTTGCATAACCGGGGCCCCCTAATACTGGGCAAGTGGTCCGAACACACGGGGATTCGATCACACGGTCAACTCTGCCGTCTGGCGCGTAACGCACCACCCTGCTGCCGCCCCATTCGGCATTCCAGAGAAAACCCTGCGCATCAATACAAGAACCGTCTGGAGCACCCTGACCGTTGACTGTAGTGAATACACGCTGGTTTTCTAGCGACGGGTAATCGCAGCAGAAAATGCATCCTTGCAGGGAGTCCGCGTAATACATGGTGGAACCGTCCGGGCTAAAACAGATGCTGTTCGGGATCGCCACTGCGGGAAGGTCCAGAGTTTCTGTCTCGAGCGCTGCCGCGTTGACCCGATGAAATCTGCCTATGGTTTGCACCTGCTCACCGGCTCCATTGTGCTGAATACAAAGTTGCCCATGCGGTCGCAGCGGCCATCATTGATCCGGGTTCCGGGCACGCCAGGGGTGGCTGTGATTTTGCTGAAACGACCGGTGCTCAGGTTGTAGTAGCCCAGGCAGGATGCCAATCCCATCAGCAATACGTCCTCGTCTGCCGTGAGGGCAAATGACCCTAGCGGCTCTGGCAGGGACCAACGCTGTACTTCGCCTCTTTCGGGGTCCAGAGCACGCAACTCGCAGCAGGGGATGTCGGTCCAGAACAGGCGTTCGGTTCTTTCACACCAGACAGGGCACTCGCCAAGAAGACTGGTGGTGTCGGTTAGGGCTTCAAACATGGTTGCGTCCTACGAAACAGGATGGGCAAACAAGGCAGTCAGTTGGAGAAAAGCGCTGACCACCTGTCACCGAACAGGGCGATGGCCAGGCCTGCGAGCATCACCATCGACCCTGCCAACTTGACGAGAGACACTGGCCTTTCCGATGCCCCCATCAATCCGAAATGATCGATAACCAGTGACGAGATAATCTGACCTGCGATAGCGAGGCCCAGCAGGGCTGATAGACCGATTTTTGGCGCAAGCACCACATAGCTAAGCAAGGCACCGGCACCCAGCAGACCGCCCAGCAGGCTCCACCAGGGCTGGGCAGGTATAGCCGCCAGTGAGGCCACTATCCCGCCACGCATCAATGAAAAGACGCCCAGGCATACCGCTCCGGCAGTAAATGAGAACAGCGCCGCCGCTACGGAATCTCCACCCACGCCTTTAGCGAGTTGGCCATTCAGCGTGGTCTGCAGGGTGATGCCAAGCCCCGCGCAGACGGCCAGCAGGTAGTAAGCTGCGTTCATATCGCGCCTCCTTACTTGGCTGACTCAAGCGGCATGAATGTCTCGGCAAAAATATCCGGCTGATAGCCTGCAGCAGCAAACAGATGCTCACGGGATTCGTCGATCGCCGCACGCAGCCTTTCGCTGTCCACGCCCAGCACCTTGCCGCCGCGCTTGACGATGCGCCCGCCAATCATGACCGTGTCGACATTGCTGCGTTCGGCCGCGTGTACAACGGTGCCGAATGCGTTGCCTGATGGGTAAAGGTTGATGTCCTGCGCGCTGATAAGGATCAGGTCGGCCTGTTTGCCAGGGGCCAGGCTGCCGACTTTGTCCTGCAATCCGGCACAGGTGGCGCCGTCAACAGTGGCAGCTTTGAGCAGGCCATGAGCGGCCAGGGTCACGACCGGATGATGATCTGCGCCGCAGCAGCGCTGCTGATGCATGCCCATAACGCGCTGCAGGTAGAACGCCACCCGCATCTCCATGAACATGTCACCACTGTAGGAGGTTTCGTTGTCAACACTCAGACCCGGGCTGATGTCGTGACGCTGGGCCGACTGCATGGCGAACATTCCATCTTCAATGCCGTAGTGGGCATCTGAACGCGGGCATACGTTGACCCGCACGCCAGCCTCGCGAAGGATTTTCCAGCCGGCGTCCGGCAGCGAGGTGCAGTGGTTGAAGATGTTATCGGGGCGCAGCAGGCCCTCGCGATGCAAAGCCTCCAACTCAGCAGCCATGTCCCCGCCAAAAAATTCGGTGATGATCGGCAGCCCCAGACGCCGCGCCTCAGCCCACAGCTCAGGTTCCAGCTGCGCCATCACCGCCAGCGAGAGCAGCGGGTTGTCACCGTTATTGACGTATTTTTCCTGGAGACGCTCCAGGTTGCCCGGCCAGTGGGCTTTGTCCCACTCTCCGGAAACTGGCGCACCGGAGGCGTGTACAGACCGGATACCAGCATCGAGCAGCGCCTCGACCGCAGCATCGGAGTGCGCGCCGGTGCGGCTGTTGTGAGAGTTATCGACCACGGTGGTGATGCCGGCATCGATGCAGCCCAATGCAGTTAGCAGGTTGCCGATATACATGTCAGCCGGGCGATAGTATTTGGCGAACGAGAAGTGCGTGGCGTTGCAGTAGTCTTCCAGGGTTTCGGCATTCGGATTGATTCGACGCAGTTGCCCTTCCCAGGAGTGACGGTGCGTATCGACCATGCCCGGCATGGCAATCATGCCGGATGCCTCGATAACCATAGCGTCGCCGGCCTCAAGGTTTTCACCTATGGCCGTGATGGTGCTGCCTTCGATAAGGATATCGCCGCGCGCCAGATTGCCGATATCGCCATCCATGCTCAGTACAGTGGCGCCGCGGATAAGTGTGCGGGCGGCCGGAGCGGCCGGTGCCTGCACGATGCTGCGGTTATATTCAGCCATTTTCTGTACACCTCTTCAAATTTCGTTGGAAGCAATGTACGCAAGGCGATACTGCGGGAAAAAGGTGGTAAAACTGTTTTAATTATTCAGTTTCTACGAATAATAAGGCCTTTCCCGATCACTGCTTTGAGGCTGCTAACAGTCATGGACCGTATTCAAGCGATGCAGGTTTTCGTACGTGTGGCTCAAGCAGGAAGCTTTATCCAGGCGGCGCAGACGCTCTCTCTGCCAGCCTCAACAGTTACCAGCAGCGTTAAAAATCTTGAGAAGTACTTGCAGGTGCGCCTGCTGAACAGAACAACGCGGCGAGTCAGCCTGACGCCTGAGGGCGCTCAATATCTGGCGCAATGCAGGGAAATATTGGAGCTGATCGAACACACAGAGATCAGCCTGACGGATTCCGTAAAACGGCCACAGGGGCGTTTGCGTGTCGATATGCCGGGTGGCATTGCACACTTCATCGTCATGCCAAATCTGCAAGACTTTTACCGGCGCTACCCGGATATCTACCTGATGATAGGCGTCAATGACCGGCAGGTTGATCTGATTCAGGAGGGTGTCGATTGCGTCATTCGTACAGGCGAGCTCGATGACTCAACGCTCGTTGCGCGCCCACTCGGCCGGTTTCGCTGGGTGACCTGTGCTTCTGTCGCCTATCTCGAAGAGAACGGTACTCCGCAAACTCCGCAAGATTTGTCTCACCACCGGGCCATCCATTACTTCTCGGGCCGCGCAAGGCAAGCAGGTGAAATGCGCTTTGCCCGTGGCACCGAAAAAATCTCAGTCCCGGTGAACGGCACAGCGGCTGTCAACGAGACTGGGCTTTACATCAAAATGTGCCTTGAAGGTTTAGGGCTGGTGCAGCTCGCTGAGAACGTGGTCAGCGAGCATCTGCGAGAAGGGCGGCTGGTTGAAGTGCTTGCTGACTGGCAGCCCGCATCGGTTCCTGTGCACCTGCTATACCCGCATCAGCGCTTTCTATCGCCAGCTGTGAGCGCATTCGCTGACTGGGTTGCTGGGCTTGTTCGCGACGATGATTCAGCAGGTTCAAGTTGAACGTTGCGCCCGGCCAGCATGCCGGTGAATGCGCCGGCTACGGAGATTGCGGCTGTGATCAGCAGCGGTGCTGTCCAGCCACCTGTCCAGTCGTGCAGTTGGCCCAGCAGCAAGGGGCCTGCGGCTGCCATCAGGTAGCCGACGCACTGCGCCATTCCTGAAAGTGCCGCCGTGTCACCGGCATTTTTTGTGCGCAAGCCGATGAAGGTCAGGCCGAGCATCATGCTGGCACCAGAGCCGAAGCCCAGGAGCGCGGCCCACAACACGGCGTAGTCTGGCGCGTAAATGAGCCCGATCAGGGATGAGGCGGTTAACAGGCTGACGGTAGCGGCTGCCAGTTTCTGGTCTTTGAGACGGCGAAGCGTGGCTGCCAGAATCAAGCCGGGAATGGCCGTGGTCAGTTGAAGCGTGCCGTGTACCGTGCCTGCTTGCTCCGGGGATATGCCATGGTCCATCAGAATGGTCGGCAGCCAGCCGACTGCGACATAAAAAGGCATCGCGTTCAGCCCCATGAACAGTGTGACCTGCCATGCCAGCGGCGAACGCCAGACGGCCACGGTTGGCGCTTGTTTCGGACCGGACAGATTTACGTGTTCGTGTTTTCTCAACTGCGGCAGCCACACCACCAGCGCCAACAATGGGGCTGCGACCAACAAACTCAGGGCAATCGGCCATCCCCATGATTGGGTCAGCGGCACTATTACGGCTGAACCGACAGCGCCTGCTGCGCCCATCGTGATGGAGTAAGCGCCGGTCATGGACGCCATTTTTGTTGAGAAGTCGCGTTTGATCAGGCCGGGCAGCAGCACGTTGCCCAGGGCGATCCCGGTGCCTATCAATACCGTACCGGCGTACAACGCCCAGGCACTGCTTGCGGAACGGAGCAGGATGCCCGCTGAAATGACCAACAGTGCACCGAAAAGCGTGCGCTCGATGCCGAACCTCCGGGCGACCGATGCGCTGAGCGGGGAGAAGGCTGCAAAGGCAAGTAATGGCAGTGAAGTAAGCAGGCCTAGAGCTGAGGCACTCAAGCCAAAATCATTCTGGATCAGCGGCACAACGGGCGCGATGCTGGTAAAGGGAACGCGCAGGTTCACGGCGATAAGCAGAATGCCTGCGACGAGCGCGATGGCATGCCACTTGTTTTTTGTATCTGACATATTCTTTATCTGTCCTCTTAAAAGAAGACAACTGTAGAGAACTTCAGAACTGTCTAATATAGATATAAGGACACCTGATACCTAAATTATGCCAAGCTCAAAAAATGTCGTTTCCTCGCCGGAAGATTTCGATTCAGACCTTTTCACCCAGGCAGCGATTGCCCTCAAGGTTGCGCCTGACCTCAATGATTCGGGTGCCCGCCCGCATGATCATCGCAAAGGCCAGCTGATCCTGTCTTTGCATGGCGCAGTGAGCTGTGAGGTGCAAAATGCACTCTGGCTTGTCCCTCCCCAGCACGCCGTATGGATTCCGGGCGGCACGCCGCACAGTTGCCGAGTGACCGAAAACGCCCGGACCTGCTTTCTGTTCGTTGAGCCCAGTGCGGCAGCCATGCCTGAAGAATGCTGCACGGTTGCCATTACGCCCCTTGTTCGGGAGATGATCCTGCATCTCGCTGAACAGGAACCTGCTTACGATTCCGAGGGCAAGACAGCGCGGCTGGTTGCAGCGCTGCTTGAGCAGCTTTCCGATGCTCCGCTGAAAGAGCTGCATTTGCCGATATCAGACCACCCCAAGATCAAACAAATCGCGGATACGCTCTTCTCCTATCCAGGTGACCGAACCACGTTGCGCGAGTGGGCCACTCGGCTTGCAACTAGTGAACGAACGCTGGCCAGGCTTGTAGAAAGCACGACCGGGCTGAGCTTCGGACGCTGGCGTCAACAATTGCATTTGATGATCGCACTGAGTCATTTGGCGGAGGGGGTATCCGTGCAACGTGTGGCGGGCATCCTGGGATATGACTCTGTTAATGCATTCATCACGATGTTCAAAAAAGCCCTGGGTAAACCGCCTACTCAGTATTTTTCCTCTCTGCGCTAGTGCTCTGCTGGCTGATACAAAGCGCCGAGGCTGTAGAACGATCTGTCTGCTATTGGCCGATTTCTGCCGGTGCTGACCGGCTGCAATGGGTAGATTGCTACCCGTCTCCACCGGCAGTAATCGGCCAAAAGCAGCCGTTTGGTATTTGCCGTGGTACAGGAACCTCAAACCTCCATATTGAATCATTTGAGATCCGTGCCCATCACGCGATCCGACATGTGTTGCAGATCCTCAAGGGTGATGCATTTCTCGACGCGGGACAGAAAATTGTCGACCTGCATTTAGACGGATGTCGGCGGGTGGCGCGTTCAGCAGCTCGAGCGGTTCCACACCCACCTCCATCGACCGAGCGATGTTGACGGCTCAAGTGATCTGGTCTGGAATTCACTCTTAAGGTTGAGGCGGTGCTGCTCTGTCTACCGACGTATGATCTGAGAACGCATGAAGCTGGAGATTCAATGTGGGGGTGAGAGTCGGGGGAGCTTGCGTAAACACCTATTCACCACTATACAATGTCAAATGGTGCTGGACGCTTGGAGTCAGCGACCATCGAGCTTCAGCCGCTCTGTCTCGGCGACTGATCTTGGCTTAATAAACGTAGTTACGTTCAATTTGGTTATCTAGGAATACATATGTCGATTGTCGACGTAAAAAAAGGTTATATCTCCCAAGCTATTTACTTGGTTAGAAATAGTCAGGACAAACACATACGATATCAGCAGGAGCAAGCGGAAAATATTTTCAGTAAATATTTTGGCGCGCAGTCCCAGCAGACAAATTTACCTGATGACTTTGACGCGAATGCTCCTCGCCTAATATTTCAGGGTGGGCACAAACAACTCATCTTAAGCCAAGTTTCTTCTCAATTAACATTGGGGTTTGAAAGCGCGGAAAAAGAAATAAACGAACAATTCAATATTGTCATAAAAAATATCTTGGATGTAGAGACAAAGATACAGAAATTTCGAGCTGAAACTAGCCTCCAAGAAAACGCTATAGTTTTGACAGTTAGTTTCCCTTCGGAGTGCTCGAAGGAAGAGCTTAGTCAGAAATTGTTTGATAGGTTTCTCAAGATAAGTCCAAGCGCATCTGTTGCTAGTACTTCTATAAAAGTTGGCTATCTACTACAAGGTAATGTTTTTCTAAATATCGAGTTTGATGTTTACGAAAAAAGGCGTGGTGAAATAAACTCCCAGCAGCGAGAATATGATATTTCATCGTTTGCGGTGGTTGAAGTTGGGGTAAGTGTACGGATTGATGTGAATAATAAGCCGCAGACAAGTCTACCTGGATATATCTACACGGGCATTGACCAAGTTCTTGCTATAATGTCTGCATACCTTGAAAAGGACCTGTACGATATTATGGAGTTTGAATGATGATGAGGGATATATTCGAATATCAAACACTGGTCGGTCAAAGTCACTCAACGGCTGCAGATATTAATGAAGCAGTTGATGATGGCTTTGATTTGATGGCGCGAGTATCAAGAAAAACTAACTCAACGATAACGGAGATAGGGGTTGTAGACACTAATAGCTTTTTAGCGAGACTTTCAATAGTGCAAGCTGGTTGGCGGTCTGATATCTCTGCTTTGACGGAGGTCGTAGAGTGGCAGCATCGTCTTATTGATTTTAATTCAAGTTATGCTGCTTATTTGCTTGAGCAAATATCTGAAGAAGAATTTGAGTTGATAGCCGAAAGTTCCGTTGTGGATGAGGTTGATAAAGATAAATATCAAGTTGCAAGTATGATTGATAGAGTTTTGAGGCTTACAAATCTTGATTATACTACTTCGGACTTTTCAAATATGCTTGCCTGCTCGCAAGAAGTTGTAGTTGAGGCGCTTGAGTTTTTAGCTGATAAATACCCGAAAGTGCAGTTAATGTTGAGTGAGAGTCGGGAATGAATAGTTCGGCAGTTGGGGCGTCTGTAGAAGGGGATGGTCTTGAGTTGAAGTGTAGGAAATTTACACTTCACCAGCCGAAGAGAAATAAAGATCTGAACTTGTTGATATATCCTTTCAAGTTAAGTATTTTTGGTTATGCAACGGTAAAGAAAGAGTTTAGTAAGAGTGAGACGTTGGTAAATAAAACTTCTGGGTGTAATGTTGGTGATTCTATACACGGTGAGGCCGTCGGTGGTTTTTCAGCTAAAGCACCGAGCAAGCCGGAAGTGAAGCATGCAACTGCTACCCATAAAGCCAGCTTTATAATAACTAGAGGACAGTCTTTTGCGTTCGTAGAGATTGGAGTGCGCGATCACCTTCAATCACTAGCGGGGCAGAGTCGCATTGATAGTGAGGAGTAATTATTTATTGAATGGTGAAAATTTCTAGCAGGGACGATTCTGGGATTAATTTGCTATCGGTCAATTGTTTGTAAACTGATCGACTATAAATGGAAGGAATGTCTTTATGCGCTAGCGGTATGGTTATAATAATTTTGCGTTCCGCATGTATGAATATTCCGTGAGACCCTTTCGATCTCTGGATGAAGCCCGATTTGGTCATTAGCTTTATGAGCTGATCCCGATCAACTGTATTTTTAAATTTCATTTATATAGTCCGGCCAGTATTCGTTTGGTAATGGATTGCTTGTGATCTCGCCATTGCTTTGGTGTTTCTGGAAGAAGAATGTTATTTGGGTCTATGTATACGGTTAGTGTGTCGTTCTTTATTTTTGCTGGTTTGATTTTTCGTGCTTTAAGATTTTCTTTCATTTCTGTCCAATAAGCTTTTTCATCCTGGGCATTGTAAAGAACAAGGTATACAGGATAGGGTTCATCATACCACAAGTCTAAATCTTTCTTTTTTAACGGGTATGAATAAAAAGAGTTTTTCTGTAACTCTAGTTTTTCTTTTGCTTTTATTTGGACAAAAATTGTTCCTGTATCTATCTCACCTTTTTTGTTGAATGTAAAAATCAGTGCATCATAGCCGTAATCTTCAGCAGGGACGTCAAGCGTATATCCTTTTTTTATTACATGGTACTCGAGATTGTTTACGCTTAATGAGGCGATAATGTGAGTTCTAGTTCTTTTTTTTCGTTTGTCCATTTTTTATAGATCGTCTCATGTTCTAAAGGATTTGGTTGGATTGTAGTATTCGTTAAATGATCGACTGTCTTTATATTTATGTCAAATCTTGTTTTAAAAGTACTGCTAATATCAAGAGTCTAGCAGGGGCGTGCCAATCAGAGTGGAGTTTCGTGGATAGTTACACGCAAATCCCTCTTCGGAGCTAGCCAGCGGCCGGTTTCGGCCAGGAGCAGTCACTCAGGGTCAATTAAATCAACGGTGATCTGTTCTGCAGCAACCATCTCATACAGAAACTGATCAGCGCTCCTACCGGTTTCCAAGTGTGGAGCTGAAAGCTCAATTAGAAGTGACTTGCTGTGAGTTGAAAAGAACTCACTGGCGATATCGTCCAAGTCGCCGCCAGCAGCTTGAACATGCAAGTCGATGAGAGATCGACGAATCGACAGCAAGATAATTGGCCCCCTACCATCGCGAGAGTGGGTCTCCAGTACCCACGTCCCTTTCTCCGGGCTGTTGAGCTTCTCGCACAGCGCTATCAGGTAGTCACTGGCCTCTTGTCGGACGTCCTCATAGAACCATAAGCCAATACCGACAGAGAGGTCTGGTATCCCGTCAGTGAACGGCCCAATGTACTCGTAAACTTTTCCGGTGAGGGTGCCAGCCCACAAAATGAGTTGAGCGTCATGACATTTGAAACCGTCATTGGTGAGCGTCAATCCGCAAAAAGTCGGTGAGATGAAGTCTCCACCACTGCCCCAACGAGAAACTCGAAGTTTTTCAAGATGTGCCCCTTGAAACTCCGTTCTAAGGAAATCCTGAAAAAGACTTCCTGATTTGGCAAAATCTCCGGACACCAATCGCCGAGCTTTTCAATGAAGCAA
>NZ_JBGQOI010000047.1:0-11290 GCF_052113765.1 Pseudomonas sp. W22_MBD1_FP4 | reverse complement strand
AAGCCGGAGTGAGGGCACACCGAGCCTAGGCGAGGTGCCGAGTGTTGGGGCAAGAGCCCTTTGGTTACTTTGGGGCTCTTTTCCAAAGTGGCCCGCCGTAAGGGCGGAACCAATACCCGCCGTGACCGCAGAAACGGATATGTCCCCCCAACAAACCGCAACCCAAACAAACCCCTCACTCAAACGGCATCACCCATTAGCCAGATTCACCAATTCCACACCCAAAACATAACGCTCCAGGTTCGCCAAAAACGTATCAGCAATCTCATTACGGCTATCGGTCGATATCGCCGACGTATGCGGCGACAACCTCACCTTCGGATGCGTATACAACGGGTGCCCATCCGGCAACGGTTCCGGCTCGGTCACGTCGAGCGATGCCAGGCCGATTTGCCCGTTATCCAGCGCTTCCAGCAGCGCCTCCTGATCCACCAACCCCCCGCGCGCAATGTTGATCAAATGCAGCCCCGGCTTGGCGCTGCCCAACACGTCCCGATCGACGATATGGCGCGTAGCCTCGGTCAGCGGTGCCGCCAGCACCAGGTGGTCGGCGCGGGCGAACAGGTCGTGGATGTCCCTGGCCGCCTCGACCCCGTCGATCCCGAACGGTGTCGGGCTTTGGCGCAGCGCAACCACCTTGATTCCCAGCGCGTGAGCCTTCTGCGCCAGGCGTTCACCAATCGCACCAAAGCCGAGAATCCCCAATGTGGTGCTCTTGAGCGGACGCAGCGGGGTGAAATTCCACTGAGAATCCTTCACCCAGATATCCGGCAAATGCTTGGACGCGGCAAAGATCGCCGCCAGGGCGAACTCGGCCAGGTTGTCGGCGGCGCTGCCCCGGGAGGTCGTCACCGGCGGGCCGTTGAACAGCCATTGCGGGTAGAAGTCGATGCCCGATGAGACCAAGTGCACCCATTGCGCGCCGTAGGGCCAGCCTGGCGGCGGGGTATCCGGGGCGGTGTAGCCGCGCACGTTGATCGGACGCAGCAACAGGATATTCGCCTGGGGCGGCAGGTCGCTTGGCACGCCCACCGGAACGCCGATCACCTGGGCTTCGGGGTGGACCGTGCGCAGGCGAGCGCGGATCACGTCGTTGTAGTCTTCGTCCAACTGGCTGGCAATAATCACGTGAGTCATGCGCGTTCCTTCTGGCGTTGGGCGAACACGGCTTTACCGACGCCTTGCAGCACCGCATCGTTCTGCGGGGTATGTACGCGACTGCACAGCACATCGCGGTAGTGGCGTTGCAGCGGGCTATGGCGCGACAGGCCAGGGTTGCCGGAAGCCTCAATGGCCAGTTCCACCGCGCGAATAGCGTTGTGGGTAACCAGGTACTTCAACTGCGCGGCGTTGGCGGCCGGGGTGTGGCCGTCGGCGGCGGCGTCGAGCAGGCTGCGGTTGGCGAACAGCAGGGTGTCGATATGCCCGACGGTTTCCTGAAAGCGCGGCAAGGTCGACAACGCCGCACCGAGGTTGGACGGCGTGCGTTCTTCCAGCCAGTTCACCAGCCAGTCCCGCGCGGCCTGGGCCACGGCGTCGTACACCGACGAGAGCAGCACCGACATCCACAGGAAACCCTCCGCATCCAACTCCGGCTGCGGTGCGCTCCAAGGGCTGACACTGACGGCGTGGTCCAGCGGCACCAGCACGTTGTCGAGCACCACTTCATGGCTGCAGGTGGCGCGCATGCCGAGGTGGTCCCAGGTGTCGATGATGCTCACGCCGGGGCTGTCCTTGGGCACCAGCCAGGCGCCCACCAGCGGGTCGGCGTCGTCACTGCGCGCCCACACGCTGAACCAGCTCAGGCCATGGCTGCCGGTGGAGTAGATCTTGCGCCCACTGATGCGCCAGCCTTCGGCGGTGCGCACCGCAGTGGTCGCGGGCAGGCCGCCACGGGCCGGGGTGCCGAGGTCGGGCTCGACGCGCAGGGCGTTGATCAGCGCACCGTTACGCACTGCGTCTTCGGCGACTTTCACGCGCAGGTGCTGGGGCCAGGTTTTGCTGTCTTGCAGGCGTGTGTGTTGCAGGTATTGCATCACCAGGATCAGCGCGGTGGACGGCTCGCCCTTGGCAATCGCACTGATCGCCTTGCGCGCCTGAGGCAGGCTGGCACCGCCGCCGCCCAGGGTCTTGGGCACGGTGAGGGCGACCAGGCCGTGTTCATGCAATAGCTGGAAGTTGGCGTGGGGGAAGGCGCCGCTGTCATCGTACTGCGGCGCGGTACTGGCCAGCTCGGTGGTGAGGCGTTCGAGCAAGGCTTCGAAATTGGCGACTTCCACGGAGCGTAGAGACGGTTGGGTCATAAGAATGTACTCGGTCAAAAATGTGGGCGGGGCGGCGCGACGATTCGACTTGCCCCTCCCACAAAGGATTTTTGGCTTAGATGGCGAGGCGCACAGGCTGTTGGCCCAACAAGCGCTCCACCACCTGCACCACCGGCTCGGCTTCGGTACGTACCAGCCAATCCGGGCTAACGTCTACGAACGCAACCGTGCCGTCCTGGGCAATCACCACGACGGTCGGTTGGGGCAACTCCCAGGTCCCCGTACCGGTGGTTTCACCGATGTGATTGCCCTTGGCCAATGCCGCGTTACGCGAGGCTTCATCGAAGCTGTAGAGAATCCCCAAGCGCCGCCCGAGGTTGTTATCCGGGTCGCTGGCGACCAGCAGTTGCAGCGCGTGGTGGGTCTTGATTTCCACCAGGCGTTCCGGCACTTGCGGGCTGATCGCTACCAGCGGTACACCCAATTCGCGCAGGCGTGGGTACAGCTGGCGCTCGTAATAGGGCAGGGCGATGTTGCACGCCGGGCAGCCGGCAAAACGGAAGAAGATCAGCACCGCCGGGCCGTCTGCCAACAGCAGCTCGCGGTTGAGTTCGCCGCCTTCGACGTTGAGCAAGGTAAACGGGTCGAGCTCATCACCGACCTGCACGTAGTCGTCTACCCGCGCTTCATCCACCAGGCGCTGGCGCTGGTCGATATTGACTTGTAACGCCGCCGGGGCCCAGGTCGCTACACGCTCGGCGTGCAGCGCCGCCAACTGACGGTTAAGGGATTCGCTCATGCCAATGCCTCCTGCGGCGCTTGCACCTCGACGCTGTAACGGTTGACCGGTACGTCCAGGCCCAGGTTGTCGCGCAGGGTCTGCCCGGTGTATTCGGTGCGGAACAGGCCGCGCTGTTGCAGCACCGGCACCACCAGTTCGGTGAAGTACTGCAAGCCATCCGGCAGCACCGAGTTGACGATGAAGCCATCGCTGGCGCCGCGCTCGAACCAGGTCTGGATCGCATCAGCGACTTGCTCAGGGGTGCCGACAAAATCACGCTTGGGCCGCGAGAACCGCAGGGCCACTTCACGCAGCGTGAGGCCTTCGTCTTTGGCCAGTTGCTTGATGCGATCGGAGCCGCCTTTCTGGCTGTTGGAGCCCAGGTCGCCGAGTTCCGGGAAGGGTTCGTCCAGGGGGTATTTACTGAAATCGTGGTCGTTGAACGGGCGGCCGAGGGCGACGATGGCGTCTTCCACGGTGACCAACTCCACGGCCTGCTGGTAGCGGCTTTCCACTTCGGCCTCGTCGCGCCCGACAATCGGGCGGATGCCCGGCAGGATCGACAGGCTGTCGGCATCGCGGCCAAAGCCTTTGGCACGGCGTTTGAGGTCCTGGGAGTAGGCCAGGCCTTCTTCGATGCTTTCCACATGCACAAAAATCGCATCGGAATGTTCGGCGGCAAAGTTACGCCCGTCTTCCGAGGTGCCGGCCTGGAAAATTGCGGGCTGGCCCTGGCGCGAACGCGCAATGTTCAGCGGGCCTTTGACCGAGAAAAACTCGCCCTTGTGGTTCAACGCATGAAGCTTGTCCGGGGTGAAAAACTCGCCGCTGTGCTTGTTGTAGGCAAAGGCGTCGTCCTCCCAGGAATCCCACAGGCCCTTGACCACGTTCAGGTGTTCCTTGGCGATGCGGTAGCGCACGGCATGGGGCGGGTGCTCGGCCTTGCCGAAGTTATCGGCGGTGCCGCTGAGCCACGAGGTGACCACGTTCCATCCGGCGCGGCCGCCGCTGATATGGTCCAGAGACGCGAACTGACGTGCCACTTGGTAGGGCTCGGTGTAGCTGACGGTCACGGTGGCGACCAGGCCGATATGGGTGGTCAATGCCGCGAGGGCTGACAAGATCGTCAGCGGCTCGAAACGGTTGAGGTAATGGGGGCTGGATTTGGCGTGTATATGCAGGCTATCGGCGATGAACACAAAGTCGAATTTGGCAGCTTCGGCCAGTTCAGTCTGCTGCTTGTAGAAGCCGAAATTCGTACTGGCATTCGGTTGGGCCTGCGGGTGGCGCCATTCGCCCCAGCCGTGGCCGACACCGTGGACCATGGCACCCAGTTTTAAATGGCGTGGTTTTAGTTGACGTGGCTGGCTCATGTTCTGTTCCTTCAGCGCGAGACTTGGTTGTTGGGGGCACGCTTGGCGTTAAAGCTTTTGTCGAAGCCCTGTGACACGTCGATGTGTTTGGTCAGCAGGCCTTCTTTTTGGTAGGTGTCGGCGGTGGTTTGCAGGCCACTGATCACGCTGTCGTCGATCAATACCGGGCTCAGACGGGTTTCCTTGGCCACCGCCACATGCACGGCCAGTGGCAGGCCGGTGATTTTGGTCTGGGCGGCGGCGTATTCGTTGGGGTGCGTATTGGCCCAGGCGTAGGCGCGATCGACGCGGGCGACAAAGTCGTCCAGCTGCGTGCGCTTGTCGGCAATGGCCTGGCTGGTGGCCGCGAGGTACAGGTGGTTGCTCAACAGCGTGTTGCCACTGGCGATGATTCGCGCCTGGCTTTGGGAGGTCACCACGGTGGTGTAAGGGTCCCAGGTTGCCCAGGCATCGGCGGTGCCGTTATCCAGCACCAAGCGGGATTCGGCGGGCAACAAGAAGATGAACTGCACATCCTGGCTGGTCAGGCCCGCGCTGGCCAACGCCTTGATCGCCAGGTAATGCCCGATGGAGCCACGCCCGGTGACGATTTTCTTACCCTTGAGGTCGGCGGCCGTCTTGATTGGCGAGTCCTTGGGTACCAGCAGCGCGGTGGTGTTGCGCCCTTCGGCGTGGATGATGCTGACCACTTTTAAGGACGCCCCGGCGCCCAGCGCGAACACGTAAGGCGCATCGCCCAAGGCACCGACATCCACCGCGCCGGCATTCAGGGCTTCGCCCAGGGGCGAGGCGGAGGGGAACTCCGACCACTGGATGGCATAGGGCACGTCTTTGGTTTCGCCGGACACTTCCAGCAGCGTCTTGATCGTCGATTTCTGATTGGCCACCCGCAGTGGTTGCAGGTCGGCGGCGTGGGCGCTGGTGGCCAGGCCAAGGGCCAGGGCAGTACCCAGGAACAGGCGCTTGAAGGGGGTGGTAAAGACCATGGGATAGAGGCTCCAGGCAGATCAAAAAAGGTGTGGGTTACCTCCGCCTGGAAAGGGGTCGGTGAAGCCTGCCCCCATTCAGAGGCAGGTGTGTTGGATGATCAGATCACGTAGAACCCATGGGTCCCATCACGGGCCAACTGGGCAACCAAACCGAACTCCCAATCCAGATATGCCTGCATGGCTTCCTTGGGGTTGTCAGTGCCTTCGTACGGACGGCGGTAGCGGTCGATCCGTGGTGAGGCCAGGTGGGTTTCGCCTTCTTCCAGGGGCAATTTCGCGTTGATCCAGCCTGCCGTGCCGTCTTGCAGCAGGAACACTTGCTTGCCGGTGATGGCTTCGACTTCGGCCACCGCCAGGCGCGCCAGTTGGCTGCTGCCGCAGGTCAGCACGTAGCGCTCGGCGGTCGGCACTTTGGCGAGGGCCTGGGGCAGTTGCGCGCGCAGGGCCCACCAGGCGCCGGGGATGTGGCGTTTGACGTAGTTGGCGCTGGCGGTGAAGTCCAGCACCACGGTGTCGCCGTGGGCCAGCCAGTCGGCGAGGGTGTGCGGGCTGATCAGTTCGGCTTGGGGTGGCGTGGGCACCGGGGCGACCCAGACGCCTTTTTCGCTGAAGTGCGCCGCTTGAAGGTCGTCCAGCACGTGCACGTCCCAGCCCAGTTGGGCGAGCCAGGACGCGGACATGTTGGCGCGCACGCCGTCGTCATCCGCCAGCACCAGGCGTGCGCCGCGTACGCTGGCCACGTGATCGGTTTCCTGGACCAATTGGCCGCCGGGGGTGGAGCGCGCGCCGGGCAGGTGACCGGCTTCGAATTCTTCCGGGGTGCGCACATCGAACAGGTAGGTGGTGCGAGTGGTTTCCTGCTGCCAGGCGTGCAGATCGTCCAGGGTGGCACGGCCAACGCGGGCTTTGTCGGCGACGCGGCGTGCCTCGATGGCGGCGACCTGGCGATGTTCTTCCGAGGTTGGGGCAAAGCGTCGCGCCTGGCCGTGGGCGAGTGTTTGCCCGGCCAGGGTCCAGCCAATGGTGCCATTGCGCAGTGCGGATACCGGGTTGGCCACGCCCGCATTGATCAGCGACTGGGTGCCAATGATGCTGCGGGTGCGCCCGGCGCAGTTGACGATAATGCGCGTGGCCGGATCCGGCGCCAGTTCACGGGCGCGCAGCACCAGTTCGGCACCGGGCACGCTGATGCTGTTGGGAATGCTCATGGTTTGGTATTCGTCGAAGCGGCGGGCGTCGAGCACCACCACGTCGGCGTGGCTGTCGAGCAGAGCCTGCACTTCTTCGGCGGCCAGGGACGGCGTGTGACGCTCGCTCTCTACCAGTTCGCCAAAGGCTTTGCTCGGCACGTTCACGTCAATAAACAGCTCGCCACCGGCGCTGCGCCAGCCATTGAGGCCCCCTTCGAGCAGGCTGACCTGGGTGTAGCCCAATGCAATCAGGCGCTCGGCGGCGCGGCTGGCCAGACCTTCGCCGTTGTCGTAGACGGTGACCTGGGTATCACGCCGTGGAATGCGCGAATACACCTCCAGCTCCAGCTTGGACAGCGGGATATTCGCCGCGAACAGCGGGTGGGATTCAGCAAACGGCGCTTCTTCGCGCACGTCGATCAGGGCGACTTCTGCATGGTCCAACAGGGCCTGGCGAATCTGGGCGAAATTGCGGGTCGGTACGGTGCTCATAGGGCAGGGCTCTTTTCTTTGGACAAATCCCAGATGTTCGGGAGGAAGGCGTTGGAATAACCGGAGATAAACAGTTTCTCGCTGCCGTCGGGCTGGTACACCGCACGGCGTACCGCACCGATATTGGCGCCGTACACGTGAATGCTGATGGACACTTGGTCGCTGTGGGCGTTGCTGACCTGATGAATGTCGCCGACCTTGGGCGATACGGCTTCGACCTGGCCCGGCACCAGCTTAATAGGCTTGCCTTCGGCGACCAGGCTGCCGTCGGGGGCGCGTTCAAACCCTTGGGAAAACTCCGCGCCGCGCAACATGCCGATCAGCCCCCACACCCGGTGGTCATGAATCGGCGTGGTCTGCCCCGGACCCCAGACAAAACTGACGACGCTGAAGCGCTGGCGCGAATCGGCGTGCAGCAAAAATTGCTGGTAGCGCTCGGGGTTGGGTTGGGCGAATTCGTCGGGGAGCCAGTCATCATGGCTGACCAGTTGCGCGAGCAGCTTGCCGCCACGGTGCAACAGGTCGCCTTCGCGCGGATTGCCGACGATCAGTTCCGCCAGGGCGCCAATGAAGGCTCTGAGTCTCTCGGGGTGTCGGGCCTGGTTCATGGCAATTCCATCAGTCGGTGTTGATGGGTTTATCTAAGCATAATGTTTATAGTTAATATGCTATTTTTTAATGATTAGCTTATAGCTGAAGGTAATTTAGAACCGGCGTGTATAGCGTTAGACGTTATCGATCACAGCGTGGGCTATTCAGATAACGTTCCTGCAACTATGCTTCGCGGACATCTTAATGACTGTTCTCTATGTGCGGCCCAAATGAAAATTGACGATATCGATGCCTTTGTCGAAGTGATTCGTTGCCAGTCCATCAGCCATGCCGCCGAGTCGTTGCAACTGACCCAGCCGGCCATTACTCGCCGCGTGCAGAACTTCGAGCAGGCGCTGGGGGTGGAGCTGTTTGACCGCAACACCAAGCCCCTCAAACCGACGTTGATCGGTACTCGCGTATATGAACAATGCCGGTTGATCCTGCGCGAGATGGATGCCTTGCGTGAGCTGGTAGCCACCGACGCACCCCCCTCCGGCGTACTGCGCCTGGGCGTGCCGCAGACCATCGGCGATGTAGTGCTGCTGGACGCGCTGAAGCTGCTGCGCACTGAGTACCCTGAACTGCGCGCCCAGGTCGCGACCGGCTGGGGCAGCCAGTTGGTCGGCAAGATTGAACGGGGCGAACTGGATGCGGCGGCGGCATTGTTCCCGGCAGGCAAGATCTTCCCGGATAACATCGTTGGCGAGTCTATCGGCAAGATGGAGTTGGTGGTGGTGTGCGCCAAGGCGCAGTTGCCGAAAAAACCCTGCAAGCTGGCGGATGTGTACCAGAACGGGTGGATTCTTAACCCGGATGGCTGCGGGTTCCGTGCCGGGTTGCAACGCACTTTGTCCGATCAGGGCTTGGCGCTGCGGGTCAACCTGGAAACCTTCGGCACTGAATTGCAATTGGGTCTGGTCGCCGATGGCCTGGGCTTGGGCCTGGTGCCGCGTCCCTTGCTGGAGCGCAGCGCTCACCGCGAACAATTGGCGGTAATGCCGCTCAAGGACTTCAAACCGGTGATGGACCTTTGGCTCATCTACCCGCATTTCCTCGGCAACCTGCAAGGGCCGGTGGATGCGTTTGGCAAATGGGTGGCGGCGTCGTTGCACAAGATTCGGGATGCGGCTTGATATGAAAAAAAATAATAATTAGCTTAGATTAAAATGTGCTTTTTATTATTTTTGAGCATCCCCTAGGCTTGCCTGGAAGTCCTTAAGGCCATCCAGGAAGTTTTGCCATGAGCAGCGTCACCTCGATTTCCAGCGTCTCCAACAACGTTCGTCAACGCGTCACGCCAGAAGAGTGGGAAGTGCGCGTGAAACTGGCCGCCGCCTACCGCCTGGCGGCCTTGTACAAGTGGACCGATCATATTTACACCCACTTCTCCGCCCGTGTACCGGGCCCGGAGGAGCATTTCCTGATCAATGCCTTCGGCCTGTTGTTCGATGAAATCAACGCCTCCAACCTGGTCAAGGTCGACCTCGACGGTACGATCGTCGACGACCCCACCGGCCTGGGTATCAACTACGCCGGCTACGTGATCCACAGCGCCATCCACGGCGCTCGCCATGACTTGCAAGCGGTGCTGCACACCCATACTCGCGATGGTATTGCGGTGTCCGCGCAGAAGGACGGCTTGTTGCCGATCTCCCAACACTCCATCGCCTTTTCCGGGCGAGTGGCCTACCACGGCTATGAAGGCATCGCCCTCGACCTGGACGAGCGTGAGCGGTTGGTGGCGGATCTGGGCGACAAGAGCGTGATGATCCTGCGCAACCACGGGCTGTTGACGGCGGGTATCAGCGTCGAACATGCCTTCCAGCAGCTGCAAGGGTTGGAGCGTGCGTGCAATATTCAGATCGCGGCGCAAGCGGCGGGGAATGCTGAGCTGGTCTTTCCGCCACAGGAGGTAGTGGCGAAGGTTGAAGAACAGGCCAAGGCGCATAGCAGCGGCGAGGGGCCGGGCGTGGCGCGGCATTGGAATGCGCTGATTCGGCAGTTGGAACGCAGCGATACCGACTACAAGAACTGATCCTGAGCTTAATGAAGATAGGCATGTGGGAGAGGGCGAGTCGAATCATCGCACCGCCCCTCCCACATTGGTTTTGCCGTGTTCTGGCTTACGCGACCTGTTTGGCCTGCTCGCGTTGTGCAATCAGTTGGCGGGTGAGGGGGATCAACCGCTTGCCGTAGTCGATCGCATCATTGAGCGGATCAAACCCACGGATCAGGAAGGTGGTGATGCCGAGGTCGTAGTAATCCACCAGCGCTTCAGCCACTTGTTCGGCGGTGCCCACCAACGAGGTTGAGTTCCCTTGTGCGCCCAGCAACCCCGCAATCCCCGTCCACAAACGCTTGTCCAGCCGGGAACCCTGTGCCGCCGCTGCGAGTAGCCGACGCGAGCCTTCATTCGGCGGTTCACGCCGCACAAATCCATTCTTCTCTGCCAACTCGGTGGCCTGTTGCAAGATGCTGTCAGCGCGTGCCCACGCCAGCTCTTCGGTCTCGGCGAGGATCGGTCGCAGCGACAGGCTGAAGCGAATCGTGCGTCCATGCTTGGCTGCTTCGGCCCGGACCTGAGTCACGATCTCGCGCACTTGCTCGTAGGTTTCGCCCCACAGTGCGTACACGTCGGCATGTTTGCCCGCCACTTCAATCGCGGCCTGAGAAGACCCTCCGAAGTACAGTGGGATATGCGGTTGCTGCGGCGACTTCACGGTGGAGTGCGCGCCTTCGACCTGGTAGTAGGTGCCGGTGAAATCGAAGGGCTGTTCGCTGGTCCATTCCTGTCGCACCACACTCAGGTATTCGTCGGTCCGTGCGTAGCGTTCGTCCTTGCCGATATGGCTGCCATCGGCGCGCAGTTCGCGGTCGTCGCCACCGGTGATGATATGCACGGCGGTGCGCCCGCCGTTGAACACATCCAGGGTGGCGAACTGGCGCGCGGCGAGGGTGGGTTGTGCAAACCCGGGGCGGTGGGCGATCAGGAATTGCAGTTTGCGGGTGACGCTGGCGGCATGGGAGGCGATCAGCGTGCTGTCCGGGCTGTTGGAGTGGAAGGCCACCAGGGCGCGGTCGAAGCCGGCCTCCTCGTGGGCGCGGGCCACGGTTTCCACGTAGTCCGGTTGCAGGGTCGGGCCGCTGCGTGGATGAATTTCGGATGCATGGTGGCCGCCGATATAGCCGATGAATTCGATGCTCATGGTCTGTCCTTGTCGAGTAGGGAGTGTGTACCTCCGCCGGGCAGGGGGTCGGTCATGCTCGTCCAAGGTAGGGGCCGCGACGGCCGCTGTAAAATGCCGTTTGGTTCTAACCTAATTATTAAAAAATAGAATTATTTTGTGATTTTATATCAGTAAATAGCATTATCTGAGTCGGCAGCGACGCAACCCCAAGTGTTTGCGAGTTGAGTGCACTTTTTAATAGACGAAAAAAAACCGGCTGATCAGGCCGGTTTGGGGGTGCCCTCGAACAGGGCGGGTTATGCGTGGTTTTCCATCAGACGATCCGAGCCACCTTCAGCTACGCGGTTTTCCATCAGACGGTCCGAGCCACCTTCAGCTACGCGGTTTTCCATCAGACGATCCGAGCCACCTTCAGCTAC
>NZ_JBGQOI010000046.1:0-13383 GCF_052113765.1 Pseudomonas sp. W22_MBD1_FP4 | reverse complement strand
TGCTAAGACTGCTGCTGCAAAACCAGCCGCCAAGCCAGCTGCTAAGACTGCTGCTGCAAAACCAGCCGCCAAGCCAGTTGCTAAGACTGCTGCTGCAAAACCAGCCGCCAAGCCAGTTGCTAAGACTGCTGCTGCAAAGCCAGCCGCCAAGCCAGCTGCCAAGACTGCTGCTGCAAAACCAGCCGCCAAGCCAGCTGCCAAGACTGCTTCTGCAAAGCCAGCCGCCAAGCCAGCTGCTAAGCCTGCCGCTGCAAAACCAGCTGCAAAACCAGCTGTTAAGCCTGCTGCTGCAAAACCAGCAACAACTGCAACCGCCCCGACAGCCTCCACCGCTCCAACAGCACCGGCCAGCAGCACTCCTGCACCGGCAGCATCGAACACCACCCCAACCAGCGCTTCCTAAGTGCCGGTGGCCACGGCGCGCAAGTGTTGCAGCGCGTCGTGGTCAAGGTTGTTGGCCGCCTCAGCCCCCAGTCCTTCAAGCCATTTCTGACCCCCGCTCACCTCTGCGCTCAACCAGTTCTGCGCCAGCGCCTCCAGGCGTGTGAGTAGCCCGCGCTCCGCCTCCAACTCCAGGGCTTTGACCCGCTCCCGTAACGCCGCCAGCTGTTCGTCCTGCTGCGCCAACGTCCGCCATTGCACGCGCACTTGTCGCAAGGGCTCGATGACTTGCTTCTGCCACGGCCCGGCTATCTGTGTTAACGCTTGAATGCGCTCGCAGGTCAGCGCCACGCCACGATGTTCCAGCCATGCCCCACACAGCAGCAGGCACACATCCGCTCCTTGTTCCTGCAAGCGCAGACAAGCGGCTTCCACGCCCGGACGGGCGTAAGTCGAGAGGGCAAAGCTCCACAGGTCAGCGCACATATTCACACCCAAGCCAGCGGGCAACGAAGCTGGTAGACTCCGCCGCCATTATGATCCGACTTCAAAGCCTAACATTACAGCGTGGCCCGCAACGTCTTCTCGAAGACGCCGAGCTGACCCTGCACGCCGGTCACAAAGCCGGCCTGATCGGTGCCAACGGCGCCGGCAAATCCACGTTGTTTGCCCTGTTGCTGGGTGAGCTGACCCCGGATTCCGGGGACTGCTTGCTGCCCGCCGACTGGCGCATCGCCCATATGCGCCAGGAGATCGACACCCTGGACCGCATCGCGATCGACTACGTGCTCGATGGCGACCTGCGTCTGCGCCAGGTGCAACACGACCTGGCCGAGGCCGAGAAAGCCCAGGATGGCGCCGCACAGGCCCGCCTGCACGCGGAGCTCGACAGCGCCGACGGCTACACCGCTGACGCCCGCGCCCGCAAGATGCTTGCCGGCCTTGGCTTCACCAACGAGCAGATGGACCGGCCGGTCTCCGACTTTTCCGGTGGCTGGCGCATGCGCCTTAACTTGGCCCAGGCGCTGATGTGCCCCTCGGACCTGTTGCTGCTCGACGAACCAACCAACCACTTGGACCTCGATGCGATCCTGTGGCTGGAAGACTTCCTCAAGAGCTACCAGGGCACCTTGCTGCTGATTTCCCACGACCGGGATTTCCTCGATGCTGTGGTCGACAACATCGCCCACGTCGAACAGAAGAAGATCACCCTCTACCGTGGCGGCTACACCGCGTTCGAACGTGCGCGTGCCGAGCGCCTGGCCCAGCAGCAGCAGGCGTTCGAGAAGCAGCAGGCGCAGCGTGCGCACATGGAAAGCTACATCGCACGGTTCAAGGCCCAGGCCACCAAGGCCCGTCAGGCCCAAAGCCGGATCAAGGCGTTGGAGCGCATGGAAGAACTGTCGGCGGCCCACGTCGATTCGCCATTCGACTTTGTGTTCCGCGAGTCGGTGAAGATCTCCAGTCCCTTGTTGGACCTCTCGGATGCTCGCCTGGGTTATGGCGAAAAAACCATCCTGGAAAAGGTCAAACTGCAGCTCACGCCAGGCGCGCGTATCGGTTTGCTCGGCCCCAACGGCGCGGGCAAGTCGACCCTGATCAAGAACCTCTCGGGCGAACTGCAACCTTTGGCCGGCCGCCTGACTCGTGGTGAGAACCTGGTGGTGGGCTACTTCGCCCAGCATCAGCTGGACTCTCTCGATTCCAAGGCAAGTCCGTTGCTGCACCTGCAACGCCTGGCGCCGACCGAGCGCGAGCAAACCCTGCGTGATTTCCTAGGTGGTTTCGACTTCCGTGGCGCGCGTATCGATGAGCCGGTGCTGAACTTCTCCGGTGGCGAAAAAGCCCGCCTGGCCTTGGCGCTGATCGCCTGGGACCGCCCAAACCTGCTGCTGCTCGATGAACCCACCAACCACCTGGACCTGGAAATGCGCCTGGCGCTGACCATGGCCCTGCAGGAGTTCAGCGGTGCGGTACTGGTGGTGTCTCACGATCGCCACTTGCTCAAGAGCACCACCGATAACTTCCTGCTGGTCGCAGATGGCAAAGTCGAAGAGTTCGACGGCGACCTCGATGACTACGCACGCTGGCTGACGGATTACCGTCTGCGCAACGCACCGGTCAGCAACACACCGGTTAACCCGGATAAGACTGACAAGAAGGCTCAACGTCAGGCTGCTGCTGCATTGCGCCAACAGTTGGCGCCGCATAAGCGCGAAGCCGACAAGCTCGAAGCCGAGCTGGGCAAGGTTCACGAGCGCCTGGCCAAGATCGAAGCCAGTTTGGGCGACAGCGCTGTATACGAGGCGGCCCGCAAGGACGAGCTGCGTGACCTGCTGGCCGAGCAGGCCAAGCTCAAGGTGCGTGAAGGGCAGTTGGAGGAAACCTGGATGGAAGCCCTCGAACTGCTTGAAACCCTGCAAGCGGAGCTGGAGGCGCTGTCCTGATGGAGGCGTTGCAGTTGCCGATACCCACGCAATGGGTCGAGCCCGCGTGGATCGGCGTACAAATCCTGCTGATCCTGCTGGGCGCATACCTCGCCCAGCGTTTCGTTGCCAAAGGCCTGACTCGTTTGGGTGAGCGCTACCCGTTTCCGCCGCAACTGTTGATGCCGCTGCGCGGTGGCTTGCGCTGGCTGATCATGGGCAGTGCGCTGATCTTCGTGCTGGGTCGCCTGGGCGTGTCCGCCACGGTGTTGTGGACGGCGCTGTCGGGGTTTGTTGCGGTTGCCGCCGTAGCGTTCTTCGCGATGTGGTCGGTGCTGTCGAACCTGCTGTGCGCGATCTTAATCTTCACCGTTGGGCCGTTCCGCATTGGTGACATCGTCGAGCTGGTGGATACGGTCGACAAACCGGGGGTGAAAGGCCGTGTGGTGGCAATCAATCTGCTCTACACCACGCTGATCGAAGTGGCGGAAGCCGGCACCGACAGCGCGATGGTGCAGGTCCCAAACAGCCTATTCTTCCAACGCTCTGTACGACGCTGGCCAGGCACCCATGTGTTTCCTGGTGACCGCTAGCATTCACCGCGCGTAAAAATCTATAGCCAGCCTCTGGTCGGCGGAGTTAGCTTTAGGCACAACAATCGCTGACTCTCTCCCGAGGTGTGCAATGGCACTCGATACGTGGCTGGCCTTTTTCCTGGCCAGTTGGATCATCTCCCTTTCCCCTGGCGCCGGTGCCATCGCTTCGATGTCCAGCGGCCTGCAATATGGTTTCGTGCGCGGTTATTGGAACGCCATTGGCCTGCAATTGGGCCTGGCGATGCAGATTGCTGTGGTGGCGGGCGGCTTGGGTGCCATTCTGGCGGCGTCGTCGACCGCGTTCTATGCGATCAAATGGTTTGGTGTGGCGTACCTGGTGTACCTGGCTATCAAGCAATGGCGCGCCTTGCCCATGGACATGACCGATGACGCGGCGCCACGTCCGATCGGCAAGCCGATGGCGATGATGTTCCGTGGCTTTCTGGTCAACGCCAGCAATCCAAAAGCCCTTGTGTTCATGTTGGCGGTACTGCCGCAGTTCGTGAACCCGCAGGCGCCTTTGCTGATCCAGTATCTGATCCTGGGCGCGACGATGATCAGCGTCGATATGATCGTGATGGCGGGATATACGGGATTGGCGTCAAAAGTGCTGCGGCTGTTGCGTACGCCTAAGCAGCAAAAACGTGTTAACCGCACGTTTGCCGGATTGTTCGTTGGGGCTGCGGGTTTCCTGGCCAGCTTGCACCGCGCCACGGCATAACTGAAGAAACGGGGTCAAAAGTGTGGGAGGGGGCTTGCTCTCGATGGCGGTGTCTCAGCTACAGCTAAACTGACTGAGACACTGCTATCGGGAGCAAGCCCCCTCTCACATTGGGTTTGTGTCGCCCAGAGGATCACCGCTCTGCGCAAAGTCTTCGGCGCTTCATTCCTAGGCACGTTATTACGCAACACCGGTAGGTTGGGCGCTTGATGCCCACCACCCAATTGCTCCACATCCTCTCCGAGTGCCTTTGCCACTTCTTTCATACCATTCGGGCGGTTCAGGCTAACGCGCACATTGCGGCTGTTCACCAGTTTGGTGTCCTGGCCCTCACCGTGGTGGTAAATGCCGAGGTGATCTCAAAGGTGCGTGTGTTGACCGGCTGAAATCCTCCACCAGCGTCAGGCCCAGTACGGTTGAGTGGCTGTGGGAGTTCTCCAGAGCATGGCCAGATCCTCGCGAAATCGTCCCTACCGGTTAATAGCTGTTACCTGTTTGAGTGAACTGATTTGGAGCCTATATGGGCAAGCCATGCCGAAGTGCCACTATTCGACTGCAAAAATCCAGGGTCCTTATCCGCACCCCATCACTTACACCTTGAGTCAAACCGGATAAGCCTTAACAATGTGTTACTTCGTATTTCCCTTTGAGATTCGTTCATGACTGCCCCCTTCCGTTTTCTCGCCTGGCTGATGTTGCCGGCGTTGATGTCGTGCAGCTCCAACCTGTTGGCGGCAACTGCCGAAGGCGCGCCACAAGCCCTGCATTTGCTGGACTACATTGGTGCTGACTATCCGCCGACGGTGGAGGCGGGCAAGGTAGTGGATGATTCGGAATTTCGCGAGCAGGTGGAGTTTCTCGGGGTGTTGCAGGGGTTGGTGGCGGACTTGCCACAGAGACCCGAGCGCGCCGAACTGGTAAAGGGCGTTGATGAATTACTGTCAGCTGTCAACGCGCATGAGGATGGCGCGACCGTCGCCCGGCAGGCCCGTCAGTTGGGCGCCAAGTTGGCCGTCGCGTATGAAGTCAGTCAGGCCCCGGCCATCACGCCCGACCCGACGCGCGGTGCACCGCTCTATGCCCAGCATTGCTCGGTGTGCCACGGCACTGCCGGCGCCGGTGATGGCCCGGCGGGCGTGGGCCTCACACCGCCGCCTGCCAACCTGCGGGATGCCGCGCGCCTGGATCGTCTGAGCCTCTACGCGATCTATAACACCCTGGGCCTGGGCGTCGAAGGCACTGATATGCCGTCCTTTGCCGATCAGTTGGACGACCGTCAGCGCTGGGACCTGGCGACCTACATCGCTGGCTTCACCGCTGACCCGGCTGCGGCAAAAAGTGAGCAGCCCTTCAACCTCGCCGATCTGGCTCGCCGAACCCCCAACGAAGTGTTGGCCGCAGAAGGCCCGGCCGCTGCCGCAACCTTCCGCGCCCAGCGTGCGCAACCACCGCAGGTCAAGCGTGGCCCGGCCCAGTTGCTCGACTACACCGCAACGACCTTGGACAAAAGCCTCGCCGCGTTCCGTAATGGCGACCACGAACAAGCCTACGACCTGTCCGTTGCGGCTTATCTGGAAGGTTTCGAGCTGGTGGAAAGCTCCCTGGATAACGTCGATGCTAACGTGCGCAAAGATACCGAGAAGGCCCTGATGGCCTACCGTCAGTCGTTGCAGGATGGCTTGCCGATTGAGCAGGTGCAGCAGCGCCTGGACGTGGCCAAGGGCAAGCTCACCGAATCCGCCGGTTTGCTGGGCAGCGACGGTTTGAGTTGGTCGTTGAGCTACATCTCAGGCCTGCTGATCCTGCTGCGCGAAGGCCTGGAAGCAATTTTGGTGCTGGCAGCGATCCTTGCCTTCCTGCGTAACACCGGCCAGCAATCGGCGGTGCGTAGCGTTAACGTCGGCTGGGGCCTGGCGTTGCTGGCGGGCTTGGCCACCTGGGCATTGGCGGCGTATGTCATTGATGTCAGTGGGGCCCAGCGCGAATTGCTTGAAGGCTGCACGGCCCTGTTCGCCAGTGTCATGGTGCTGTGGCTGGGCGTCTGGATGCATGATCGCCGCCATGCAGCGGCGTGGCAGGACTACATCAAGAGCAGCTTGGTGGGCGGTGGTGGGCGTTTTGGTTTCGCGGTGCTGGCGTTCTTCTCGGTATACCGCGAGTTGTTCGAAGTAATCCTGTTCTACGAAACCCTGTGGCTTCAAGCCGGCCCGGCCGGGCACAACGCTGTGCTGGCGGGCGGTGCAACGGCGCTGGTGCTGCTGGTGGGCCTGGCTTGGGTAATCCTGCGCGGTTCGGCGAGGTTGCCGCTGGCGCTGTTCTTCGGCATCAACGCGGCGCTACTGTGCGCGCTGTCGGTGGTGTTCGCCGGACATGGCGTCAAGGCGTTGCAGGAAGCCGGCATCTTCGGCACGCGGCCAGTGGCATTCTTTGATTTCGACTGGCTGGGTATCCACGCCGACGCGTATTCGTTGAGCGCCCAGGCCTTAGCGATCCTGGCGATTGTGGTGCTGTATGGTCGCAGTCGTTTGGCCGAAAAACGCCGCGTGACGGCTTGACTATGCGGGTATGGATTGACGCCGATGCCTGCCCTCGGGCGGCCAAGGACCAAGTGGTGAAGTTTGCCCTCAAACGCCAGTTCGAGGTGGTGCTGGTGGCTGGGCAGAGCCAGATCAAGCCGAGCTTTGCCTGCGTGAAGCTGATCGTGGTGCCCAGCGGTCCTGACGCGGCTGATGATTACTTGGTAGAGCACGCCGTGCCAGGCGAACTGGTGATCTGCAGCGATGTGCCGTTGGCTGACCGCCTTGTGAAAAAGGGTGTCACGGCGCTCGACCCGCGGGGCAAGGAGTTCAGCCCCGCGAACATGAGTGAGCGGTTGGCGGTGCGTAACCTGTTTACCGATCTGCGTGAGCAAGGCCAGATGGGCGGTGGGCCGCCGCCCCATAGCGAGAAGGATAAGCAGGCGTTCGCCAACTCGCTCGACCGCATCCTCACCCAGTTGATGCGCCCCGCCTGACTTCCGTACCTCGCCCGGGGCAAGCCCGCTCAGCACAATCTAGTGTTGTGTGAGCGGATCAGTCGTTTTCGTGGGTCAGTTCCAACACCCGGTCCACCAGCTTGTTGATGCCTGAAGCCACCTCGCTGATGTTCTTGCCGAGCATATAGGCCGGCGTACTCACGAGCTTGCGCGCCGTGTCTTCGGCGATATCTTCAACCGCGCACTCCTGATGGGAGGCGCCCATTTTGTCCAGGGCTGCGACGGTGTCGGTGTCGTTGCCGATGGTGCAGGTCACGCCAGGGCCGTAGATTTTTGCGGCCAGGGCCGGTGAGATGCAGATCAGCCCGACCGGCTTTCCGGCTTCGGCAAAGGCTTCAGCCAGTGCCAATACTTGTGGATTAACGCTGCACTCTGCGCCTTTCACAGCAAAGTCCGACAGGTTCTTCGCCGCACCGAACCCGCCGGGCACGATCAACGCATCGAACTCTTCGGCATTGGCCTGTTTGATGTCCTTCACCTCGCCTCGGGCAATGCGCGCCGACTCCACCAGCACATTACGTGACTCAGGCATCTCTTCACCGGTGAGATGGTTGACTACGTGCAGCTGTGGAATGTCGGGGGCAAAGCATTGGACCTGAGCGCCGCGCTGGTCCAGGCGCAGCAGGGTGATCACGCTTTCTTGGATCTCTGCGCCGTCATACACGCCGCAGCCGGAAAGGATCACTGCAATCTTTTTGCTCATGGGCATTTCTCCTGGGGTCTTGGCGTTAAATGTCTACTAATTTGTAACCTGTTGCCAATGGGATCTCGCGTCGCTGCACCTAATCTTGATGCCACAACAATAGACCGGACTAGCTCATGGACTTCGTGCCTTACGCGGTACCGTTTTTCATCGCCTTGATCGTGGTGGAATTGCTCGCTGACCGTTGGCGCGGCCAGCGCAACTACCGGGTCGCGGACGCCATCAACAGCCTCAGCACCGGTGTGCTGTCCACCACCACGGGGTTGTTGACCAAGGGCGTCGGGCTGCTGACCTACGCATTCGCCCTCAAGCACTTGGCGCTGATCGAACTGCCTGCCCAAAGTGTCTGGACCTGGGTCTTCGCCTTTGTGCTCTACGACTTCTGCTACTACTGGCTGCACCGGATGGGGCACGAGCGCAATATCCTGTGGGCCGCGCACTCGGTGCATCATCAGAGCGAGGACTACAACCTCAGCACCGCCCTGCGCCAGACCAGCACCGGGTTTCTGCTGAGCTGGATTTTCTACCTGCCCCTGGCCGTGCTCGGCGTGCCGTTGGTGGTATTCATCAGCGTCGCCTCGCTCAACCTGCTCTATCAATTCTGGGTGCACACCCGTCATGTGCCCAAGCTCGGCTGGTTCGAGTGGTTCTTCGTCACGCCATCCAATCATCGGGCCCACCATGCACAGAACGCTCTTTACATGGATCGCAACTACGGCGGGGTGTTCATTCTTTGGGACCGGCTGTTCGGCACCTTCCAGGAAGAAGACGACAACGAACCGGTGGTTTTTGGTGTGACGACCCCCTTGGCGAGTTGGAACCCGCTGTGGGCCAACTTGCAGTTTTATGCGCAGCTTTGGAGCGATGCACGGCGTACCGAGAGTAAGTGGGACAAGCTGCGCATCTGGTTCATGCGCACCGGCTGGCGCCCTGCGGACGTGAAGGCCAAATACCCCCTGGCCAAGCCTGACTTGAGCCAGTTCCGCAAATTCGACGTGCCGCTGGACGCGCGCCAACAGGTGTACATCGCCCTGCAGTTTGCTGCGTATGTGGGGTTTGGCAGCTATTTGATGAATTTCGGCGAGGGTTTGCCCGCCACCGCGCTGATTGTGGGCTGGGGCGCGATGGCGTTTGGGTTGTTTACGTTGGGCGTGGCTCTGGAGAATCGCCCGTGGACCTTGAAGGCTGAGCTGGTACGGCTGGCATTGAATGTACCGCTGGTGTGGCTGGCACCGCAGGTGGGGCTGTGGCCGGCCAGCCACTTGGGCTGGCTTGGGCTGCTGAGTTATAGCCTGCTCAGCGTGATCGGCCTCTACTGCTGTAGAAGCCGGCTTACTCGACTGGTGTCTTAGGCGCTTCGATCGAGGCAGGCTCGGCCGCGAGCCGGGCCTTGGCATCTGCACAGGCCTGGCGGGCGATTCGAGCGTTCTTGAAGCGGCGCCGCAGCCACAGGCCAAAGCCTAGTAACAACAACGCGCCGAGCACCCACAATTCGTACTTTTTGACGCTGCCGAGCATGCCTTCCAGTACTGCGCCGAAGTGATAAGCCGCCGCACCCAAAGCCGCTGCCCAGATGGCAGCACCAATCCCGTTGAGGATCAGGTAGCGCAGTGGCGGGTAGCCCGACAGACCAATCGCGACCGGCATCACCGTGCGCAATCCGTAGACGAAGCGGAAACTCAGCACCCAGATATCCGGGTGTTTGCGGATATGTTCCAGTGCTTTGTCGCCCATCAGTTGCCAGCGCGGCTTGCGTGCCAGCAGTTTGCGGCCGTGCTTGCGCCCCATGTAATACCAAAGCTGGTCGCCGGCGTAGCTGCCAAAGAAGGCAACGACCACCACCAGGTTGATATCCATGTAGCCACGGAACGCCAGGAAGCCTGCGAGCACCAGAATGGTCTCGCCTTCAAAGAACGTCCCGAGGAAGAGGGCAAAGTAGCCGAAGTCATGCAGAAATTGTTGAAGCATGGTCTGGGTGCTGGCGAAATGAACGCGCAGCCTACGCCTTCGTGAACATTCATGAAAGTATCGAGATGTGTCACGAAGTGAACAATTCCTACATAAACGACGAATGCGACTACAGGTCGCATCGATAAGCACAACTGTCATACCTTCGTCATAATGGCCGCTTATAACTGCAACGCTCGCCCGTAAACCCGGGCTCAGGAGTCTGTCGTGAGCTTTACCCCTGCCAATCGCCTGTTCCCAGCCACTCGTCTGCGTCGCAATCGCCGTGATGATTTTTCTCGCCGTCTGGTTCGTGAAAACGTACTGACGACGAATGATCTGATCCTGCCGGTGTTTGTGCTCGATGGCGAAAATCGTCGGGAAGCCGTTGCGTCAATGCCAGGGGTGGAGCGTCTGACCATTGATCTGCTGCTGGAAGAGGCGGCGGGTTGGGTCGAACTGGGGATTCCGGCGTTGGCGCTGTTCCCGGTCACGCCGGCTGAACTCAAGTCCCTCGATGCGGCCGAAGCCTGGAACCCGCAAGGGATCGCCCAGCGCGCAACACGTGCTCTGCGCGAGCGTTTCCCTGAGTTGGGGGTGATCACCGACGTGGCGTTGGACCCGTTCACGACCCACGGTCAGGATGGCATCCTTGACGAAGACGGCTATGTTCAGAACGACATCACCGTCGATGCGTTGGTCAGGCAGGCCTTGTCCCACGCTGCGGCAGGCGCCCAGGTGGTCGCACCTTCGGACATGATGGACGGCCGCATCCAGGCGATTCGCGAAGCCCTGGAGCTGGCCGGCCACGTCAATGTGCGAATCATGGCCTATTCAGCGAAGTACGCCAGCGCCTACTACGGCCCGTTCCGCGACGCGGTGGGCTCGGCATTGAACTTGGGCAAGGCCAACAAGGCCTCTTACCAGATGGATCCTGCCAATAGCCATGAAGCCTTGCACGAAGTGGCGGCCGATCTGGCCGAAGGCGCTGACATGGTGATGGTCAAGCCGGGGATGCCGTACCTGGACATCCTTTGGCGGGTCAAAGATGAATTCAAGGTGCCGACCTTTGTCTATCAGGTCAGCGGCGAATACGCCATGCACATGGCTGCAATACAGAATGGATGGTTGAGTGAAGGGGTGATTCTGGAATCCCTGACGGCCTTTAAACGTGCCGGAGCTGATGGCATTCTGACCTACTTTGCCGCCCGCGCCGCCCAATTGCTTAGAGAGCAACAATAGCCCTCACAGGAACACTCGATGAATACCGAAGGACTCTCCGAAGTTGCAGTAAAAGACGCTCACCCGGTGGTTGAACAAGTCGCCGAGACCCCGCCGGAGCTGGAACCGGCTCCGCCTGCCGTGGTGGCCGAAGTACCAGCGCCGGCGCCAGTGCCGATGGTGACCAACCTGGATGACAGCAGCCTTTACATCCACCGCGAGCTGTCGCAACTGCAATTCAACATCCGCGTGCTGGAACAGGCGCTGGATGAGTCCTACCCGTTGCTGGAGCGGCTGAAATTCCTGCTGATTTTCTCCAGCAACCTGGACGAGTTCTTCGAGATCCGTGTTGCCGGCCTCAAAAAGCAGATCACCTTCGCCCGCGAACAAGCCGGCGCCGACGGCCTGCAACCGCACCAGGCGTTGGCGCGCATCAGCGAGCTGGTGCACGGCCATGTGGACCGCCAATACGCGATCCTAAACGACATCCTGCTGCCGGAGCTGGAAAAACATCAGGTCCGCTTCATCCGTCGCCGTCACTGGACCACCAAGATCAAAACGTGGGTGCGTCGCTATTTCCGTGACGAGATCGCGCCAATCATCACGCCGATCGGCCTCGACCCGACGCACCCGTTCCCGTTGCTGGTGAACAAGAGCCTCAACTTCATCGTTGAGCTGGAAGGTATCGACGCCTTCGGTCGCGATTCCGGCCTGGCGATCATCCCGGCGCCGCGTTTGCTGCCACGGATCATCAAGGTGCCGGAAGAGGTGGGGGGCGCTGGCGACAACTATGTATTCCTGTCCTCGATGATCCACGCCCACGCCGATGATCTGTTCCAAGGCATGAAGGTCAAGGGCTGCTACCAGTTCCGCCTGACCCGTAACGCCGACCTGGCGCTCGACTCCGAAGACGTCGAAGACTTGGCCCGTGCCCTGCGCGGCGAGCTGTTCTCGCGGCGCTACGGCGATGCGGTTCGCCTGGAAGTGGCCGACACCTGCCCGAAACACCTGTCGGACTACCTGCTCAAGCAGTTCAACCTGGGCGAGACCGAGTTGTATCAGGTCAACGGTCCGGTGAACCTGACGCGTCTGTTCAGCATCACCGGCCTGGACAGCCACCCGGAGCTGCAATACACGCCGTTCACGCCGCAGATCCCGAAACTGTTGCAAAACAGCGAGAACATCTTCAGCGTTGTGAGCAAGCAGGACATCCTGCTGCTGCACCCGTTCGAGTCCTTCACTCCGGTGGTCGACCTGCTGCGCCAGGCCGCCAAGGATCCGCACGTGTTGGCCGTACGCCAGACCCTGTACCGCAGCGGCGCCAACTCGGAAATCGTCGATGCCCTGGTGGACGCTGCGCGTAACGGCAAGGAGGTCACTGCGGTGATCGAGTTGCGTGCGCGGTTCGACGAAGAATCCAACCTGCAACTGGCCAGCCGTCTGCAAGCGGCCGGCGCGGTGGTGATCTACGGCGTGGTTGGCTTCAAGACACACGCCAAGATGATGCTGATCCTGCGCCGCGAAGCGGGTGAGATCGTGCGCTACGCCCACTTGGGTACCGGCAACTACCACGCTGGCAACGCCAAGCTCTATACCGACTACAGCCTGCTGACTTCCGACGACGCCTTGTGTGAAGACGTCGGCAAGTTGTTCAGCCAGTTAATCGGCATGGGCAAGACCTTGCGCATGAAGAAGCTGCTGCACGCGCCGTTCACCCTGAAGAAGGGCATGCTCGACATGATTGCCCGCGAAACCCAGTTCGCCCTCGACGGCAAACCGGCGCACATCATTGCCAAGTTCAACTCGCTGACCGATCCGAAGATCATCCGCGCGCTGTACAAGGCCAGCCAGTCCGGCGTGCGTATCGACTTGGTGGTGCGTGGCATGTGCTGCCTGCGTCCGGGCATTGTTGGCGTGTCGCACAATATCCATGTGCGTTCGATCATCGGCCGCTTCCTGGAGCACACGCGGGTGTTCTACTTCCTCAACGGCGGCGAAGAGCAGATGTTCCTGTCCAGTGCCGACTGGATGGAGCGCAACCTGGATAAGCGTGTGGAGACCTGCTTCCCAGTAGAGGGCAAGAAGCTGATCATGCGGGTCAAGAAAGAGCTGGAAAGCTACCTGACCGACAACACCCACAGCTGGAGCCTGCAATCCGACGGCCGTTACGTGCGCAACACGCCGACCGGCAACCAGAATCCACGCAGTGCGCAGGCGACGTTGCTGGAGAAGTTGGGCAGTCCGATTCTGTCGGTGAACTAAGCACCGACGCGGTCTGAAAATGTGGGAGGGGGCTTGCTCCCGATGGCGGTAGACCAGTCAACAGATTCATTGACTGGTCCACCGCCATCGGG
>NZ_JBGQOI010000045.1:0-14051 GCF_052113765.1 Pseudomonas sp. W22_MBD1_FP4 | reverse complement strand
CCCGATAGCGGTAGGTCAGTCAATACTTCAGGTACTGACCCACCGCTATCGGGAGCAAGCCCCCTCCCACAGTTTTAACCGGGTTTCGTCAGGGGGCCAGCACCATCCGCTCTTCGCCGACTTCCTCGGCATAGCGGGCAACGACCTTCTGGCACAGCCCGACAATCTCCTCCACCAACTCCACCCCCACCCGCCACGACACCACCACCTGCAGGTTAGGCAGTTTCTGCGCCATCGATAACATTACCAATTCCCCGCGCGCCAGTTCCTCGCTGACCAACACCGGTGGCAGTGCGCCAATGCCGAATCCATCGCGCAACAACCGCGTAATCGCCGACACCGAATTCACACAGTTCATCCTTGGCGCGGCCACGCCGTTGGCCTGCATCAGGCTCAGCACATCCTGATGTGGGTGCGAGTTTTTCGAGTAGGTGATGATCCGCTCCTGAGCCAGTTCGGCGAGGGAGGCGTAGTCGCGGTTGTAGATCGATTGGCTGGCGACGATCCAGGCCATGGGATGGCTGCACAGTTCCAGGCTGCGCACGGTTTCCAGGCGCAGCAGGTCGGTTTGCAGGATCAGGTCAAGGAAGCCTTTTTGCAGCTGATCGCTGAGGTTAAGCGCGGTATCAGCGACCAATTCGATTTCGACCAAGGGGAAATGGTCCATCAGTTCCGCCACCAACGGGCTCAGCCAAGTGTGAATCACCGTGTCCATCGCGCCGATCCGAATGCGCCCGACCTTGCTGCTGGTGGTCTCCAGAGACTGCTTCAGGCCCCGCATGGTCACCATCATCTGCTCGGCATAATCGAGCACCTTCAAGCCTTCCGGGGTCAGGCTTACGCCTCGAGAATCACGCAAAAACAGTTTCACCCCCAGCTCGCTTTCCAGCACGGCGATGCGGCTGGAGATCGAGGCCTGGGTGGTGAACAGCTTCTCGGCAGTCAGGCGAAAGCTCTTGAGTTTGGCCACCCAGACGAAGGTTTCGAGGAACTTCAAATTCATGGGATCAACTTTTTCTTATGCATGGATCGGTTTTTATTAGTTGGACGCCGTACCGGGCAAGCGCCAAAAATCGAGCGTATTCCACGATGAGCGTCGTGGGGGTGTCAGGACAGGTTGCACGTTCTGCGTTAAAAATCCCACACTGCAAAAAAATAAGTCCTACAGGAGCGCCAGACCGTGAGCCGTCTTTTACTGAATTGCGATATCGGCGAAAGCTTTGGTAACTGGACCATGGGTCTGGACGCCGAGGTCATGCCGTTCATTGATTGCGCCAACGTGGCCTGCGGCTTTCATGCCGGCGACCCAAGCATCATGCGCAAAACTGTTAGCTTGGCGCTCAAGCATGGCGTGCAAGTGGGGGCGCACCCGGCATACCAGGATTTGCAAGGCTTCGGCCGCCGTTCCATGGCCTATACCCCTCAGGAAATCCAGGATCTGCTGCACTACCAGATCGGCGCCCTCGACGGCATTTGCCGTGCCCAAGGCGGCCGCGTCAGCTACGTCAAACCCCATGGCGCGATGTACAACGACATGATGGCCAACCCGAAGCAACTGCGTGCGGTCATCGAGGCGGTGGCCGCTTATGGTGACTTGCCGCTGATGTTGCTGGCCACTCGCGATAACAGCGCAGCCCAGGCATTGGGCGATGAGTATGGCGTGACCCTGTGGTTTGAAGCATTCGCCGACCGCGCCTACGACAACAACGGCCACTTGGTTTCCCGCCAGTTACCCGGCGCTGTGCACCACGACGCCGACACGATCATCCAGCAAGCCCTGACCATTTCTCGTGGCGAACCGTTGACGGCCAGCGACGGCAGCGCCCTCGTACTAAACGCCAATACCCTGTGCGTGCATGGCGACAACGCCAGTTCAATTGCTGCCGTGCAGCGTATCCGCGAGGCGTTGAAGCCAGCATGAAGCCGCGGATTGAAGTGGTGGCCATCGACTGCCTGATGGTGCGTCTGTTCGATGCGATTGCAGAAGCCAACATGCCGTGGATGCTTGCCGCAGCGCAACGCTTGCGAGAAGGGTTCGGCGCTGCATTGGTGGATCTGGTGCCGTCCTACACCACCTTGATGGTGCATTACGACCTCATCGCGCTGAGCCCTGCCCAGGCCCGAGAGCTGATCGACCACGCCCTCACCGACTTGCAGCCGCAGGCTCAGGGAAGCGGTCAATGCCATGTGCTGCCGGTGTGGTACGACCTGAGCGTCGGCCCGGAGCTGACTTTGCTCAGCCAGCGCAGTGGCCTGGCCGTCGACGACGTGATCCGTCTCCACAGCGCCCACGAATATCAGGTGTTCGCCCTTGGCTTTGCCCCCGGTTTTGCCTTTATGGGGTTGGTGGACGAAGTCCTCGCCAGCCCACGCCTCAGCACTCCGCGCAAACGTGTGGCGGCCGGCAGTGTGGGGATCGCCGAGCGCCAAACGGCTGCTTACCCGGTGGTTTCTCCGGGTGGCTGGAACCTGATCGGTCGCACCCCCGCCAAACTGTTCGACCGCGCGCGAGACGGCTACAGCCTCATGCAACCTGGCGACACGGTGCGCTTCGAAGCGGTCAGTCGTGCCGAATTTATCAACCTGGGTGGCGATGACACGCCGTTGGAGGCGCAGGCATGAGCCGCTTGATCATCGAGGCCAGCACGCCGCTGTGCCTGTTGCAGGACGCCGGTCGTTTTGGCGTACGCCACCTGGGCGTGACCCAGGGCGGCGCGCTGGATTGGGTGTCGATGTCGTGGGCCAATTGGCTGCTGGGCAATGCGCTGGACGCACCGGTGGTGGAAATCACCCTCGGCGGCTTTACCGTGCAGGCCGAGGAGTATTGCCTGCTGGCCTTGGCCGGTGCGGACCTGGGCGCGTATGTCGATGAACGCCCTATCAGTCCGGGACCCAGTTTTATCCTGCAAAAAGGCCAGCGTTTGCGCTTTACCCAGCCGTTCAACGGTGCGCGGGCGTACCTGGCGGCACCCGGCGGGTTTGATGCGCCGGATGTGCTGGGCAGTTGTGCGACGGTGGTGCGTGAAGCACTGGGCGGGCCGGACGGATTCGGCAAAGCGTTGGCCGTGGGTGGGCGGTTGGCCTATTCCGGGACGGGCGGCGCGATGAAAGTGCTGAGTGCACAGGCGTTGCCCGCCAAGGCGCCGCTGGATGTGATCGTCGGTGCACAAATCGGCCAGTTCAGCGGCCAGAGCCTGTTCGATGCCTTCAATACCGATTGGGCCCTGGACAGTCGCGCCGACCGCATGGGCATGCGCTTGCTCGGTACGCCGTTGCAGTACCAAGGGCCGTCGCTGATTTCCGAAGGTATCCCGTTGGGTGGCATCCAGGTGCCGCCGGATGGGCAGCCGATTGTGTTGCTCAATGATCGGCAGACCATTGGCGGTTATCCGCGTCTGGGGGCGTTGACGCCTTTGTCGCTGGCGCGACTGGCGCAGTGTTTACCGGGAGAGAAGGTGAGGTTGGTGCCGGTGGTCCAGGAAACGGCGCATCGGCAGCATGTCGAATATTTGCGCCGATTTACATAACACCGCAATTTAAAATGTGGGAGGGGGCTTGCTCCCGATAGCCGTGTGTCAGTCAACACATCAGTGACTGAACCACCGCCATCGGGAGCAAGTCGAATCGTCGCACCGCCCCTCCCACATTAGATCTCCTGCATTATTTGGCTCGGCGTTTATTTGGAGAGGAAGCGCATCCCTTCTTCCAGCCCGCGCAATGTCAGCGGATACATCTGATCCTCCACCAACTCCCGCACAATCCCCGTTGACGCGGTGTAACCCCACGTATCCTTGGGATACGGGTTTATCCAGATCAGCTTTTTGTACTTGGCCATGAAGCGCTGCATCCACACATACCCTGGCTCCTCGTTCCAGTGCTCGACGCTGCCGCCAGCCTGGGTGATTTCATACGGCGCCATCGACGCATCGCCGATAAAGATCACTTTGTAGTCGGCGCCGTACTTGTGCAGCAGGTCTTGAGTGGAAGTGCGCTCCGAGGTGCGGCGCTGGTTGTTCTTCCACACCGACTCGTACACGAAGTTGTGGAAGTAGAAATATTCCAAGTGCTTGAACTCGGTCTTGCAGGCCGAGAACAGCTCTTCGCAGATCTTCACGTGGGCGTCCATCGAGCCGCCGATGTCGAACAGCAGCAACAGCTTGATGGTGTTGCGCCGTTCCGGGCGCATCTGAATATTCAGCAGCCCTGCATCGCGGGCGGTGTGATCGATGGTGCCGTCGATGTCCAGCTCTTCGGCCGCACCCTGGCGCGCGAACTTGCGCAGGCGGCGCAGGGCGATCTTGATATTGCGCGTGCCCAGCTCAACCTGGTCGTCGAGGTTCTTGTACTCGCGCTGGTCCCAGACTTTCACCGCCTTGCCCTGGCGCTTGCCGGCGTCGCCGACGCGAATGCCTTCGGGGTTGTAGCCGCCGGAGCCGAACGGGCTGGTGCCGCCGGTGCCGATCCATTTGTTGCCGCCGGCATGGCGTTCTTTCTGTTCTTCCAGGCGCTTTTTGAATTCCTCGATCAGCTTGTCGAGGCCACCAAGGGATTGGATCTGCGCGCGTTCTTCATCGCTCAGCGAACGCTCGAATTCCTTGCGCAGCCAGTCTTCGGGGATCAGCGCCTGCAAATGGTCGTCGAGCTTTTCCAGGCCGTTGAAATAGGCACCAAACGCGCGGTCGAACTTGTCGAAATGCCGCTCGTCCTTGACCAGGATCGCCCGGGCCAAGTAGTAGAACTCGTCCATGTCGGCGAAGGTCACGCGCTGCTTGAGCGCGTTGATCAGGTCGAGCAGCTCGCGCACGGACACCGGCACCTTGGCGGCGCGCATCTCGTTGAACAGGTTGAGCAACATTAGCGATTACCGCGACGGCTCATGAACGCCAGACGCTCCAGCAGTTGCACGTCTTGCTCATTCTTGACCAAGGCACCGGCCAGCGGCGGGATGGCTTTGGTCGGATCGCGCTCGCGCAGCACCGCTTCGCCGATGTTGTCGGCCATCAGCAGCTTGAGCCAGTCCACCAGTTCGGAGGTGGATGGCTTTTTCTTCAGGCCCGGTACTTTGCGCACGTCGAAGAACACGTCCAACGCTTCGCTGACCAGGTCCTTCTTGATGTCGGGGTAGTGCACATCCACGATCTTTTGCAGGGTGGTGCGGTCGGGGAAGGCGATGTAATGGAAGAAGCAGCGGCGCAGGAACGCGTCCGGCAGCTCTTTTTCGTTGTTGGAGGTAATGATGATGATCGGGCGTTTCTTGGCCTTGATGGTCTCGTCGATTTCGTAGACGTAGAACTCCATTTTGTCGAGTTCTTGCAGCAGGTCGTTGGGGAACTCGATGTCGGCCTTGTCGATTTCATCGATCAGCAGGATCACCCGTTCTTCGGATTCGAACGCTTCCCACAACTTGCCTTTTTTCAGGTAGTTGCGCACGTCGTGCACCTTGTCCACGCCCAACTGCGAGTCACGCAGGCGGCTGACCGCGTCGTACTCGTATAAGCCCTGATGGGCCTTGGTGGTGGATTTGATGTGCCAGGTGATCAGCTTGGCGCCGAAGGATTCGGCCAGTTGCTCGGCGAGCATGGTCTTGCCGGTGCCCGGTTCGCCCTTGACCAGCAACGGCCGCTCCAGGGTGATGGCGGCGTTGACGGCCAGTTTCAGGTCATCGGTAGCCACATAGGCCTGGGTGCCTTCGAACTTCATCGGTGTTTCCTCGCATTCATCAATGCCGGAACTATACCGCGCAGCCCCGGCGACTGTGAACGCAGACGGGTTATTCAGTCTCTGAATGACCAATGTGGGAGGGGGCTTGCCCCTCCCATATTTTAATCTGCGCTGGGTTTGGGCTGTTCATAGCGCGCATTGAACGCCTGGATAAAACCATTGCGCAAAATCGCTAAAAACGCAGAGAACGCGCTGGCATCCTTCTGATGCACGCTGCCACTGAGTTCGACGCGGGTGGCAAATTGGTTTTTCTGTTGGTTCTTGAGCACGGTTTCGCTCGCACCTACCACGGCCTCCCAGATCGAACGGAAGATGTTCTTGTCCTTGTTCTCCACGTCTTGCTGCCAGTCAAACACCTGCACATCCCTTAGCAGCGGTTTGATATAGCCAGTCAGTTGGCCTTTTTCGGCCTGGGCTTCGATGACTACATCGCCGGTGCCGGCCTTGAAGTCGAACTTACCGTAGGCCGAGGCAAAGTCATTCATGCGCTTGAGTTGCAGGTCTTTGGCGCGGAAACGAAATTCGAAGTTCTCAAAATTGCTCAGCGGGTCGAAGGTGGCGCTGGCTTCCAGCGGGGCCTGGCCTTGCAGCAGGGCTTTGCCGTCGAAGCGGGCGTCGCGCTTGCCTTTGACGTCAACGACGTTGGTCAGGTTATAGAAGCTGGCGTTGACGTTGGTCGCGTCGATCTTCACCACGGGTTTGGAACTGAAGTTATGGAAGGCAATCTTGCCCTCTTCGATACGCACTTCATCAAGGGTGATCGGCGCCAGCTTGCTCAACTGCTCGCGCCAGTCGGTGCCTTTACCGGTCTGGGACGCCTGCTTGTTAGCGCCGCCGTCGACGAAATTCACTTCAGGCTCGATAAAACGCATTTTGGCGACCACTGCATGGTCGTACCACAGCGAATGCCAGCTCACCGCCAGGTCGATCAGCGGCGCCTTGACGAACGGTACCGGCACTTTGCCGTCGACCTTGACGATCTCAAGGCCATTAATCCGGTAGGCGCCGCGCCACAGCGCCAGGTCCACGTCGGTAATTCGGCCTCGGTAATCGCCCATGTCGGCGAGCTTGTCATTCAGATAATTACGCACTAAGTAGGGCAGGGCGATGCTTAAGGCAACCATGACCACCAGCAATCCGGCGACGGTCCATAGTGGCCAGCTGTAGCGACGTTTCATCGGGCAGTTCTCCTTGCAGGTAAAACATGGACTGCCGCGAGCCGAGCAACGTTCCTCTGACTGGACGCTTTGCAGTACGAGGCATACCCTTATTGCCTTCTTGAAATTGCCTATAGGACCCGTCATGAGCCGCATTTTTGCAGACAACGCGCACTCCATCGGTAACACGCCCCTGGTGCAGATCAACCGGATCGCCCCCCGTGGCGTGACCATCCTGGCCAAGATCGAAGGGCGTAATCCGGGTTACTCGGTGAAGTGCCGCATTGGCGCGAACATGATCTGGGACGCAGAAAGCACCGGCAAACTCAAACCGGGCATGACCATTGTCGAACCCACATCTGGCAACACCGGCATCGGCCTGGCGTTTGTCGCCGCCGCCCGTGGTTACAAGCTGCTGCTGACCATGCCGGCGTCGATGAGCATCGAGCGCCGCAAGGTGCTCAAGGCGCTGGGCGCCGAGTTGGTCCTGACCGAGCCGGCCAAAGGCATGAAAGGCGCTATCGAAAAGGCCGGCGAAATCGTCGCCAACGATCCAGCCAACTACTTCATGCCGGGCCAGTTTGAAAACCCGGCGAACCCCGAGATCCACGAGAAAACCACCGGTCCGGAAATCTGGAACGACACCGACGGTGCGGTCGATGTGCTGGTAGCGGGCGTGGGCACCGGCGGCACCATTACCGGTGTGTCGCGCTATATCAAGAACATTGCGGGCAAGCCGATTCTGTCGGTGGCGGTGGAGCCGATTGTGTCGCCGGTGATCACCCAGGCGCTCGCCGGTGAAGAAATCAAGCCCAGCCCGCATAAGATCCAGGGCATCGGCGCTGGCTTTGTGCCGAAAAACCTCGATCTTTCGATGGTTGACCGCGTCGAGTTGGTGACCGACGACGAATCCAAGGCCATGGCACGGCGCCTGATGCAGGAAGAGGGAATTCTGTGCGGTATTTCCTGTGGCGCAGCAATGGCCGTGGCCGTGCGCCTGGCCGAGAAGCCGGAAATGCAGGGCAAGACCATCGTGGTGATCCTGCCGGACTCTGGCGAGCGCTACCTGTCGAGCATGCTATTCAGCGATTTGTTTACCGAGCAGGAAAACCAGGCCTGATGAGCGTTTGGGGTTGATGTGTGTCAGCCCCGTTACCCTGGGCCTTCTGCATACTGGCCCAACTGTTTATCATGGCTGGCTGCTACGTCTGGTTTCCCCGTGACGGGAAGTTGTTGGCCAGACGCTTATTTCCAGGAGTTGCTGCATGACCTTTTCTTTGGCCGCCAAACTGTCGGTGTTGCTGCTGTTTATCGGTAGCACGCTGTATGTACACCTGCGCGGCAAGGCCCGTTTACCGATGTTGCGCCAGTTCGTTAACCATTCGGCGCTGTTCGCCCCCTATAACGCCTTGATGTACCTGTTCTCGGCCGTGCCGTCCAAACCTTACCTGGACCGCAGCAAGTTTCCGGAACTGGACGTGCTCAAGGACAACTGGGAAGTGATCCGCGAAGAGGCCATGCACCTGTTCGACGAGGGTTACATTCGCGCCGCCGAAAAGAACAACGACGCCGGTTTCGGTTCGTTCTTCAAAAAGGGTTGGAAGCGTTTTTACCTCAAGTGGTACGACAAACCCCTGCCATCGGCCGAGGCGCTGTGCCCGAAAACCGTGGCCTTGGTGAGCAGCATTCCTAACGTCAAAGGGGCGATGTTTGCGTTGTTGCCGGGCGGCAGCCACCTCAACCCGCACCGTGACCCGTTTGCCGGTTCCCTGCGTTATCACTTGGGCTTGTCCACGCCGAACTCCGACGACTGCCGCATCTTCGTCGACGGCCAGGTGTATGCCTGGCGTGACGGTGAGGACGTGATGTTCGACGAAACCTACGTGCACTGGGTGAAGAACGAAACCGAGAAGACACGCGTGATCCTGTTCTGCGACATTGAGCGCCCGCTGAGTAATCGCGTGATGACCCGCGTCAACCGTTGGGTCAGCAAGCAACTGGGCCGCGCCACCGCGCCGCAGAACCTGGATGACGAGCGCGTCGGCGGCATCAACCAGGCGTATGCCTGGAGCAAGACCTTCAGTGACAAGTTCAGTGGTGTGGTCAAACAGTGGAAGCGCAAGCATCCAAAGGCTTACCGCATTGCGCGGCCGGTGCTGGCAGTGGTCGTTCTGGTGCTGTTGTGGAAGTGGCTGTTCGGCTGATCTGAAGCGTTAAACGCGGTCAAAGTGTGGGAGGGGGCCTGCTCCCGATGGCGGTATGTCAGTCAAAACATCTATGACTGATCCACCGCTATCGGGAGCAAGTCGAATCGTCGCACCGCCCCTCCCACATTAGTTCTCCATAGCTTTTGAGATCGCCTTACGACGCAATCAACTGCCGCAGCACATAGTGCAAAATCCCCCCCGACTTGAAGTATTCCACTTCATTCAAGGTGTCGATCCGGCACAGCACCTCGACCTTCTCGCGGCTGCCATCCTCGCGGGTAATCACCAGCGTCAGGTTCATCCGCGGCACGATCTCCACCTCGCTCAGCCCGAGAATATCGATCTTCTCCTTGCCCGTGAGCTTCAGCGCCTTGCGGTTCTGATCCAGCTTGAACTGCAATGGCAACACACCCATGCCCACCAGATTGGAACGGTGGATCCGCTCGAAGCTTTCGGCGATCACCGCCTTGACCCCCAGCAGGTTGGTGCCTTTGGCCGCCCAGTCACGGCTGGATCCGGTGCCGTACTCTTGACCTGCAATGACCACCAGCGGCGTGCCCGATGCCTGGTATTTCATTGACGCATCGTAAATCGGCATCTTCTCGCCGGTGGGGATGTACAGCGTGTTGCCGCCTTCTTCGCCACCGAGCATTTCATTGCGGATGCGGATATTGGCAAACGTGCCGCGCATCATCACTTCATGGTTACCGCGGCGTGAGCCGTAGGAGTTGAAGTCCCGCGGTTCGACGCCTTGCTCGCGCAGGTAGCGGCCAGCGGGGCTGTCGACCTTGATATTGCCGGCGGGGGAGATGTGGTCGGTGGTGACTGAGTCGCCCAGCATCGCCAGCACGTTGGCGCCCATGACGTCTTTGATCACCGGCAACGGGCCGTCGATGTTCTCGAAGAAGGGTGGATGCTGGATATAGGTGGAATCCTTCTGCCACACGTACGTCGCGGCCTGGGGCACATCAATGGCCTGCCACTGCTCGTCGCCGGCAAACACCTCGGCGTATTCCTTATGGAACATGCTGGTGCTGACCTGCGCCACGGCGTCGGCAATTTCTTTGCTGCTTGGCCAGATGTCCTTGAGGTAGACCGGGTTTCCGTTCTGATCGTTACCCAACGGCTCGCTGCTGATATCGATGCGCACGGTGCCAGCCAGCGCATAGGCGACCACCAGCGGCGGCGATGCCAGCCAGTTGGTTTTCACCAATGGGTGCACGCGGCCTTCGAAGTTACGGTTGCCGGACAGTACCGAGGCCACGGCGAGGTCGGCCTTCTGGATGGCTTTTTCAATAGGCTCGGGCAATGGCCCGGAGTTGCCGATGCAGGTGGTGCAGCCATAGCCCACCAGATCAAAGCCGAGGGTGTCCAAGTATTGAGTGAGGCCTGCCGCCTTGTAGTAGTCGGTGACCACCTTGGAGCCGGGAGCCAGTGAGGTCTTCACCCACGGTTTGCGCGTGAGGCCTTTTTCCACGGCTTTTTTCGCCACCAGCCCGGCGGCCATCATTACGCTGGGGTTGGACGTGTTGGTGCAGGAGGTGATGGCGGCGATCACCACCGCGCCGTTTTTCAGCCGATAGGTCGTGCCTTCGTACTCGTAGTCTGCTTCGCCCACCAGGTCGGCGTTGCCCACGGCCACACCACCGCCGCCTTCACTTTCCAGGCGGCCTTCTTCCTTGTTGGTGGGTTTGAATTGCAGGTCGAGGAAGTCGCTGAAGGCCTGGCCGACATTCGGCAGGGCCACACGGTCCTGTGGACGTTTTGGCCCAGCCAGGCTGGCTTCGACGCTGCCCATGTCCAGGGCCAGGCTGTCGGTGAACACCGGTTCCTGACCGGCATTGCGCCATAAGCCTTGGGCCTTGGTGTAAGCCTCGACCAGTTTCACGGTTTGCGCCGGACGACCGGACAGGCGCAGATAATCCAGGGTGACGTCATCCACCGGGAAAAATCCGCAGGTGGCGCCATATTCCGGGGCCATGTTTGCGATGGTGGCGCGGTCGGCCAGGGGCAGATCGGCCAGGCCGTCGCCGTAGAACTCGACAAATTTACCCACCACGCCTTTTTTGCGCAGCATCTGGGTCACGGTCAGCACCAGGTCGGTGGCGGTGATGCCTTCCTTGAGTTTACCGGTGAGCTTGAAGCCGATTACTTCCGGGATCAGCATCGACACCGGCTGGCCGAGCATCGCCGCTTCCGCTTCGATGCCGCCCACGCCCCAGCCCAGTACGCCGAGGCCATTGATCATGGTGGTGTGGGAGTCCGTGCCGACCAATGTGTCGGGGAAGGCGTAGGTGCGGCCGTCCTCGTCCTTGGTCCAGACGGTGCGGCCAAGGTATTCCAGGTTGACCTGATGGCAGATGCCGGTCCCCGGCGGCACCACGCTGAAGTTGTCGAAGGCGCTCTGGCCCCAGCGCAGGAAGGCGTAGCGTTCGCCATTGCGCTGCATCTCGATATCGACGTTTTCTTCGAAGGCGTCGGCATTGCCGAACTTGTCGACCATTACCGAGTGGTCGATCACCAGGTCCACCGGGGAGAGCGGATTGATGCGCTGCGGGTCGCCCCCGGCCTTGGCCACGGCGGCGCGCATGGCGGCCAGGTCGACTACGGCGGGTACACCGGTGAAGTCCTGCATCAGCACGCGGGCGGGGCGGTACTGGATCTCACGGTCGGACTGGCGCTCTTTGAGCCAGGCGGCAATGGCCTTGAGGTCGGCGCCGGTGACGGTCTTGTTGTCTTCCCAGCGCAGCAGGTTTTCCAGCAGCACCTTGAGCGACATCGGCAGCTTATCCAGGTCGCCCAGGCTCTTGGCGGCTTCGGGCAGGCTGAAATAGTGGTAGGTCTTGTCGTCGATTTCTAAAGTTTTAAGGGTTCTCAGGCTATCAAGGGATGACATTACATGACTCCTTATGGTCCGCACGGCTACGGACCTGACGGGACGAACAGAGCTTTAAAACTAGCGCTGTTTTCATTAGCAGGCTAATAACTGGACTCTATGGGCAAGTCCAAGGTTCCGAACTCGGCTATCATGCGCGCGTTTTCATGACAGGCATTGCGATCGAGCAAGCCAGTTGCCAGGAGATTCAATGAACACCCTTTTTATGCACTGCCGCCCGGGTTTTGAAGGCGAAGTCTGTTCCGAGATCGCGGAACACGCCGCGCGTCTGAACGTTTCCGGCTACGCCAAAGCCAAGACCGGCAGCGCCTGCGCCGAATTTGTCTGCACCGAAGAAGACGGCGCCCAGCGCTTGATGCACGGCCAACGCTTTGCCGAGCTGATCTTCCCGAGGCAGTGGGCGCGCGGGGTGTTTATCGACCTGCCGGAAACCGATCGCATCAGCGTGATCCTCGCTCACCTGCGTGAATTCCCGGTGTGCGGCAGCCTCTGGCTGGAGATGGTCGACACCAACGATGGCAAGGAACTGTCGAACTTCTGCAAGAAATTCGAAGTGCACCTGCGCAAAGCCCTGCTCAACGCCGGCAAACTGGTGGACGACCCGAGCAAGCCGCGCTTGCTGCTGACGTTCAAGAGTGGCCGCGAAGTGTTCATGGGGCTGGCCGAGTCGAACAACTCGGCGATGTGGCCGATGGGTATTCCACGCCTGAAATTCCCGCGTGACGCGCCAAGCCGCTCAACCCTCAAGCTGGAAGAGGCCTGGCACCACTTTATCCCCCGCGACCAGTGGGACGAGCGCCTGCACGGCGACATGACCGGCGTCGACCTCGGTGCCGCGCCGGGCGGTTGGACTTGGCAACTGGTCAACCGCGGCATGTTGGTGACGGCCATCGACAACGGCCCCATGGCCGAAAGCCTGATGGACACCGGCCTGGTGCAGCACCTGATGGCCGACGGTTTCACCTTCGTGCCCAAGCAACCGGTTGATTGGATGGTGTGCGACATTGTGGAGAAACCCGCACGCAACGCCGCGCTGCTGGAAACCTGGATTGGCGAAGGATATTGCCGCGAGGCGGTGGTGAACCTGAAGTTGCCGATGAAGCAGCGTTATGCCGAAGTGAAGCGTCTGCTGGAGCGCATCGAAGAGGGTTTCAAGGCGCGCGGCATCCGCGTGGAGATCGGTTGCAAGCAGCTTTACCACGACCGTGAGGAAGTGACGTGCCACCTGCGTCGGCTGGTGGATGCGAAGAAAACCAAGGCCCGTTAACGAGGAGTAATCAATGAGCGATATTAACGAAAGCCCCGTAGACGGCGTTCTCGATGCAACAGGCCTCAACTGCCCGGAACCGGTGATGATGCTGCACCAGCACATCCGCGACCTGCCGGCAGGCGGCTTGCTCAAAGTGATCGCGACCGACCCGTCAACCCGTCGCGATATTCCCAAGTTCTGCGTGTTCCTTGACCACGAATTGGTGGATCAGCAGGAACAGGCCGGCACCTATCTGTACTGGATTCGCAAAAAGGCCGACTAAGCGCGCGCCTTATCCGCCCGGATACGCCGGCGTGCACTGCGCGCCAGGCGTACCAGCAACATCCCCGCCGCACAGCTGAGGCCCACGATCAGCCCTTGCCACAAACCGCTTGGGCCGCTGGGCGCGCCGAGCCAGTCAGTCAGCCCCAGTGCGTAGCCCACCGGCAATCCCACGCCCCAGTAGGCGAACAACGTCAGCACCATGGTCACCCGGGTGTCCTGATAGCCTCGCAATGCGCCAGCGGCAGTGACCTGGATAGAGTCCGAGAACTGAAACAGCGCCGAGAATACGATCAGCGTCGACGCTAGGTGGATCACCACCGGGTCCGGGGTGTAGATCGTCGCGATCTGCTCGCGAAACAACAGCATCAGGCTGCACGACAGGCAGGCATATGCCAGCGCGGTGCCCATGCCGACCCCGGCGGGGGGGGGGGGGGGGGGGGGGGGGGGAGGGGGGAGGGAGGGGGGGGGGGGGGGGGGGGGGGGGGGGGGGGGGGGGGGGGGGGGGGGGGGGGGGGGGGGTGGGGGGGGGGGGGGGG
>NZ_JBGQOI010000044.1:0-14596 GCF_052113765.1 Pseudomonas sp. W22_MBD1_FP4 | reverse complement strand
TTCGGAGATGTGGAGAAGAGACAGATTCCTGCCCGAAAAAGTTTTGTGGTGTTGGGGTTGCTGCGCAGCCCAGCGCGGGGCAAGCCCGCTCACTACACGAAAACTATCTTTCGAAGGAGGCTGGCTCAGGGCTGCTGCTTACGCCCCGCCATATGCTTCAAATACCCCACCAATAAATCCAGCTCGCTGTCAGGCAACACACTGGCAGCGAACGCCGGCATCTTCGCCTGGGGCCAATGCCTCAAACTCTGCGGATCACGGATATAGCGCTTTAGGAAATCCCCACCGAAATATTCGGTAGGGCTGTAGGGGATATTCAAATCCGGACCCACCTGCGCATCGCCTGCGCCATTGAGGCGATGGCAGGCCAGGCAGTTTTTCTGGAACAGTGCAAAGCCCTGGTTGATGGGATCATTCGCCGCCAGTTCCGGATCGGGTAGCAGCGCGGGGAAGCGCTCGGCTACGGTCTTCAATTGCTTGATTGTCGAGACTTGAAACGGCCACTGCTCGGGGCTGATGTGCCCCGCCTGCGGGTCGGTCCACACCAGATAAAACGGGCCGGCACTGTGTTTGCCATCGGCCAGGGCGGGCCACGGTTTGGCCGGATCTTCCACGGCCAACCACGCGCGCGCGCCGTTTTGTTCCAGCAGCGGTGCGGCGGTCAGTTCTGCAGCGAAGCCATCCAGGGCAACCGCTTGCACATGGCTCTGTGGCGTTAGGCCTGGTAAGAGCACCGCCAGCGGCACCGCGCGATAGGTCATATTGCGCTTGTAGGAAACGTCATCGACGATCTGCACCGTCTGCGCATCCGGATGCTTGAGCAGGTCGGCGGTCTGCCAGGTCTTGCGGGTGTGGTCCAGTTCGATAGTCAATTGCGCCGCGTCTGCGGGCAGAGCAAGCAACAAGGCTAAGAGTGCGAAGATCGGTTTCAAGACAGAGGCCCCGGGTTAAGTGGCGATGGGGCTCACGATACCGGAAAAACGCGCGTAAAAAGGCAGCCCCTGCAACGGGGTCGCTATGCACGAAGTCCCGGCAGGTGCTGCCAAAAAGCTGCAATCCTGATGCACAAAGCGCGGAGGATAGAGGGTCACCCAATTACCTTGGTCAAATTGGGCAGGATCAGAATCAGTGTGGTGGCGAACAGAATAAGTCCCGCCTGACGTACTTTCGAATGCTTGAACATGGCTGACTGCCTTTTGTTGTTATTCCTGAGCGTCAAATACGTGCCGTTTTATTTCAGTATGGCGCTATGACGTGTCACTTTTCTTACAGCTGCTCCAGCAAAACCCGGCAGCAACATCTTACTGATTGAACCTTAGAGCCCTCGTTCTTCGCGGCTTAGATCCATTTCATATCAGCTAATCAGGATTTCAGCTTAAAAAGGCATGAGGCAGAACGCCATCTTGGCGCCAATGCCTTGGCTAGACAGCTAAAACGATTAATCAGCCTATGCGCTTAGGGGCCTACCGTTCGTCCGAGCGTGGGGGTCAAAAGCAATGAGCGCATCCGTCATTGAAACCGTGTCAATCGGGCCTAAGGTAAGGGCACTACTGCGCAATGGTTCGAGGATGTCATGACCCAAGCTTTGATCTTTGATGCGATACGCACGCCCCGGGGCAAAGGCAAGGCAGACGGCGCCTTGCACAGCGTGAAACCGGTAAATCTGGTGGCAGGTCTGCTCACGGCGCTGGCGCAACGCAGCGACCTCGACACCCACCAAGTGGATGACATCGTGCTCGGCTGCGTCACCCCAGTGGGCGACCAAGGCGCCGACATCGCCAAGACCGCCGCCTTGGTAGCGAACTGGGCAATCAGCGTCGCTGGCGTACAGGTCAACCGCTTCTGCGCCTCGGGCCTTGAAGCAGTGAACCTGGGGGCGATGAAAGTGCGCTCCGGCTTTGAAGACCTGGTGGTGGTCGGCGGAGTCGAGTCTATGTCCCGTGTACCCATGGGCAGCGATGGCGGTGCCTGGGTGCTGGACCCGCAGACCAACCTGCACAGCCACTTCACACCCCAAGGCATCGGCGCTGATCTGATCGCCACCTTGGAGGGTTTCAGTCGCCAGGATGTCGATAGCTTTGCCCTGCAGTCCCAGCAGAAAGCGGCCAGGGCCAGTGCCGACGGTTCCTTCAGCAAGTCGTTGATCGCGGTGCAGGACCAGAACGGTATTGTCCTGCTGGACCATGACGAATTTATCCGTGGCGACTCGACTCTTGAAGGCCTGGGCAATCTCAAACCGAGCTTCGAGATGATGGGGCAAATGGGCTTCGACGCTACGGCTCTGCGGGTCTACAGCCATGTGGAGCGCATCAACCACGTACATACCCCGGGTAATAGCTCCGGCATTGTCGACGGCGCCGCACTGATGTTGATCGGCTCTGAAGTGAAGGGTGGCGAACTGGGCTTGCAACCGCGGGCGCGCATCGTCGCCACGGCGGTTACCAGCACTGATCCCACCATCATGCTCACGGGCCCCGCGCCAGCCACACGAAAAGCCTTGGCCAAGGCCGGTTTGCGCGTGGAAGACATCGATCTGTTCGAGGTCAACGAGGCCTTTGCCTCAGTGGTGCTCAAATTCATAAAGGACATGGGCATCGATGCCGCACTCGTCAACGTCAACGGCGGTTCCATCGCAATGGGCCACCCGTTGGGCGCCACTGGTTGCGCGATCCTTGGCACTCTGCTTGACGAGCTTGAAGTGCGCCGGCAGCGCTACGGCCTGGCCACCCTGTGTGTCGGCGGTGGCATGGGCATCGCCACTATTATCGAACGCCTCTGAGCCTAAGGAATTTCTGATGACCGATGCCATTCGTTACGAAAAAGGCCAGGACCAGATTGTGGTGCTGACTCTCGACATGCCCGGCCAGAGCGCCAACACCATGAACGGTGTTTACCGCGATGCCATGGCCGCTGCGGTTCTGCGCCTGGAGTCGGAAAAGGACCACATTGCCGGTGTGATTATCACCTCTGCAAAGAAGACTTTTTTCGCGGGCGGTGACCTCAATGAATTGATCAAGGTCGAGAAGTCCCACGCCAAGGATTTCTATGAGAGCGTGTTGGTGCTTAAAGCGCAGTTGCGTCGCTTGGAAACCCTCGGCAAGCCGGTGGTGGCCGCGATCAACGGCGCGGCCCTGGGCGGCGGCTGGGAGATTTGCCTGGCCTGTCATTACCGTGTCGCGCTGGATGACAAATCGGTGCAGCTTGGATTGCCGGAAGTCACCCTCGGCTTGCTGCCGGGCGGCGGTGGCGTGGTGCGTATGGTGCGCATGCTCGGCTTGGAAAAAGCCCTGCCGTATTTGCTGGAAGGTAAAAAAGTACGGCGGCAACAGGCGCTCCAGGCGGGGTTGATCAACGAACTGGCGGTGGACCGCGATGGGCTGCTGGCCAAATCCCGCGCTTGGATTCTCGGCAATCCCGAGGCTAAACAACCCTGGGACAGCAAGGCGTACCAGATTCCCGGCGGCACTCCATCGAACCCAAAAGTCGCGCAGATGCTGGCGATTGCACCGTCGATCCTGCGCAGCAAAACCAATGGCTGTTTTCCGGCTCCAGAGAAAATCCTCTGTGCTGCCGTTGAAGGCGCTCAGGTGGACTTCGACACCGCGCACCTGATCGAAACCCGTTACTTCACCGAGTTGGTCACCGGGCAAGTGGCGAAAAACATGATTGGCACCTTCTGGTTCCAACTCAATGAAATCAACGCCGGCAGCTCGCGACCCAAGGGTTTTTCACCTTACGTGACACGCAAAGTGGGTGTGCTTGGTGCCGGGATGATGGGGGCTGGAATTGCGTATGTCAGCGCCTGTGCGGGGATCGAGGTGGTGCTCAAGGACGTCACCCAGGCCGCCGCCGAGAAGGGCAAGGCACATTCGGCCGCGCTGCTGGACAAGAAGGTCAGCCGTGGGCAATTGACCGCCGAGCAGCGGGAAGCCACCTTGGCGCGGATTTACCCTACTGCCTCGGATGCTGATTTGGTCGGCTGCGATTTGATCATTGAGGCCGTTTTCGAAGACCGTGAACTTAAGGCCAAGGTTTCGGCCGCCGCGCAACATGTGGTCGGAGCCGACGCGGTGATCGCCTCCAATACCTCAACGTTGCCCATCACCGGCCTTGCTAGAGCTGTGGCGGATCAAGGCAAATTTATCGGCCTGCATTTTTTCAGCCCGGTAGACAAGATGCCTCTGGTTGAAATCATCAAGGGCGCCCAGACCTCGGACGAAACCCTGGCCCGAGGTTTCGATTTCGTCCTGCAAATCAAGAAAACTCCGATTGTGGTCAACGACAGTCGCGGCTTCTTCACCTCGCGGGTGTTCGGCACGTTCACCAATGAAGGCATCGCCATGCTCGGTGAAGGTGTGGCCGCGCCGATGATCGAGACCGAGGCGCGCAAGGCCGGTATGCCGGTGGGGCCGCTGGCGGTGTCCGATGAAGTGTCCCTCAGCCTCATGAGCCATATCCGACAGCAGACGGCCAAGGATTTGCAGGCCGAAGGTAAGACGGTGCCAGGGCATCCGGCAACGGCGGTCATCGATCTGTTGGTGAATGAATACAAACGCGCGGGCAAGGTGGCGGGTGGCGGTTTTTACGAGTATCCCGCTGGAGGGCAGAAGTACCTGTGGCCGGAGTTGAAAGCCCGCTTTGAACGGCCGGGCCAGCAGATTTCGCCACAGGATGTGCGCGACCGTTTGCTGTTTATCCAAGCCATCGAAACTGTGCGCTGTGTGGAGGAGGGCGTGTTGATGTCCACCGCTGATGCCAATGTGGGATCGATCTTCGGCATTGGTTTTGCGGCGTGGAGCGGTGGGGCGTTGCAGTTTATCAATCAGTACGGCTTGAACGACTTCATCGCCCGTGCGCGTTATCTGGCTGAGCAATATGGGGAGCGCTTTGCGCCGCCAGTGTTGTTGCTGGAGAAAGCGGCGAGGAGTGAAGTGTTTCGGTGATTAATGGAGGGGCTTGCCTTGAAGGGGTGTTTCAAGGCAGGCTCTGGGTGTTCAATATTCCCATCGCCGTGTCAGGTATTTTTTATGTCGCTACGCGTCTGCATCCTGGAAACCGATATCCTGCGTCCAGGCTTGATCGATCAGTACCAAGGTTACGGGCAGATGTTCAAGCGCCTGTTCTCCAAGCAGCCGATTGCTGCCGAGTTTGTGGTTTACAACGTGGTGCAGGGCGAATATCCGTCAGACGATGAGGTGTTTGATGCCTACCTCGTTACCGGCAGCAAGGCCGATTCCTTCGGTACCGATCCTTGGATCCAGACCCTCAAGACCTACTTGCTGCAGCGCTATGAGCGTGGCGACAAATTGCTCGGTATCTGCTTCGGCCACCAGTTGTTGGCATTGCTGCTCGGCGGCAAGACTGAGCGCGCCAGCAAAGGCTGGGGCATGGGCATTCATGACTACAAACTCGATGCCAAGGCCCCGTGGATGAGCCCTGAGGTGCCTGAGTTGACGCTGTTGATCAGTCACCAGGACCAAGTCACCAGCTTGCCGGACAATGCCACGGTCATCGCCTCCAGCGATTTTTGCCCGTTCGCGGCGTATCACATTGGCGACCAGGTGCTGTGCTTCCAAGGCCACCCGGAATTTATCCACGACTATTCGCGCGAGTTGCTGGAGATTCTTCAGACAACCCTCGGGGAAACGGTTTACACGAATGGTGTCGCCAGCCTGGAGCGCGACCACCACGGCGCCACCGTGGCGGAATGGATGATGCGGTTTGTGGCGCACAAAGCTTAAAGCCAGCCCGAGCGTTTGAAACTGGCCCACAGGCTGGTGCATCCCACCGCAATAAACCCGAGCACCGCAAAATAGCCATAGTGCCATTGCAGCTCGGGCATGTTCTGGAAGTTCATCCCATAAATCCCTGCCACCGCGGTGGGGAATGCCAGGATCGCCGCCCACGCGGCAAACTTGCGCTGCACCACGCTCTGGCGTGACGCCTCCAGCAACACCCCGATTTCGATCGTCTGGCTGGCGATGTCGCGCAGGGTAGTGAGGTCCTCCATCTGCCGTGTCACGTGGATCTGCACATCACGAAAATAAGGGCGCATGTTCTTGTCGATAAACGGGAAGCTCAGCTTCTGCAACTCCTGGCTGATCTCCACCATCGGCGCCACATACCGCTTGAGCCGCAGCACATCGCGGCGCAGACCGTGGATCTTCTGAATATCGCGTTCGCTCAGTGAACTGCACAGTACGTTGCGCTCCAGTTCATCGATCTCGGTGTGGATCGCCTCGCTGACCGGCTGGTAGTTTTCGGTGACGAAATCCAGCAATGCATAGAGTACGAAATCTTCCCCATGCTCCAGCAACAGCGGGCGCGCCTCACAGCGTTGGCGCACAAAGCCGTAGGACGCTGAGTGACCGTTGCGGGCGGTGATGATATAGCCGGTGCCGGCAAAGATATGGGTTTCGATAAACTCCAGCTTGCCGTTCTCGCGCACCGGTGAATAGGTGACGATAAACAGCGCATCGCCGAAGGTTTCGAGCTTGGGGCGGCTGTGTTTTTCCAGGGCGTCTTCGATGGCCAGTTCATGCAGGTTGAACTGGCGCTGCAGGTTGGCCAGCTCCTGGGCATCGGGCTCTTCCAGGCCGATCCACACAAAATGCCCGGGCTTGGCGGCCCAGGCGGCGCCTTCATCAAGGGTGATATCAGAGACTTTCTTACCGGCGCTGTAGACGGCTGCCGCAACAACTCTACCCATGGTGCTGATCACTTCTTGTTTGGAGGACAGATGTTGGGCAGCTTAGCTTGAATGGCGTTCCGTTGTAGACGTCGTTGCGGCGAGCTTTGTGTGGTGAGCGAGGTTGCTCGCGCTGGGGAAGGAGCGCCCAAATAACGTGTTCAGGCGGACTGCACTTCGCGGTCCAGTTCTGCAATGCATGCATCCATCTGCGTCTGACACGCCTGCATCAACGCAGGGACGTCATTCGCTGTCAGCCCGGCTGTAGGAACGGGTGGCAAAGAACGTATGAGCACATCACCACTGTTCCAGCGATTAAGCTTCATATGAACGACGTAATTGCTGACGCACACCTGCACGATAGGTACACCCGCCGCAATCGCCATATGAAACGCGCCTTTCTTGAACGGCAGCAGGCCCTTGCCCAGATTGCGCGTGCCTTCCGGGAACACCCAGATCGACGTGTCTTTGTGTTGCAGCGTATGGGTGGTGGTCAGCATCGCACGGCGCGCCTTGTGCGCATTGCCGCGGTCGATCAACACATTGCCTGCCAGCCAGAACAACTGGCCGAACAACGGCACCCATTTCAGGCTCTTTTTGGCAATACACACTGTGCGATGGGGCACTACAGTGCCCACCACGAACAGGTCATAGTTGGACTGGTGGTTGGCGATGACCACGCAGGTGCCGGGCTTGTTGCGCAGCGAGTCGACATCGGCCTTCACGTTCAATCGCAAGATGCGCATCGCGGGCAGCGCATACAGGCGCGCGCACAGGCGGCTGTTGTCCGGGTTGAACGGCCGGCAGATACCTAGAAAAACCCCGAGCACACCCGCCACCATAAAGTGCAGGCCCATCAACAACATACGCAGCAGAAAAAGCATCGACACGGCCTATCGGGACAAAAGGTGGCGAAGTGTACGGATGTGCACTGACTTCGGCAATTACCCAGGTAGAGGTCGGAGATAGGCGATGTTTAAGCGTATGTTTCAACATGTGCCGACACTGGCTGGCTAGAGCGGCTAGGGGCGTTTCGGATTTACGTGTAAGAAAAAGCCCGACACAAGGTCGGGCTCTGGCACAGCAGGTGTAGGGACTTAGCTCAGGTTGTGACCCTGATCCTGGATAATTGCATCGTCCAAGGCTTCCAAGAGCGCTTTACGCACCTTCAACTTGGTGTGCTTGTGGGCATTCATATTGATCTTCTTCAACTGGCGCGCCGCTTCCAGTGCCGCTGCGTGCAGTTCTTCAGGCGCCACCACCTTGTCGAGGAAACCGGCCTGCAACGCGCCCTGCGGGTCAAACATCTCGGCATTGATCACCGACCGGTGGAACGCCGACTTGCGCAGACGATCCCGCGCCAGCTCGATCCCTGCGTGGTGCATGGTCATGCCGATTGCCACTTCATTCAGGCCGATGCTGAACGGGCCTTCCACCCCAATCCGATAATCGGCCGACAGCAACAGAAACGCGCCCTTGGCCACGGCATGCCCAGGGCACGCCACAATTACCGGGAATGGGTGCGACAACAGACGACGCGCCAACGTCGAGCCCGACGTGACCAGGCCGATGGCCTCTTTAGGGCCTGCCGTCATCACTTTCAAATCATAACCACCCGACAAAATCCCCGGCGTGCCGGTGATCACCACCACCGCCCGATCTTTCTCGGCTTGGTCCAGCGCTGTATTGAACGCACTGACAACATCTGGAGAAATGGCATTCACCTTGCCGTTGCTCAAGGTCAGGGTCGCGATACCGTCTTCGAGGTGGTAGGCAATCAACTCACTCATGACGCGGTTCCTTGTAGGACTTGTTATAGAAGAATGCAGCAGACGTTACCCACCACGCCCGTTCCGGTAAAGCGCAATGACTGACTGGCCAGTCAGCCTTTTCCCGTATCCCTGGTCGCAAATGGCCTGCAGCAGGGCATAGTGCCCAGCGAAGACCCTCTGAACCCTCCCCGAGATTGGCATAATCACCGTCCTCCCGCGGGCCCATTCCGGTATAACCGTCTAACCGCATGAAAATTCTGAAAAAAACCTTTGCCATCAGAAAGGCTTTCGACTACATTAGCGCGCCTCGACAGACTGAACTGGTTTGACGAGATACGGTGAAGTGTCCGAGTGGCTTAAGGAGCACGCCTGGAAAGTGTGTATACAAGAAATTGTATCGAGAGTTCGAATCTCTCCTTCACCGCCACATTAAGTAAACACAAACCCCTGATTTTCCTAGAGAAAGTCGGGGGTTTGTGGTTTTTGGCATTCAAAAAAAGCCCCGTTAGCGGGTTTGCGACAGGGTCATCTCGTATGGGCGCTCACGAAGGTCCTACGTACGGTTCCCATCGCCCCGAAGAAACCCACCCGATCGATAGCTTGCTTTAAATATGTGTGTATCCGTATATTCGGTTATTCACATATAGCAAGTGGCCCACATGATTACGCCTCCAGAAGTGTTTAAGAGCCTTGCAGAGGAAACTCGCGCACGCGCTACTTTGCTGATTGCCTCCCAAGGAGAGCTCTGTGTCTGCGAACTGATGTGCGCTCTCGGCGACAGCCAATCGAAGATCAGCCGTCACCTCGCACAGTTACGCAGCAGTGGTCTCCTGCTGGATCGTCGCCAGGGACTCTGGGTTTACTACCGCTTAAATCCGGACCTTCCCAGCTGGGTGCACGAGATCCTGCAAGTGACGTTACGAGCCAACGTTCACTGGCTGCAGGGCGACACTTCCCGTCTACAGAATATGGATGGACGCCCTGTCCGCGATGTTGCCTGCTGCTAATCCCAACTGTTAACCCTATCGAAGCTGGCGCTGCGCCTAAGTGTTTAATGCCCGCGAAGAGTGGAAGGAGTAATTAATGCGAGTCTTGTTCATGTGCACGGCCAACAGCTGCCGAAGCATTCTTTCAGAAGCCATGTTCAACCACCTGGCGCCGGAGGGTTTCAGAGCGGTGAGCTCCGGAAGCTTTCCCAAGGGGCAGGTGCTACCTCGCAGTTTGACGACTTTGACCCAGTCGGGCATTTCCATCGAAGGCTTGAGCAGCAAGGGCAACGAAGCCTTCGAAGATAACCCTCCGGATATCGTCATTACCGTATGCGACAAGGCAGCAGGCGAGTCTTGCCCGGTCTATTTCGGGCCAGCCGTGAAAGCTCATTGGGGCCTGGAAGATCCTTCCGATGTGATGGGGGACGAAGAAGAAGTTGATGCCGCTTTCCGAGCCACGCTCGCTTGCATCGAAAAACGCTGTAAAGCGTTCTTTGCGCTTCCCTTCAACAGCCTCAGCCGCGATGAACTCAAACGCGAGCTGGATCAAATCAGCAAACACTGAGAAGGAGGACATATGTCAGAGCAACTGCCCAACCTAGACCTCTCTCTGTTCGACCCCCTGCCAATTGCATCTCGCCCGAAAGATCAAAAGCCTCGAATTCTCTTGCTGTATGGGTCGACCCGCGAGCGCTCTTTCAGCCGTCTGCTGGTCGAAGAAGCTGCGCGTTTACTGGAGCACTTTGGTGCGCAAACCCGTGTGTTCAATCCTAGTGGGCTGCCACTGCCCGACGACGCATCGGTGAATCATCCTAAGGTGCAGGAACTGCGGGATCTGATGTTGTGGTCGGAAGGTCAGGTCTGGTGTTCACCAGAACGGCATGGCGCGATGTCAGCGGTGTTCAAGGCGCAGATCGACTGGGTGCCTCTTGAACTCGGCGCTGTTCGCCCCACCCAGGGAAAGACCCTGGCCGTGATGCAGGTCTGCGGTGGCTCACAGTCCTTCAATGTGGTTAATCAGTTGAGGGTACTGGGTCGCTGGATGCGCATGTTCACGATACCCAATCAATCCTCTGTACCGAAAGCCTATATGGAGTTCGACGAGGCAGGCCGAATGAAGCCTTCTGCTTTTTACGATCGCGTGGTCGATGTGATGGAGGAACTGGTGAAGTTCACCCTGTTGCTGCGTGACCAAAAGGCGTTTTTGGTGGATCGTTACTCGGAACGCAAGGAAAGCGCGGAACAGCTCATGGCGCGCGTGAACCAGCGTTCAATCTGAGTTCAATCAATGTCCATTGAAATCAGAGCGGCACGGCTTGGAGATGCTGTTGCCATCCAGGCTATCTATGCCTCGGTAGTGACCGGCTCGGCTATCTCCTTTGAAGAGGTGTCGCCTAGTATTGAAGAGATACAGCAGCGCATTGAGCTAACGCTGCGGATTTATCCATATCTGGTGGCGGTTCGAGAAGGCAAGGTGGTCGGCATATGCTTATGCAAGTCAGCACCGAGCTTCTGGTTCGGCAGGGCTATCGTCCGGCCTATGCTGGCATTTCTCAGCCCAATTCAGGCAGCATCAAGTTGCATGAGCGGTTTGGCTTCCAACACATCGGTACCTATCCTCAAGTCGGTTATAAGCTCGGTCAGTGGCACGATGTGGGGTATTGGCACCTTGAGTTAGCGGATAAAAGCCAGCCGATCGGGCGTCTGTTGGTCTCAGAGCCATGCCCATCGCCCCTCAATGCCTGTGCCGATGATGTACATCCGGAAAATGCGCATGGCTGTGCCTCAGCGGACTGTGCACATGCACATGGCTGTGGGGCTCAGCCGGATCCCACTCAAACCCGTGCTCATGTTGGTGATGTTCATCATGCACATGCCGATGTCCGTGCTCCATGGCCTCATGCTGATGATCATGGGCATGCCGTTCCGTCAGGTGCAGCCAAACGCCCATGGCCATCAACGCCGATGCAATCCAGAAAGCCAATGTCACTGACTCACCCAACATCAGCACCGCAATCGCGGCACCCAGAAACGGCGCGGTAGAAAAATAGGCTCCCGTGCGTGCACTGCCCAGTCCGCGCAGCGCCAGCACGAACATCACCAGGCTGATGCCATAGCCCAGAAAACCAACCAGCAAGATAGGCGTCAGCTGCGCCATACCCGGGATTTGCGCTCCGAAATAGAGCGCCAACCCGCCATTCACCAGCCCCGCAATCAACCCCTTGGTCCCGGCGATAAACAGCGCGTCCGACGCAGACACTTTGCGCGTCAGGTTGTTATCAATCCCCCAGCACAGGCACGCCACGGCAACCGCCAGCGGCCCCGTCCAGTCATGGCTCGTGCCACCGCCGTCGGCCCATGACAACACCACGCCGCCCAGCACGATGGCGATCATCCCCAGGACGATGCGACGGTCGGCGTTTTCCTTGAACACGACCCAGGCGATGACGGCGGTCAGCACTGATTCCAGGTTGAGCATCAGGGAGGCGGTTGCGCCGGCCGTGCGGGTCAGGCCGAACATCAGCGCGACAGGCCCGAGGATGCCGCCGAATGCGATGGCGCCGAGCAGCCAGGGCCATTCCGATGAGGTCAGTCCGCTGGGTTTCCAGCCACGATCACGGATCAGGCGCACGCCGGCGAGACCGACGCCGCTGCCGAGGTAGAGCAGGCCGGCGAGCAGCACGGGCGAGAGGCCCAGGCCGAGATTTTTGGCGAGCGGGGTGCTGGCGCCGAACAGGGCGGCGGCGGCGAGTGCGTAGAGGATACTGAGGTTCATGGGTCATCCTCGAAAGGGTGGCCCATGATACGTCGCGGGCTCAGGTGAAAGCCCGAGCGGATTTACTGCGCGGTTTTCAGCTTGATCACATCACCGGAAATCTTGGTGGTGTAACCGCTGAGGACCCAGGCCCAGAACCAGTTTTCCTGCACTTGGGTGTTGATCAGCGCATCGCCGCCTTTTGCTTTGATGGCGGCATCCTGGGCGCGCACGAAACGGCTGTTCTGGCCGATCGGGATCACGCCGAACAGCATAATGCCGGTGGCGCTGGCTTCACTGTGGCCCAGGACGGTGTATTGGCTGCTGTCGTATTGCGGGGATTTGATGGCGGTGCCGGTGCAGCCTGCAAGCGTGAAACCGAGAACGGCTGCTGCAACCACTTTACTGATGTACTTCACTGGGAAACTCCATGGACTAAAGCCCGAGATTCAATTCTCGGGGGGGCGTACTTTAATCGCCCCGGCAGGGGATTGAAATCAATCTTCCCGTCGTCAGATGTGCAACCACGCCAGGCTACCTAACACCACCGCCACTCCCGCCGCCGTATACGCCATGCGCTTCAACCACTCCTTCCTTGTGAGCAACGTAATTGCCGCCAGCGAAATCGCGATCTGAATCGCGGTCATCGCCTGTGCCCAGCGGTGGTGCTGGTGCAACGCCTGTTCTGATTTTTCATCCCATTCCCGCGAGGTGGCCTCAAGCTTTTCTGCCTGCTGGCGCACGTCTTCCTTCTGGCTTTTGTAGCGCTCGATCTCGCCCTTGTAATGCGCAGCGTCTACGCCGGGAATATGGGTGGCCAGCTCCGCCAGGTTTTGGCGGCTGGATTTGGCCTGGTAGTAGTTCCACTGGTTGGCGGCTTCGGTCTTGATGATGGCCGCGTTGTTTTTGTCCATCGCCGCTTCGCTTTCGGTGGAACCGGCCTGGTAGCTGAGCATGGCGCCGAGAGTGGCCATCAGCGCGGTCATGACGGCGATTCGGCTGGCGAAACTGTCTCCTCTTGCGTGGGCATGTTCGGTGGTGTGTTCGATGTGTTTTTCGTGGGGGCTGGGGACTTCGAAGGCTTCGGACATGGCGGCGGCTATGAAGGGACTGAGGGAGTCTGATTCTTCACCCGTGCGGCTGTCTCAAGGCTGTACGTAACGCCGAATCAGCCGCGTATACACCGCGATATTGATCACTAACACCAATGCACCCAGCGCCAGTTGAATCTGCGGAGTCAGGCCAGCCGGATAGATGAGCGTAAGAATGTAGTGTTCGATGAATCCGCCGCCGTAGCCGTCTTGACCGGCGAGATGGCGAAGCAAGTTTTCCCAGCGCGTGAGTGGGCACGGCAGGTGAAAGACCTCGACGGCCACGCCCCACGCGGCAGCGGGCAAGTGCAGCCAGATAACTGGCCGCCACTTAAGGGCCAGCAGCCCGCCGAATAATACGAACAGGATAAAACACAGGTGAAACAGCACGAGGCTGTCGGCAGCTAGACGGTAGAGCATTGTGCGCGCTTCAAAAAGGGGAGGGCGTAGTCTAAGGGTTGCCCGCAGGTAAGCGGGACCGTTATTGTGCTGAATCCTTTTAGTCCTTCCTCCCAAGGATCTGTTGTGATGAATTCGCCACGTACCGTTGCCCCGATCAAGGCTGTGATTTTCGATATGGACGGGTTGTTGCTCGATACAGAAGGCATCTACACCGAAGTCACGCAGATCATCGCCGAGCGCTACGGTCGTACTTATGATTGGGGGATCAAGCAGCATATTATTGGCCGTGGCGCCCAGGACCTGGCCGATTACGTGGTCAAGGCACTGGACTTGCCGATCACACCGGCGCAGTTTCTGGAAATTCGCGAACCGTTGATGAGCGAGCGCTTTCCAAAGGCCCTGGGCATGCCCGGTGCTGAGGCGCTGGTTCGGCACTTGAAGGCACACAACATTCCGATTGCCGTGGGCACCAGTTCGTCGCGCAATTCGTTTGGCCACAAAACCACGTTGCACCGCGAGTGGTTTAGCCTGTTCGGCACCATTGTCACCGCCGACGACCCCGAAGTCGGCGCCGCCAAACCTGCACCGGACATCTTCCTTACCGCCGCGCGCCGCCTGGGCGTTGCCCCTGAGGATTGCCTGGTGTTCGAGGATTCGCCCTTTGGTGTAACGGCTGCGAAGGCCGCCCATATGACCGCCATCGCCGTGCCCGACGAAGCCATGGCCGACAGCAAGTACCAGCATGCCGACCAGATCATCCGCAAGCTTGCGGACTTTGACCTGGCTGCCTATGGCTTGCCGCCAATCTCCTGACCTTACTCGGTAAAAAATGTGGGAGGGGGCTTGCTCCCGATGGCGGAGTGTCAGTCACCATTGAGCTGGCTGACACTCCGCCATCG
>NZ_JBGQOI010000043.1:0-17283 GCF_052113765.1 Pseudomonas sp. W22_MBD1_FP4 | reverse complement strand
GGTAATGAATATGTAGCTGACACACCGCCATCGGGAGCAAGCCCCCTCCCACAGTTTTAATCGGCGGAGAATTTGAATACGGTGTTTTGGCCGTAAGTTTGTCCTGGGTTCATCAATACGTGATCTGCGGTTTGATCCTACTACTGGCGGTGGTCATCGATCGCATGAAACAACGCTGAACCCTCGCCATGTGAAGCTCAAAATGTGGGAGGGGGCTTGCTCCCGATAGCAGTGAGTCAGGTAATGAATATGTAGCTGACACACTGCAATCGGGAGCAAGCCCCCTCCCACAGTTTTAATCGGCGGAGAATTTGAACACGGTGTTCTGGGTGTAGGTCTGTCCTGGGTTCAACCGAGTCGAGGCGAAGTTCGGCTGGTTAGGCGCATCCGGAAAGTGCTGGGTCTCCAAGGTGAAACCACTCCAGTGCAGGTAAGTCTTGCCGCCTTTACCCTTCACCGAACCATCAAGGAAGTTGCTGGTATAGAACTGCACGCCCGGTTCGCTGGTGTAGAGCTGCAAACGCCGGCCTGACTCTGGGTCATGCACCTCGGCGGCGAGTTGCTTCACGTCCCCCTTGGTGTCCAGCGCCCAGTTGAAGTCAAACCCACCTTGCTTTGGCTCGGCAAATTTGAGCTGCGGATGATCCTCCTTGATGTGCTGGCCGATCGGCGTCGGTTTCAGGAAGTCCATCGGCGTACCCTTGACGGGCGCCAGTTCGCCGGTAGGAATCAGGGTGGCATTCACTGGCGTGTAATGACTGGCGTGCAAGGTCGCGACTTGCTTGAGAATGTCGCCATTGCCTGCACCGGCGAGGTTGAAGTAGCTGTGATTGGTGAGGTTGAGCACCGTAGGTTTATCGGTGGTGGCGGTGTAGTCGATGTGCAGTTCGTTCTTGTCGTTGAGGCGGTATGTGACCTCGGTTTTCAGATTACCGGGGAAACCCATCTCGCCGTCCTTGGACAGGTAGCTCAGCTTCACGCCGACTGAGTCTTTGTCCTTGACCGTCTCGGCCTTCCACACCTGCTTGTCGAAGCCCTGGGCGCCGCCATGCAGCGAGTTGGGGCCATCGTTGAGCGGCACCTGGAAGCGCTTGCCGTCGAGTTCAAAGGCGCCACCGGCGAGGCGGTTGCCAAAGCGGCCGATGGTCGCGCCAAAGAATGCCGTACCGCTCTGATAGCCTTGCACGTCGTCAAAGCCCAGCACTACATCGTCGACCTTGCCGTGTTTGTCCGGCACTTTCAGCGACTGCAAGACGCCGCCGTAGGTAATCACCGTGGCTTGCATGCCGTGGCTGTTGCGCAAAATGTATTGTTCGACGGCGGTGCCGTCGTTGGTTTTACCGAAAGGTTTTTGCTCGCTGCTCAGGCCGGCCGCCTGGGCGCCGCCGCTGGCGATCATCATGGACAGCGCCAGGCCAGACAGCAGGTATCGAGGGTGCTTCATGGTCGAACTTCCTTTTGTTGTTTTGAGTGGAATAGTTCTACTAATAGCGATATTTTGTTGGTGTGACAGCGAATTTATAGCCTTTAACGCCAATTTCGCAAAATAAAATAAGACTAATTGATCGAGGCAACCGTTATATGAGTACTGCGCAGGCTGTTTATCCGGACCTTGAAGGCAAAACCGTGCTGGTGTCTGGTGGTGCTTCGGGCATCGGTGAGTTCATGGTGCGGGCCTTTGCCGCGCAAGGCGCCAAGGTCGGTTTTGTGGACCGCGCGCAAAGCCAGGGCGATCGGCTGGCCGCGTTGTTGAGCTCGAAGGGGCATACGGTGGAATTCGTGTGCTGCGACATCACCGATGAAATCGCCTACAAGGCCGCCATCGAGCGTTTCGAGCATTCGTTGGGGCCGATCACCGTATTGGTGAACAACGCCGCCAACGACGTGCGTCACACCCTGGAAGAGGTCGACTCGGACACCTTCGACAAGCTGATCTCGGTCAACCTCAAGCACGCCTTCTTTGCGGCCAAGGCCGTGGTGCCGATGATGAAAGCTGCCGGCGGCGGCGCGATCATCAACCTCGGCTCGGTCGGCTGGATGATGGCTTCCGCCGGCTACCCGGTGTACGCCGCCAGCAAGGCCGCTGCCCACGGCATGACCCGGGGGTTGGCGCGGGAGTTGGGGCCTCACCATATCCGCGTCAACACGTTGGTGCCGGGGTGGGTCATGACCGAGAAGCAACTGGCGATGTGGGTGGACGATGCGGCCAAGGAACTGATCGCCCGCAGCCAGTGCCTGCCCGGCAGCGTCCTGCCGGAACACATCGCCAATATGGCGTTGTTTCTCGCCTCGGATGCCTCGGCGATGTGTTCGGCGCAGAACTTTATTGTGGATGGCGGTTGGGTCTGAGCCGAACACCCTCTCTCAGACAACACAGACCAATGTGGGAGGGGGCTTGCCCCCGATAGCGGTGGTTCAGGCAGTACTTCTATGACTGACCCACCCTTATCGGGGGCAAGCCCCCTCCCACATTTGAACTGCGGTGCTTAGGCGATGGCGTAACGCTTGAACGCCGCATGCTGCTCCAGTCGTTCGGTATGCCGGGCCAGGTTGGGGAACGCATCAGCCTTGACTACCGACGCCACGGTGAACTGGCTGAACGACCACGCCACTGCCGCCGTAATCGACGCCTGGGTCAGTGCTTCGCTGTCGCCCAGTTGCTTGTCCAGCAACGCATAAGCCGCGAGCAATTGGCCGGTCACGCGCTCAAGCCACGGCGCATGCAGCTTCTCGGCCGGGCGCAGGTTGTGCTCATAGACGATCTGCACGCTCTTCTCACAGGCCGCCAGCGCCAATCCCAGAACGTGCAAGTCTTTGGCAAGTGCCGCAGGTTGCTGGGGCAGCAGCTTTTTGTCCGACGGGGCCAAGGCTTCGAGGTAATCCAGGATCAGGCTGGAATCCATCAATACCGTGCCATCGTCCAGCACCAGGGTAGGGGCCTTGACCACCGGATTGATCTGCGCAAATTCGTTGAAGGTGCTGAACACGGACAAGGGTTCATGCACAAAACTCACCCCGTACAGATCCAGGGAAATTGCCACGCGGCGTACGTAAGGCGAGTCCAGCATGCCGACCAGTTTCATGAAGCCTCCATTGCTATCAGGGTGATGAGCTCAAGAGATTAAGGGCACTCGGTCGCCCGGCGCAATTGTTGATACGCCTGCACCAACTGCTCCAGGCTGAACGCCAGGTTGCGTCCGCTGGGGTTGGGCAGCACCCACACTGACGCACCGCCCAACACCGTTGGCTGCAAGCCCCAGGCGATCTCGCGCTGGCCGCTCAATGCGCTGTAGCCGGGCTTGCCTAGGAACGCTACGAAGCGCGGCGCGCAGTGGCGGATCTTCTGTTCGAAGCCCGTCGCGGCCTGGGTGAACTCATGCCGTGCCAATTCGTCCGCGCTGGCCGTGGGGCGTTCCACCAACGTGGTCAGGCCGCAGTGGTAGTGCAACAGCGTGCGGCCGTGTTCGGGGCGGATTTCGTGGGGGGTGAACCCGGCCAGATGTAAGGTGCGCCAGAAGCGGTTGCTGCGGTTGGCGAAGTGCAGGCCGAGGGCGGCGGAACCCTTGCCGGGGTTGATGCCGCAGAACACCACGTTCAGGTGGTCGGCGAGGATGTCTTCCAGCCCGGCGTTCATGCCGGGCTCCTGAAGCCTTGGCGGCTGGCGCCCGGCGGTTGCCCGGTGATGCGTTTGTAGGCGCGACTGAAGGCCGCCTGGGAGGTATAGCCGAGGCGGTACGCCACTTCTTCGATGGGCAGCCGCTCCAGGGTCAGCCACTGGCTGGCGAGGCGCATGCGCAGCTCGGTCACGTAACGCAGCGGTGGTACCCCCAGGGTCGCCTGGAAACGATCCGCGAACACCGAGCGTGAGGTATGACAGTGCGCCGCCAGTTCGGCCACGCTCCAGTCGCGTCCTGGCTGCTGGTGCAGGGCGAGCAGGGCGCCGGCCAGGCGGGTGTCGCGCAACGCGGCCGCGAGACCCGAAGCATTGGCGCAGGCGCACTCGACCCAGCCCCGCACGATCATCGCCGCCACCACATCGGCCAGGCGCGCAAGGATGCCGGCATAACCGACGCGGGCGCTGGAGACTTCGCGTTCCATCACCGCCAGGATCGGCATCAAGCCGGGGTAACGCTGGCCGCCGGCGTCGATCAGCATCAAGGCCGGCATCAGGTTGCCGAGGCCCTGGATGCTGTCGAGCTCGAACTCCATGCAGGCGCTGAACAGCAGGGTGCTGGAGCGAGCAAAGGGCGAGGCATTCACCGCGCACACGGTATCGCCCAGCGGTGCAGCGTCGAAGCTGGCGATGTCCTGCACGGGGTCATCCGGTTTGGATAACAGCGCATGGGCGCCACCGTGGGCGATAAACACCGCATTGCCAGCCGACAACTCAAAGAGGCTGCCGTCGTGCAGGCGCAGGGTCGCGCAGCCGGCGGCCAGAAAATGGAAATACGCATGGCCGGGCTTGGCCGCAAAGCTGATGCCGAACACCGGCCCGGCCTGGATGCGCCGGTACTGCACGCCGCGCAGGCGCATGCTGCGCAGCAGCTCATTGATCAGCTCGGAGGACAGGTTGAATGCGTTGTCGACTGGCATATTCGGGGTTTCGGTCAAGAACTCAAGGGTTTGAATCATAGATCATCCTGATGGGCATACCTAGACTGGCCATCACGTAAATGCCTGAGGATGTCCTGTGATGAATGATTGTGTGTCCCATGCCCCTGTCGATGGCAGTGCAGAACCGACCACGCCGGCCTGGATGGCGGTGTTTTCCCTGGCGATGGGCGTGTTCGGCCTGCTCACGGCGGAGTACCTGCCGGCCAGCCTGCTGACGCCGATGGCCTTGGACTTGGGCGTGTCGGAAGCGTTGGCCGGGCAAGCGGTCACGGTCACGGCAGTGGTGGCGTTGTTCGCCGGTTTGCTGGTGCCTGGCTTGACGCGCGGCATTGACCGGCGCCTGGTGCTGTTGGGGTTCTCCACGCTGATGATTGCGTCCAACCTGCTGGTGGCGTTCTCGTCCAGCCTCCTGGTGCTGTTGTTGATGCGCATCCTGCTGGGCATTGCCCTCGGCGGTTTCTGGAGCATGGCGGCGGCCGTTGCGATGCGCCTGGTACCGGCGGCGTTGCTGCCACGTGCCTTGTCGATCATCTTCAGCGGCATTGCGGTGGGTACCGTGGTCGCGGTGCCATTGGGCAGCTACCTGGGGGACCTGTATGGCTGGCGCAGTGCATTTGTGGCTGCGGCCGCCGTCGGCGTGGTGACCCTGGCCTTCCAGCTGTTCACGCTGCCGCGCCTGGCACCCAGCGGCACCGCGCGCCTGCGCACCGTGCTTGATGTACTACTGCGCCCCGGCATTGCCATCGGCATGTTCGGCTGCGTGCTGGTGCACACCGGGCACTTCGCGCTGTTTACCTACATTCGCCCGTTTCTGGAAAGCGCCACCGGGGTCGGCACCCAAGGGCTGGCGTTGATGCTGCTGGGGTTTGGCGCGGCGAATTTTGTCGGTACGCTGCTGGCCGGGTGGTTGCTGGTGCGCAACCCGCGGGGAACCCTGGTGTTGATGCCGGTCCTGGTGGGCGTCGCTGCGTTGGCCCTGGTGTTGCTGCCCGCGTCACTGCCGGGTCAGGCATTGCTCCTAGCGCTGTGGGGCATGGCCTTTGGCGGGGTGCCGGTGGCGTGGTCGAACTGGGTGGCGCGTGCGGTGCCGGATCAGGCCGAAAGTGCCGGTGGCATGGTGGTCGCTTCGGTGCAATCGGCCATCGCGGCGGGTGCGGCGGGCGGGGGCGCGATGTTCAGTGCCACCGGCATCGACGGAGTGTTTCTGGGCGCGGGCTGCTTGATGCTGCTGGCGGCCTTGTTGATCGCGCTGCGAGTGCAGGTGCCCCGGCACGCTGCCGCGGGGAGTGTGACGCACCACCCGTCTTTGGTTTAGTCTCAAGCGCTTCGCTGATCGCAAACGCTTCTGGAGCCGTAAGCATGACCGAATATGTACCCCCGAAAGTCTGGACCTGGGAAACCGAAAGCGGCGGCACCTTCGCCAGCATCAACCGGCCCATCGCCGGTGCGACCCACGACAAAGAACTGCCCATCGGCAAGCACCCGTTGCAGCTGTACTCCCTGGCCACGCCCAACGGGCAGAAGGTCACTATCCTGCTCGAAGAGTTGCTGGCCCTGGGGCACAGCGGTGCGGAATACGACGCCTGGCTGATCAAGATCGGCGACGGCGATCAGTTTGGCAGCGGCTTTGTCGGCGTGAACCCGAACTCCAAGATCCCCGCCTTGATGGACCACAGCGGCCCCACGCCGATTCGTGTGTTCGAGTCCGGCGCGATCCTGCACTACCTGGCCGAGAAGTTCGGCGCGTTCTTCCCCACCGAGCCTGCGGCCCGCGCGGAGTGCCTGTCGTGGTTGTTCTGGCAGATGGGCAGCGCGCCCTACCTGGGCGGTGGCTTCGGGCATTTCTACGCGTACGCGCCGAGCAAGATGGAATACCCGATCAACCGCTTCGCCATGGAGGCCAAGCGTCAGCTGGACGTGCTGGATAAGCGCCTGGCGGTGAGTGAGTACATTGCCGGTGATGAATACACCATTGCCGACATTGCGATCTGGCCGTGGTACGGCGGGTTGGTCAAAGGCCGCTTGTATGGAGCTGCGGAATTTTTGTCGGTGCATGAGTACAAGCATGTGCAGCGCTGGGCCGATGCGATTGATGCACGGCCGGCGGTGCAGCGTGGCCGGCGGGTGAATCGGGTGTCTGGCGAACCCCAGGAACAGTTGGCCGAGCGGCATGACGCGAGCGACCTGGACTGATTGAGATCCAAGTGTGGGAGGGGGCTTGCCCCCGATAGCGGTGGTGCAGATCAATAGATGTCGACTGATCCACTGCTATTGCAAGCAAGTCCCTCCCACCTGCTGATCTTCATGTATCAGGCCCCCATGTTCTCGGAGGTCACAATCTGCGGCGCTATATGCACCCGATGCCGCACCGGATCAAACCCCTCGGCACTCTGCAATTGCACCAACAACTCCACCAGTGCCACCGCCGTCTGCCGTGGCTGCGAGTCCATCACCACATCAACCAACCCCTGGCGCAGCGCCTGGCGAGACAGCTCCGTGGACTCCTGCAAAATGCAGCACAACGCCGGGCGCTTGGGCAACTGCGCCAGGGCGCTGATGATGCCGTCGCCGCCGCCGCCCACCACGCACAGGCCGCGCAGGTCGCTGTGGCGGGTGAGCAGATCGAGGGTGGCTTCTTCGGTGATATCGCAGTTGTCCAGGTTGATCAGTGGTTCAAGTGGCTTGAGCCCAGGTGCGTGTTCGGCCAGGTAGCTGTGCAGGCCCTCGACCCGTGCCTGATGCCCCAGAAACCGGTGGCCGCCCAATAAAATCCCGACGCTGCCTTTGCGTGCGCCACAGGTGCGGGCGAGCAACCAGCCCATGGTGCGTCCGACCACGTGGTTGTCCTGGCCGACATAAGGTTCCAAGGCGTGCTCGTGGATATCCGAGAGCAGGGCGACCACCGGCACGCCAGCTTCGCGGATCTGCGCCAGGCAAGCATTGATCAGCGGGTGGGCAAAGCTGACCACCGCCAGGGCATCACACTGCACGGCGAGTTGTTCGATCTGCGTGACGATGGCGCTGGGTGTGCGGTCGTTGATGTAGTCGAATTGGCAGGTCAGGTTGGCGGTGCCGTGATGCTCGGCGGCAGCGGCAATCGCCTGCGCCAAGTTGGCATAGAACGCCTGGGCGGTGCCCAGCAACAGGATGCCGAAGCGATAAGTGGGCCGGCGTTCGCGGATGCGTTGGCCGATCAGCCGCGCAGCAAAGTAGCCCACGGCTTCGGCGGCCTGGAACACCTGTTCGGCGGTCTGCGGATTAACCGGCGCGCGTGCGTTCAATACCCGGTCGACCGTGGCCACACTCAGGCCCGCCTGGGAGGCGACGGTGGCGATGGTTGGGCGTTTATTGTTGTTCATGACAGCCCCCTTGAGCGTCTTGATAGAAAACTATCAAGCCCCGCTGGGCCTGGATGATAGCTTGATAGGGAATGGATTCAAGGCCTTGAGGGTGATTTAGCTGCGCTCTATCGTTGGTTTCGCAAAGCACCTGAAACCACCGCTTGCGGAGAACAATAACAATGCCCGAACACACCGTTCATAGCGCTCGGCGCGACTACAGCCTCACCGGCCCCGAAGCCGCCCGCGCCGCTGAAAAAGGCCTGGTCTCGACCAGTTGGTACCAATCGCCGATTTCCCGTAAACGCATGAAAGAACTGATGCAGCGCCGCGACGGCCCGGCCTTGCGCGACACCGCCCTCTGGGTGAGCGCGCTGTTCGCCACCGGCTTCGGCGGCTACTGGTTCTGGGGCACTTGGGCCTGCGTGCCGTTTTTCCTCGCCTATGGGGTGCTCTACGGCACCGCGTCCAACCCGCGCTGGCATGAAACCGGCCACGGCACCGCGTTCAAGACCCGCTGGATGAACGACGTGCTGTACCAGGTCGCGAGTTTCATGTGCATCTTCGAGCCCCACGTCTGGCGCTGGAGTCATGCCCGGCACCACACCGACACCATTGTGGTTGGCCGCGATCCGGAGATTGTCGAACCGCGCCCGCCGAGCTTCTTGATGATGTTTCTGAGCCTGTTCAATTTGCCGCTGGCCTGGAAGACCTTCAGCGGGGTGGCGCGCCATGCGGCCGGCCAGATGAGTGCCCAGGAAGCGGACTTTATCCCCGAGTCCGAATGGCCCAAGGTGTTCCGCGCCGCGCGGATCTGGGTCGGCATTTATGCGGTGGTCATCGGCACCGCGTTGTACCTGCACAGCTGGTTGCCGCTGATGCTGGTTGGGCTGCCGAGTATCTACGGCGCCTGGCTCGGCTACCTGTTTGGCCTCACCCAGCATGTGGGCCTGGCCGAAGACGTGCTCGACCACCGCAGCAACTGCCGCACCATCTACATGAACCGCGTGCTGCGCTTTCTCTACATGGACATGAACTACCACCTCGAACACCACATGTACCCGATGGTGCCGTACCACGCCCTTGCGCAGTTGCACGAGGAAATCCGCAATGACTGCCCACCGCCATACGCCACTATTTTCGAGGCGTACAGGGAGATCATTCCGACGATCCTGAAGCAGCGCAGCGACCCGACGTATTTCATCCAGAGGCCGATTGGCCCGAGTGCGGAATCGACTGCCCGCGCCCCAATGCATGCCGAAGCCGCCGCCAGCTGAACCTCATCTATAACAAGAGAAAACGCCATGAACGATCAATGGATCGACGTCTGCGCCGTGGGCGAAATAGACGAAGAAGATGTGCTGCGCTTCGATCACGGGCCGCACACCTACGCGGTTTACCGCTCGGCGGACAATGAGTTTTTCGCCACAGCAGGCCTGTGCACCCACGAGAAAATCCACCTCGCCGATGGCCTGGTGATGGACCACATCATCGAATGCCCCAAGCACAACGGACGCTTCGATTACCGCACCGGCAAGGCCATGGGCGCGCCGGTGTGCGTCAATCTCAAGACCTACCCGGTGCGGGTCGAAGCGGGGCGGGTACTGCTCGCTGTCACGGCGTGATCATGAACGCACCCTTGATCATCGTCGGCGCCGGCCATGCCGGTGGCCGTGCGGCGCTGACCCTGCGCGAAGAGGGTTATACCGCACGCCTGATCCTGATCGGCGACGAGCCGCACTTGCCCTACGAGCGGCCGCCCCTGTCCAAGGGGTTGTTGCAGGGCAGCATGGACCTGGCGGGATGCAGCCTGTGCGACAGCGCCCGGCTGGCCGAGTTGGGCATCGAACATATCGCGGGTAACCCGGTCAGCCAATTGGACCCGCTTCAACAGCGTCTGCAATTGGCCGACGGCCAGTGGCTGTCCTACGCCGGCCTGTTGCTGGCTACCGGGGGCAGGGCGCGGCGTCTGCCCCAGGAACAGGCCAACGTGCTGTACCTGCGCACCCACGATGAAGCGCTGGCACTGAAATCCGCGTTGCAGCCCGGCGTGAAACTGGTGATTGTCGGCGGCGGCTTTATCGGCCTGGAAGTGGCCGCGACTGCCCGAGGCATGGACTGCGAAGTCACGGTGCTCGAAGCTGGGCCGCGCCTGGCCGGCCGCGTGTTGCCGCCGGTGATCAGCCAGGCGCTGCTGGATCTGCACCGCCTGCAAGGCGTGGACGTGCGCTTGAACGTGTCGCTGGAATCCATCCATGGCGATGCCGTGCAACTGATCGACGGGCAGGTGCTGCCGTGTGACCTGGTGGTGGTCGGCATCGGCATGCAACCGAACATCGAGCTGGCCGTGGCGGCGGGGCTGGAGGTGGGGCAGGGCATTCGCGTTGACGCGCATTTACGCACCAGTGCGCCGGGCATCTACGCGGCAGGTGACGTTTGCGAGTTTCGCCTCGGCGGCGAGTACCAACGCCAGGAAACCTGGCGCAACGCCGAGGCTCAGGGGCGGCATGCCGCACTCAATATGCTGGGGCGCGAGGTCCCCTTTGAGGCGATCCCCGGCTTCTGGTCCGACCAGTACGACTGGGGCTTGCAGACCGTGGGCGTGATCACCCTGCATATGATCAGTCGCGTCTTGCCAGCCGGCGGCCTGTTGCTGTTCTACCTCGATGCTGACGCGCGGTTGCAAGGTGCGTGCGGCTGGGCGCCCGGCAACAGCGTCGCCAAGGACATCAAGCTGTGTGAGCGCCTGATCACCGCGCGCACGGTGCTCAACCCGTCCAGCCTGGCGGACCCTGAACTGTCCCTTAAACAATTGCTGCGGAGCTGATATGCGCCGATTCCTAGTGTTCCAATCCCTGTGGGCCATGCAAACCGAGCCCGGCCCGCTTGAAGCGCAGTTGGATCGAATCGCCGCTGCCGGCTTCGACGGCATCACCGATCACTACTGGAAGCCCGCCGCGGTGACACGCCTGCACACCGCGGCCACGGCGCGGGGCTTACAGATCGAAGGCCAGCTTTTTCCTCAGTCGGTGGACGACCTGGCCGCTGCACTGGATGTGATCAGCCGCTACGGCTGCCACCACCTCACCCTGCAAGCCGACGTACGCCCGCGCACCCAGGCCGACGCGGCGCGGCTGGTCGAAGGTTGGCAGCGCCTGGCCGAGCAGGTGGATTTCCCGGTACTGCTGGAAACCCACCGTTATCGCCTGACCAACGACCTGCTGTTCACCCTCGACCTGCTGGCGCAAATGCCCGACTTGAAGTTGCTGGCCGACCTGTCCCACTACGTGGTCGGACGCGAATTGCCCGAACCGGGCGCGGTGGAGGACGATGAACAGATCCGCACGATCCTGCGTCACAGTTGGGGCTTTCATGGGCGCGTGGCCAGCAGCGAGCAGGTTCAGGTCTCAATGGAGTTCCCCCAGCATCACGCCTGGGTCGAACGGTTTACCGGCTGGTGGCGCTACGGTATTGAAGACTGGTTGGCTCGCCCGGACACAGGGCAGAGTCTGTCGTTCACCTGCGAACTGGGCCCGCCGCCGTATGCGATTACCGGTGCGGACGGGCGTGAAATCAGTGATCGTTGGGCCGAGGCGTTGAAGCTGCAGGGGTTGATTCGCCAGGTTTGGAGCGATTGCCAAAGCCGGGGCTGAAGGCGGCATTACGAGAGCGGGCACATTCTTTGTGGTGAGCGGGCTTGCCCCGCGCTGGGCTGCGAAGCGGCCCCAAACCCTGCCCCCGGGATTTATCTGAAGAAATGCGGTGTTCTCAATGGGGCCGCTTCGCAGCCCAGCGCGGGGCAAGCCCGCTCACCACAGAAGCAACAGCAACTCATCTCAGAAGCAAGCTCACCACAGAGGCACCCCATCTCAGAAGCAAACCCACCACAGAAGCAATCTCCCCACCGAAGCCCGCTCATTCCTTAAGCGCACACCGCCTTACCCGGCCAATAACCCGGTACTCACCGCCACAATCAGGAACACCCCCAGCAGCGCCCGGTAGATTACGAACGGCCAGGTGGAGAACCGCTCCAAAAACTTCATCAGGCCCCAGATTGCAAAAAACGCCGAGACGCTCGCCACCACCAGGCCAAACAACAGGTGTGGCCAGGCGTGGGCCGGCAGGTCGGCGCGCAGCAGCACCCACAGTTCTTTCAAACCGGCCAGGGCAATGGCCGGCAGGCCCAGCAGGAAGGAAAACCGCGCGGCTTCTTCACGTTTGAAGTTGAGGAACAGCGCCGCGGTGAGGGTCGAGCCGGAACGCGACACCCCAGGAATCAACGCGCCAATCTGCGCCACACCGACGATCAGCGCATCGCGCAGGCGCATCTCGCTCATGTCGCGGGTATGCCGGGCACGCAGCTCGGCCGCCGCCAGTAACACCGCCATCACCAGGCAGGAAATGCCGATCACCATCAAACCGCGCAATGGCGAGTTGCAGGCGTTCAACGTCGACGACAACGCCAGGCCGGCGATGCCAATAGGGATCGTCGCCAGCACGATCGCCACCGCAAGCTTGAACCAACGGTCGTTGTAGTCGCCCCGGCGCACCGCCCCGATGCTGCCCGTGGTCACCTGGCGCACATCGCGCCAGAAATAACTGACCACCGCCGCCAGTGCGGCCAATTGCATGGCCGCCGAAAAGGCCGAGCCGGGATCCTGCCAGCCGAGCAGGGCGGGCACTACGCGCATATGGGCGGTGGAGGAGACCGGCAGCAGTTCGGTAAAACCCTGGATCACACCGAGGATAAAAATCTGCAGGTAATCCAGGGACGCAAAGCCCACATCCAGGCCGGCGGAACAGACGTTCGTCAAAATACGTGTCCTTCAGAAAAGGGAGATTTCGGCGAAGTCTATTCGAAATGTTTCAGCGCTTCGGCAGGGCCAACGGCTATTTGCAATCGGTTCAGCAAGTAGAAAGGTTCGCGGCGCTATTGGACTGCGCCGAGGTTTTGTGAACAATGGCGCCCTGCGTTTTTTGATCGAGAGCCTAATGCCTGAAACTACAGTGGAACTGATCCAGACCGGCCCTGAAGCATCCGAGTTGATCCGCAATCTTTACCAGTACTACGCCTATGAGTCGTCGGACTGGGAGCAGGAAGATGTCGAGGCGGACGGCCGTTTCTATATCCATGACGAACACCTGACGCGCTACTGGCAAGACCCGCAGTGGAGCGCCAACCTGTTGCTGGTCGACGGCTATATCGCCGGCTTTCTGCTGATCGAAGGCAGTGAGTTGCCTGGCATCGACGCCCTGGAACTGGCCGACCTGTTTATTCTCAAGCGCTATCGCCGCAAAGGCATCGGCCGCGCCATCGCCACTCAGGTGCTGTGCAGCGGCGTGTCGGATTGGTTGGTGCGGTTTTATGACCAGGACGAAGTGTCCCAGGCGTTCTGGCGCGCGGTGTTGGACAACCTGCCGCGCCCGGTGCAGACCATCGAGCTGGACGATGAGCCGCAGTTGGTGAGCTATTTGATTACGCGTGCGGCGCTGCATTAAACGCCTGCTGCATCGCTTGGGGCGGTTGCCCGAACGCCCGTAGAAACGCCTGACGCATGCGCTCGCGATCACCGAAGCCGGTTTCGCGGGCCACCACTTCAACCGGGTGACGACTGGTTTCCATCATCGCCCGCGCCGCTTCCACGCGCAGGGCTTCGATGGCCTTGGCCGGGGTTTGTCCGGTTTCTTCGCGGAACACCCGGCTGAACTGGCGTGGGCTCAAACGGGCAACATCCGCCAGCGCTTCCACGGACAGGTCATGGGTGAGATTCTCGCGGGCGTAGGCCAGGGCCAGTTGCACGCGGTCGGACTTGGGGTCCAGTTCCAGCAACGCCGACAATTGCGACTGCTCACTGCCGCGGCGCTGGGCGATCACCAGTTTGCGTGCAATGCGCCGGGCGAGGTCGCTGCCCAGGTCGTTCTCCACCATGGCCAACGCCATGTCCACACCGGCGCTCATGCCGGCGCCGGTCCACACTTGGCCGTCCACCACAAACAGTTTGTCTTCCTCCAGATGGATATCCGGGTAGCGCTTGCGAAACGCCGGGGCGTGAATCCAATGAGTGGTGGTGCGCTTGCCCTCCAGCAATCCGGCTTCGGCCAGCACAAAGATGCCCATGCACAACGAGGCCACTCGGCGTGATTGCGCCGAAGCGGCCTTGACCAACTCCAGCAGGTTGGCCTCCGGAAGGCGGAATTCCAGGTAGCCGCTCACGATAAGGGTGTCATAGCCCTCGGGCCGAATCGGCGAGGTGTTCACCGAAAAACCCTGGGAGGTCATCACCGCGCCGCCACGCTCTGACACCAGGTGAAATTCATAGGCGGGCTCGCCCCGCAACAGGTTCGCGCACTCGAACACCGAGCCCAGGCTGAGGCTCAGGGATTGAAAGTTCGGGTAAACCATCAGCGCAACGCTGTGCATCGTCATTCTCCAAGGGGCGCGGGAGGGTGGATTGTCGGCGCGTGCCGGGTAAACGGCAACCCGCCTCGGGCGATGTCCGGAATCCTTGCGTATCTGACATTGTGAGGGTTCGACTCGGCCCCTAACATTGCCTCAACGAACTAGACGACTGGTCTAATCGGTTGGAGTCAAGCATGAGCAGCGAAACCAAAAATACACGACAGACCATTCTGGATGCGGCGCAAGTGCTTGTCGGCCGCAAGGGATTTTCTGCGGTGGGCCTGAACGAAATCCTTCAAGCGGCCGAGGTGCCCAAGGGGTCGTTCTATCACTACTTCACCTCTAAAGATGGCTTCGGTGTTGTGTTGCTCGACACCTACTTCGACCACTACGTGCACGGCATGCAGCAGCTGTTCGACCAACCGGGTTTATCCCAGCACGCCAAGTTGATGCGCTATTGGGACGCCTGGATCGACAATCAGACCGGCTGCACCGAAGCGGGCAAATGCCTTGCCGTCAAACTGGGTGCGGAGGTGTCTGACCTTTCAGAGCCGATGCGTTTGGCCCTGCAACGCGGCACTTCGCGCACCATTGCATTACTCGCCGTGGCGCTGCAGCGCGGCGTTGAAGACGGCTCATTGCGGCTTCAACACCGCCCACAGGACTTGGCCCAGCAGCTGTATGCGCTGTGGCTGGGAAGCAGTGTCATGAGCAAGATCACCCTTACATCCGCGCCGTTTGATGAGGCGTTGCTGCTGACCCGACAGTTGTTGGGTCACCCTGAACACACTGACATTCACTGATCGAGGCACTGGAAAATGAAAGTATTAATGGTACTGACCTCTCACGACCAGCTTGGCGACACCGGCCGCAAGACCGGCTTCTGGCTCGAAGAGTTTGCCGCTCCGTATTACGCGTTCAAGGACGCCGGCGCAGACGTGGTACTGGCATCCCCAGCCGGTGGCCAGCCGCCGTTGGACCCGGTCAGCGACGAGCCGGATGCGCAAACCGAGCAGACCCATCGCTTCGCGGCCGACTCGGCGGCGCAGCAGGCGCTGGCCAACACCGTCAAGCTGGACACGGTCAACGTGGACGCCTTCGACACGGTGTTTTACCCAGGCGGCCACGGCCCGCTGTGGGACTTGGCGGAATCGCCGGTGTCCATCGCGCTGATCGAATCCTTTGAGCGTGCCGGCAAGCCGATTGGTTTTGTCTGCCACGCACCGGGCGCGCTGCGTCACGTCAAGGCGGTCAACGGTGAGCCGTTGATCAAAGGCCGTCGCGTGACCGGTTTCTCCAACTCTGAGGAAGACGCCGTAGGCCTGACAAAGGTGGTGCCTTTCCTGATTGAAGATGAATTCAGGAAATTGGGTGGCAAGTATGAGAAGGGCGCCGACTGGGCATCCTTCGTTATCGTTGATGGCTTGCTGGTCACCGGGCAGAACCCCGGCAGTTCCAGCGATGTCGCCAAGGCCCTGCTGAAACTCACCGCTTAACTTAATCAACCGCTCGATTCGTTGGCGACTCTTTAGAGTCGCCAATGCTTTCGTGCGCCCAAAATTTGGAAAAATCCATGACTGACAACGTTTTAAGTACCCCGGTAAAACTGGGCAATCACACCCTGACTAACCGTGTCGTGTTGCCGCCGCTGACCCGCCAACGCAGCGCCCAGCCCGGCGATATCGCCACCGATCTGATGGCTGAGTATTACCGTCAGCGTGCCAGCGCCGGATTCATGGTCAGCGAAGGCACGCAGATTGAACCCCGTGGCCAGGGCTATGCCTGGACGCCGGGCATCTACAGCCCGGCGCAGATCGACGGCTGGCGCAAAGTCACCGACGCGGTGCATGCCGACGGCGGGGTGATCTTCGCGCAACTGTGGCATGTGGGGCGCGTGTCCCATAACGCCTTGCAGCCCGACGGCGCAGCACCCGTGGCGCCATCTGCGCTGGCGGCCTTGCAAGCCAAAGCTTTTATCGCCACCGGGCCTGGCACCGGCGAACTGGTGCAACCACCCGTGCCGCGTGCGTTGAGCACTGCTGAGGTCAAGCAACTGGTCGGGCACTACGCCCAGGCTGCGCGCAATGCCCTGGACGCAGGGTTCGACGGGGTGGAAATCCATTCGGCCAATGGTTACCTGGTCAACCAGTTCATCTCGGCCCATTCCAACACCCGCGACGATGAGTACGGTGGCTCACTGGAAAACCGTCTGCGCTTTCTGCGTGAGATCGTCGAAGCGGTCAGCGCCGTGGTCGGCCCGGAACGCCTTGGCGTGCGTTTTTCACCGTTGTTCAGCGGCACCGACGAAGACCGTGTGTACATCGGCCTGGTGGAAGAAGACCCGCACCACACCTACATCGAAGCGATCAAAGTGCTGCAAGCGTCGGGCATTGCTTATGTCTCCATCGCCGAAGCCGACTGGGACAACGCGCCCATCCTGCCCGACAGCTTCCGTGAAGCCGTGCGCAGCACCTTCAGCGGCCGCATTATCTATGCCGGGCGCTACACCGCTGAACGCGGCGCGAAACTGGTGGAAGCAGGGCTGGCGGATTTGATCGCGTTTGGTCGGCCGTTTATCGCCAACCCGGATCTGCCGCAGCGGATATTCAACGGGTGGCCGCTGAATCCACTGCGGGAAGAGGGGATGTATGGTGGGGGTGAGGAAGGGTATATCGACTACCCCACGTACCTCGGGTAGTCATGCAACCGATGTGGGAGGGGCTAGCCCCCGATGGCGGCGGGACAGTCACAGCATCATTGACTGACCCACTGCAATCGGGGGCAAGCCCCCTCCCACATTTGCTATCTAGTGCCTGCTGGTTACGCGACCCGCAAGACAATCTTGCCAATATGATCCCCACCTTCCATCCGCGCATGGGCCTGGGCCGCGTCGGTGTATTCGTACACCTTGTCGATGATCGGCAAGCAGCG
>NZ_JBGQOI010000042.1:0-17682 GCF_052113765.1 Pseudomonas sp. W22_MBD1_FP4 | reverse complement strand
GGGATGCCGGTTTAGCCGCCCTGCGCCATGGATGGCGCGTGGCGGCGGCCCCCCAAATCAATGTCGGATTACGGGCATGCCGAGCCTAGGCGAGGCACCGAGTGGTGGGGCGAAGGCTTTTTGGTTACTTTTGTGCCTTTACAAAAGTGACCCGCTGTAAGAGCGGAACCCTAAGCCGCCGTTACCCAAATAACGGATATGTACACGAGCAAAAAAAAACGGGGCAATCAAAGATCACCCCAAAAGTCCAACGAGAGGCCCTACCAACCCAACTACAACGAAATCTGCTTCCTCTCCTCGTCCGTCAACCGCGCCCGCGCCTGTTCACTCAGCGGCCCCGCGCCCAGCACCTGCACCGGGCTGTTGGGGTTATACCCCGACGTCTTCTGCCCCTCTTCAACCCCACGCTGCACCGGCTCAGTCCCAAACCCGAGCACTTCCACCGTCACGATCGAAGCCCTGCCCTGCTTGGCCGCCGCCTGCTGACTGCGCGCCGCATCTTCCGCCGCCTGGGAGGCCGCTGCCCCCGCCGCGCTGGCCGAGCTCATGGCGCCGGTATTGACAGAGGCCGTTACAGGCACCCCAGACGATTTGCCCTGGGACTGGATATTCGCCGCGTTCACCACCCGCAAAGCCGCGATGTTGACGTTACCCGACACCCGAATCCCCGCCTCGCCCGCATCGATGGTGCCCAACGGCGCGATCAGGTCGATGTCTCCCGCCGGTACTTCCGGAATCGGGTTCAGCGTGGCAATCCCAGCACCGGTGCTCGGCACCGACGGCGACAGGCCCACGTTGCCCCAGTTGTCATAGACACGCTTGGGCGGTGTGTACACCACGGTGGTCTTGGAGCCGCGACCGGCGTTGATGTCGCCCTCGGCGGTCCACCCCATGATCGAGCCGCCAAAGGTGGTCATGATGCGGCTCTGTCCCAAGAGGATGCTGCCCATGGAATACAGCTGAATGTCACCGGCACCCTGGGTGATCACACCCGCCGTGGACGGTGGCGCCGCGCCTTCGATGCCGAAGGTCTGGCCGCCGCCGGGGGTGAGCATCTGGATCGACCCACCGGCATTGGTGTGAACGCCCGAGCCGTTGAACAGTGTGATGTCGCCCTGGTAAGTGATCGGGTTGCCGGCCACGTCCCTGGTCGGGAACAACGCCGCGATCGCCGCACGGCCACGCAGGTAGCTGCCCTCGCGGACGCCGCCGTCCTGGTTGTACTCGCGGCCAGCGGCCTTGAGTTCGGCAAAATACACATCACGGGCAAACACCCGTTGTTGCTCAGCGGGTAATGCAGCGTAGTAAGCGCGGGCCTGCTCGCTGTCGCCGGTAAACCCGAAGCGCTCGGCCAGCCAGGTGGCCAGTTCGTCCTCATAGGTCTTGGCCACTTTGCCGCCCTGCAAGGACTCGCCCGCGTGTGCCTGGTTGAGCGGGTTCAGGTAGCTCTCGACGAACCGTTGGTAATCCGGCCCGTTGGCGCCGACACCGGCCTGCATGACGATGCTCGCGCCAGGGCGGTTGTCGCCCGGCAACACCGCGCCGAGACTGGTTACGCTGTGCTCGCCGCCCGTGCCTGTCAGCAGGATATTGCGCCCGGCCGACACTTCCAGCAGGCCGGGGCCGGCTACCTGGAAGTTGCTGTAGAGAATGTCGCGCCCGGCAGACACGATGGAGATGTCCTGCGTGTTTTTATGAATGAACAGATTGTCGCTTGGCGACGCGACGGTAAAACCATCAGTGCCAAAGGTACGACCACTGCTGACGATATCCCGCCCAGCCATCATGCGGACCGCGCCATTCCCTTCATACCAGGTCTCACCTTCATGCACTGACCCGGGTGTCTTCTGGAACGTGATTATCCGACCACTGCTCACCCCGACAAGGTCGCCGTCCATCGCATAAAACCGCGCCGGTTCAGCACTGCCCGCAGATGAAGCGGCTGTGGTGCCAGACCCGAATGCGAACAATGAGAGGTTGCCCGCGTTACCCGTGACCGACAGGTTGCTGGCGACCACGGCGTTGCCAACCCGGCCTTGGTACGCAGGATTCCACGGCGTCGCCATCGCACTGTTCGCCGTGCCGGACTGGCTAACCGGCATGCCGCCGGCGTAGATCGAGTCTTGGGCAAGGAACTGCAACTGGCCGTTTTCCCCAGGCGCCAACAGCAAGGGATAACTGTAGGCGCTGTCACCGTTGGTCTGCGTCTGCGCGGCTTTACCGTAATACAGGCTGCCGCCCGCTGCGGTAGCGTTAAGGATGGACGGGTAGACCACCGCCAGGTCGGCCGTCGCTTCGGAGCGGGTGAAGGGTGTGAGGTTGCCGCCCAGTGAAAACAGATCAATCGCGGTGTCTTTAGTCCACAACGTAAACCAGCTTGAACCGCTGCCGACTTTCGCGCCTTGGGTAAAGGGTGATACGTGCGAAAGCTGTACCCGGCCCGGGTCTTCGACGTTTTGCACCACTAAGTCGCCCAGGGTCTGCAGGTTGAACGTGGCATCACCGGGCACCAGGGTCATGCCACCACGGGCAACGCCACGGGTCGCGACCAATGGGTCGAACGCGCGAGTTTCGCCCGGGCTCTGGGTGGGGGAAATGCTGCCGTAGAGCATGTCGACGCTGCCCACGCTGGTGCTGCGCAGTTGCACATCGCCGCGCAGGTTGACCAGCACACCATCACGATGGTCCGCAGTCGCGGCCACGCTGGCCGGGTTCAGCGCCCCACCGATGCGCACGCGCAAATCGCCGCCGCCGGTCAACTGCTGGCTGCCATCGCTGGCGATCCGCCCCGTGCTGCCGACCGCCAGGGCCAGGCCCTGACTGTGGGGGTTTACAGTGGTGTTGTTGAAGCCATAGCCCAAGGTATCCAAGACCCCGGCATCACCGACCACGTTCACGTCCAGATTGCCGCCACCCAAAGTGCCGAAACCGGTGAAGCCAAGCATTTTGTCCGCCGCCGTGGTCGCGGTGTAACTGCCGAAATTGATCCACCAGGCGGTGGGTTGAGCTTGCCCGCCCGTGGCCACGTCACCACTGCCCTGGCGCCACAGCCAGTTGCCGACTGCGGCCGAGTCCACCCCGGCGTCCTTGGGGTTGGGACGCGCATTGCTGGTCGCAGTGCTGGTGATATTACCGCTCAGGTCACCGCCGACATTCAGGGTCAGATTGCCCCCGGCCTCCGGGTACCAGGCCCGGTAGCGGCTGGTGGGTGAGCCGTTGACGAATTGCTCAAAGTAGCTTCCCGGATCGTTCAGCACGGCGCCGGACGGTTGAGCGTTGGGCTGGTTGTACGGGTCACCCGCAAACGTGCCGGTCGATGAAGTACCGGCGGTGTACACGCCGTACAGCGAATCCATGCTCAGGTTGCCCGCACTCAACAACTCCAGGTCGCCGCGGCCGGTGCGGATCACACTGAAGCGTGTACTCGAAGGCGTCGCCCCGTATTCGGTCGTGCTCTGGGCCGCGCAATATTCGGGAGCCAGGGCGCAGACTTCATCCACCGTAGGCAGCTCCAGGCTGGCGAGGAACTCATTGGTGATCACCGCGCCCACGGGGATGATCACACCGGACTGGTTCAACAGATCGTCAGCCGCTTGCTGCGTCCACACGTAGGTCACTTTGATCGCGCAATACTCCGGCGCGCCGGCGCAGAAATCCTCGATCGACCCCAGGCTCAAGTCATCGAGCAATTGCTGGTCGATGGGGTCGCCCTCTTTGATGTCCAACCCAGCTTCGGTCAGCACCGCCACCGCTTCGGCCGTCCAGGTCTGAACGCCTTTGCTCGGCAATTCCTTGGCATACATGCCGTAGTGATTGTCGGCCAGGTGAATATCGCCGCTGCGCGGATGGGCTTGCAGCAGACGGCTGTCCGCGGCCTCGGTGTCGGCACCCGCCACCAGGCGCAACGACCACGATTGGGTGCCTTCGGCCAGCATCGGCGAGATGGCCCACACCTGACCGGCGTCGCCAGACACCCCAACCCGCAACTGCACCGAGGCAGCCCCGTTGGGCAACTTCACATCGGTGCCGGCGGGGATCAGCGCGCCCTTCGGCAGGGCTTTGCTGCCACTCAGTTGCACGATGTTATTGGCCAGGTTCGCCCCGTGCACCGTCGGCAGCGGTACACCTTTGGGCCAGATCATGTCTTGCAGACGGGTGCCTTGGGTCAACAGTGTCCCGGCGCCCAATTGCGTGCCCGCCACCAGGGTGTGCGCCTCGGCGAGCAACGTACCGGCGGCAAACAACAGGTTGCCCCCGGCATCACGCACGTCCGCCGCCAATACGCTGCCCGCCGGCAGAACCAGGTCCTGGCCCAATGTCGCGGCCACTGGCAAACGGGTGCCGGCGGCGACCGTCAGGCCTTTGATCGGCAGGTCGTAGTTGAGCGTGCTGCCCGCCGGGAAGGCCGTACCGTCTGCCAGGGTTACACCGTTGCCCGGCACCACGATGGTGCCGCCGCTGAAGTCCACACCGGGCAGCAGCACCCAGCCTTTGTCATCCTCGGACACCGGCGGTTTGGCGAAGCCATCGTTGATGCTGCCGTAGATATTCAAGTCCCCACCGGCACGCAGCGTCAGGCTGCCGGACTCGCCGGAGCCATAGACGGCATTGTTCTTCTGGCTGTTGGGGTTGAGGCTGGCATAGCGATAACCGGACAAGTCCAGGTCGCCCTGGACCACCAGGTCGCCGTCCGGGGTCTTGCTGACGATTTCCACACCGGGGCGCAGGTGGAAAGCGTCGGCGTAGGTCGCGTTATTCAAGCCGGCGAGCTTGTTATCCAGCAAGTTCGTATTGAGCAGGGCGGCATTGATGAAGGCCTCGCTCAAGGCGTGTTTTGCATCCAGATAACCTTGGGTGATTTCCTGATACGGCCTGCCACTGGCGGTCGGATCGCTTTTTTCGGGTGCATCGTCGTAGGTCGCCATGCCGTTGAGGGTGATCGAGCGCGCGCCCTGAATGGTCAAGCGTCCACTGGCGTCGATCGCCACGTCATTGCCTGCCAACCGTGGTGCATTCAGTTCCAGGGTGCCGCGATTGCGTCCGTCATTACCAGCAGCCGCGCCGGTACCGTGGCGCAGGTCGATGCGTACGCCATCGGCGAGGGTCAGTTGGCCGCTGCCGGAGCCCAGCACCACCGTGGCGCGGTTCGGCGAGTCGATGATCTTGCCGTAGCTGTCCACGCGCAGCTTGCTGCCGTGAGCGTCGAGAACGGCTGTGCTGTCCAGGGTGAGGCCGTTCTTGCCGGCCAGGTTGATACTGCCGACGCGCTCACCGCTGGCGTCCACCAGGCCGGTCACGCGCAGGCTGCCGTTGTCCACGGACACGCTGACGGTGCCGGCCTTGAGCCCGTTGCCGATGGTCAGGTCGCCCTGCTTGAGCTGAAAGCTGCGCGCACCGAACACTTCGCCCTGGTTCAGGCGTTGGTTGAGGTCGGCAAACTGCTGGTCCAGGGAGCCGCTGCTGCCCAGGCGCTGCGCCTGGATCTCCACGGTTCCGGCTGGTTGCGGCATAGAGGTGCCACCGGCGTTGTAGTAACCACTGCTGCTGCCGAGGATCTTGCCCTGCAGATCGACGATTCCACCCGCCGCATCCGTGGCCACCGCACGCAACTTGCCGGCTTGGTTGTGCTTGGCGGAGAGGTCGATGGTCGAGCCCGCCGCCTGCAGGATATTGCCGCTGCGGCTGTCGAGCAGCACATCGCCGCCCCACCCGTACTGGGTCACATCGTTGAAGGTGATCCCACGACCGGCCACGTCAATCAGCGCGTCGTCGGTCAACACCACATCGCCACGGGCACTGAGGCTGACTTTACCGCTGGGCAACACCACCGCACTGGCCACGCGGATGCTGTCGCCTTGCAGGGACAGTGCGGCACCCTGGCCGCTGGCGTTGCCACGGGGGCCTGCCGAGGCGCCGATATTGATCGCACCGCCGGCTTTGATCGTGTTCACCGAACCGGCCTCACCGGTCATCAGCGGGGTGCGAATGGTCAAGTTGCCGCCGCTGTACTGGAAGCCGCTGACCGGGTCATAGGCGCCCTGGCGCTGGTACACCGACAAGCTGCCCTTGTGGTTGGCGGTGATGCGCTCGCTGGCGTTGAGAGCAACGTTGGCAAAGCCCAGGGCCAGGCGGTCGAAGCTTTTTACAGTGCTGGGCTGGCCAAATTCGCCATAGCCAAACTCGATGCGCTCGGCATTGATATCCAGGCGCCCACTGCCAGTGCCTGCGCCGCCTGCCACCACCGCGCCGGGGGCGTTAGTAGCACCCAGCCAAATCAGGTTAGCGGTGTGAATGGTCGCGACATCGCTGGCACCACCGGCGCCGTAGATGGACGGGGTGGACAGCATCAGGTTGCTCAGCAGCGACTTGCCGGTCAGCGGGTCATAGGTGTCGAGGCTGGCGCTGCCGTAGAAGTTAAAACCGTCACGCGCCGACAACTGCAGGGTCTCCAGGGCCGGTGCGCCTAATTGCGTGTCGCCGCGCAGCAGGCGGTCGAGCAGCGCCTGGTTCAGGGTCAGGCCGGCTGGCAAGTGGTTTGCGGCAGCCGCCGCGGCGAGGGCTTCGACGCTGCCCAGGTTGATGGTGCTCACGCCCAGGTTGAGGTGACGAGTGCCATATCGCACTTGGTCGCCCAGTTGGAAGGTGCTGTCGGTCAGGGCCACGATGCTGCCATCGGAATACAACCCGGTCTGGCCGGTGCAGACGCTCGTGCTGCATGCGCCGATGTTGATACCACCGCTGGTCACACCGCCGACTTGAGGGGCACTCACCACGTTCAGCAAACCGTTGGACACCGCCAGCATATTGGCAACCTGGTAGATAAAACCGTCGCGGGCATCGTAGCTGGCGGCACCGCGCCCCAGGGTGTTGATCGAAGCGCCCTGCTCTACCACGATGGCGCCGGTGTTGCTCACCAGGAACACTTCAGGCGCGGCAAGGGTGGCGCCCGCACGTAAAGTCACGTTGCTATCGGCGGCGTTCACACCCGATGCCAGGCTTATGAAGTTGCCCGACTGGCCATACTCCACCATGGTCATGCCCCCCACCATCAGCCGTGAAGCACCGATGGCATTGAGGGTGTCGGCTTTAAGCGTAATGCCGGAAAAACCGGCGGTAGCCGAAGCGTCAGCCGCGATCACTTCAATGCCGAGCTTGCCAGGGTCCAGTACCGCTACCGTACCGCCATAGCCTCCCGTCGCGGCATCAAAACGTCCGATACCCTCGAAGGAGAATGCGTCGGCCCCCTGGCCGGGGCGCAGTGCCAGTTTCAGGGTCTTGGCGTCGGCTTCCAGCATGGGGCGCGGTACGCCTAACCTGGCCGCATCGGCTTTGGCGAATTGGGCGTAACTGGTTTCGTTGTATTGGGAATAACGGCGCAGGGTGTCCGCCGAAGTCAGGATCAACTGGCTGGCAGTGCTGTTGCGGATCCCGGTGTGGGCAATCGACAACTGCCCGGCCGTGGCCCACGAGCCATTGCGCATCAAGGTGGTCGCGGCGTCGCTGCCGACTCCGGCCAGGCCATTGATCTCCACGCGATAGGCGCCGGGCATCAAGGCATACGTCGACGGCATCAAGGTATAGGTGCCCGCCGGCAACCCTGGCACACCCGCGCCGATGGTGACCTGTTGGCCAACCAGCGGCGCCACGGCACCGCCCTCCGCAGCCACCGGCGCTACGCCGGGTTGCACGCCAGGCACGATGGCGTAGATCGGGTTGGTGGACAGCCCCGGCAACACAAACCCGCCGTTGGCACCAAATTGCACCAGCGGGTTGTAACGCGCATCCGTGGAGCCGCCGCGCCCGGAAACAAACCCGGCGCCGAGCAACTCGCCACCGCCCGACAGGTCCAGGATGGCATCCGGCTGCACCGCAACCGACTGGCCGCCCAGAATGACGCCCACGCTCAAGTCGCTGTTGGTGTTGGCCAGCCCGCCTTGGCCGAGGAATGTCACCGTCTTGCCGTTGTACTTGTAAACCTGCCCGTCCAGCGTGCCGCCATAGGGCAACACTAGGCCCTTGCCGCTCACCGAGGTGACGCTGCCCGGCAGCAATTGCACCAGGCTGCTACCCATGCTGCCGATATCGATCAGGCCCAATGGCGCGCGCACCACACCGCCTTGCTTGACGGTGGCAGCGCCCAGTTGCAGGCGTCCGAATGCCGAATACGGCAGCGGCGCGTCCGTGCTGCCGACGCGGCCAATGGTCAACGTGCGTAAAGGGTCAAACGTCAGGCCCTGCACAGCCGATGACTCGCCCAGGTAACCGGCGATGACACGGGCACTGACTTCCGTGCTCGGGTACACCTGCGCCGCCCGCAGGGTCATGTCGCCCTGGGTCAGTAACTGGGTACTGACACCGGTGATGATGTCGTTCGCGGAGGCGCCAGCCAGAAAGCGCAAATCGCCCTGGCTGGTCAGGTTGACCTGGTCGAAGCCACGGAGCTCAAGGCTCGCCAGGCTATTGTCGGCGCCGTACAGGCTGCTGCGATTGCCGAAGATCACATTACCGCGCACTTCCACCAGGTCGCCGTCGGCATTGAACTGCGCCTCGGTTGCACGCTGGGATGGCGCCGGCAACACCGGCACCGGACGCACGTATAAATCCTTGCCCGTCTCGGGAGGCGCAAGGTAGCCCGCCAGCAACAGGTGCGGCGCCGTCAGGTTGATACGTGAGTTGCCTGCCGCGTTTTCACTGAGGCCATAACCACGGCTGTAAAGACGCAGGCTCTGGCCCATGTCCAGGCTCACATCACCGTCAAAGCTCAATACGCCATTGCTCAACAGCGCGAGGTTATCGAAGCCGCCGGCAGTGACTTGATCCACGCCCAGGCGGCCATGCCCGTACTCCAGGCTTTCGCCCAGCGCGGTCGGTTGGTGCACCTGGCTCAACACCAGGTCACGGACCTTGAGCACCCGATCGGTGACCCCGGCTTTCTGGTAATACGGGCTCTCCAGCGCCAGGTTAAGGCTACCGCCCGCCGCGCCGGCGCCACCGGCCTTGGCGACCAGGCTGCCATCCAGGTACAGGCCATTGTTGGAGGCCAGGCTGATGCTGCCGCCGTTACTGGCGACCTGCACCGCGCCCTGCCCTGGGATATTCAGCAAGGCCTGGGTGCCGGACGCGTCCAGGCGCGCACCGTCGCGCACGACCACGAACACGTCGCTGGCTGTGGCAAGGCCGGTGTTCAGGTCAAGCGAGCCGCCAATGTTGATAGTGCCGCCGTCGCGCACCACCCCGTAAGTGCGGCCACGGTAGTCCACCGCCGTGGCCGCCCGCGCCGCCACGTCGATCAACGCCTGTTCGCCAATCCAGATCGAGCGGTCATGGCCGATGGCGTTCACCGCCTCCGAGGCGCCGGTGGTCACACCGCCCAGGCTGACACTGCCGCCCCAGGCATTGAGCGTACCGTTCAGGGTCAATTGACCGATGCTGCGCAGCTTGATGGCCTGGCCGGGATCGACGTTGATCACGGCGCCGTGGCCCACCGTCAGGACTGTGCTCGCCAGTTGCGCAGCCGTGGCGTAGACCGTACCGGCGGTGAGGCTCAAACCGGCACCACGGCGTTGGGTCAGCACGCCCTTGGTCGCGTCCTCCTGGTACAGCGGCGGCGTCCATTGCTCCAAGGCCGTGCCGGGATCGCTGCCCGTTGGCGTGGTGGACGCTTGGGCGCCCAAACGATAGGTCGGCAGGCTCACATCCACTTGCGTACCGTCGGTGACGATCAGCCCTTCGTTGCCGGTGATGTCGTAGGCCGAAAAACCCTTATTGAAGAAGTCGCCAGCCAGTTTCAGGGTGTCGCTGTCCACCGCAGCCGCGCTGTTGCCGATCTGCACCTTGCGTGCCTGCAAGGCCAGGGTGCCGCCGCCACTCACGCCAAAGCCGCGTACCTCGCCCTCCAACGCCAAGGCGCCGAGGGCGCCCATGGTCACACTGCCGCCCTTGCCGCCGGTGAGCTTGCCGTCGACGCCGAGGGTCGCACCGGAGGACACATCCACCACACTGCCGGCCGCCAGGTTGACGTTGTTCGAACTGCGCAGCGAGACCTTGCCGCCGTTGACATACGCCACGCCGGTGCTGTTGGTCGGGTCGAGCAGTAGGTTGTTCCAGCGGCCACGGGCGTCGAGCTTGACGCCGGCCGCGACACTCACACTCGAACCACCGGCCAGGGTCGTGTCTTCGACCTCGCCTGCTTTCAGCGGGTTGACCTGGCTGAGGATGTTGCCCGCATTGATGCTGCCACCCAGGGCTGTCAGGTTGGCGTTGATATCAACCCTCGGTCCGAACAGGGTGATGTCGCCGCCGTCGGCCACGCTGAGCGCGCCATTGACGGTCACCTGCTGCCTGGCCGCGACCTTGATCGCGCCCAACGGGTTGCCACTGAGCTGCTCGCTGTCGAGCAGGATTTTGCCCTGGCGGTCCTGGGGCAACGCGGTGGCGAGGTCCAGGCCATCGGTGATTTTTTCCAGGCTGCCTTCGATCGACACCTCGTCGGCGTTCGCCCCCAAGGCGTAGCGCAAGGTGCCGGTGGTCTTGTTGTAGATCGGCGTGTACTGGCCAATGATCAACTGCGCGAGCTGGGCCATGGCTTTTTGGGATTGCTGGTAACCGTCCAGGTTGATGTTCGGCGCCTGGGTCTGGCGATCACCCTGGAACACCGCGCTGATCATCTGGCCTTCCAGCACTGCGCTGGCGGTGCTGACCACCAGCTTGCCGGCGTCACGGCCCACGGTATAACCGGCCTCGTTACGGCCCTGCGGAGCAATCATCGGGTTGTAGTAGTACTCGGTCTGGCCCCAGCGAACACTGGTGTCTTCATAGCCCTTGTAGATACCGGAATAAAGAATGTCGCCGGGTGCTTTGGACAACTCGTACAACCGTCGATCCGGGCCCTTGAGCCAGGTTTGCCGGATGTAGCCCCCTTGCACATCCACGGTGCCGCCCGACAAGTTGATCTGCGCGCCCTGCTGGGTCACGACATCTTTGCCGGTAAAGGTCACGGTGCCGCCCTGGGCCATCCATTCGCCCACCGAATGGCCCTGGGTGCCGAGGTAACCGCCGACTTCCAGCAGACCACCGGCGGTGTACCAGCGATCGGTGGCGTAGCCGTTGGTGCCGGCCGGGACAAACACCAGGTCGCGTAAGTCGATCCACACGTCGTTATTGATCAGTTGCCCATTGTCGCGGTTGATCGGCGCATCCCGCTGCTCGTTGCCCTGTACGTTGATCTTGATGTTGTTGGCTTCCATCGACACCTTGACGCCCACGGCGCCCGACACGTCGATCATCGCGCCATCGCGCACCAGGCTGCGTTGACCGGCGCTGACCGCCACCTGGCCGCCGGTGGCGAGGGTGATCGAGCCTTTCTGGAAGTCCACGGTGCCACCGCTGACGATCTCGATCCGCGACTGGTCAGTGCGGTCGGCCACGGCGCTGAGGTGGTTGAACTGCCCCGTGATCAGGTTGGCCGGCGTGCCGTCGAGCTTGATCAGGCCGTTGTCTTTCTGGCTGTTGAGGGCGGTGCTGCCACTGGCGTCCAACAGGATTGCAGTGGTGCTGCCCTCCCCCAGGGTGACGCTGCCGCCGGCGTCGCCGGCCGAGTTGAGCAAGTGAATGGAGCCGCGGGTGTCCACCGAAGTGCTGGCCAGGACCACGCCGTTTTGCTGAACCTGGTGCCCGGTCAGGGTGACGTCGCCGGTGGAGGCCATGATCAGGCCGTTGTTGATCACCTTGCCTGCGCTGCTGCCCGGCTTGAGGCTGGCGGCGACTTCATTGCCACGGGTGGTGGAACGCTCGTTGCCCGCCGTGCCCACCCCTTTGCGAATGTAAAAGCTGTCACCGGCCGCCAGAGTGGTCTGGCCCTTGGCGGTGATGATCGTGCCGGCGTTTTCCACTTCGGTGCCGAGCAGCAAGGCATAGCCGCCCGCGTCGGTGGAGGTGGCGGCGTTGTGGGTCTGGATCAACGCACCGCGCTGCACCTCGACCTTGCCCGCCGCATCGGTGAACGTCGGTTGAGTGCCATTGGTGTCGACATAAAGGCCGCGCTGGATGAACTGGTCATCGGTGATCGTCGCGGCAGCCGCCACCAGGTTGCGCACATTGACCTGGCTGGTGCCGCTGAAGACCACACCGTTACGGTTCATGATCATCACCGTGCCCGCGCCCTGAATCTTGCCCTGGATTTCGCTGGGGCGTGCCTCAGGGTCATTGACGCGGTTGAGCACTGCCCAGGTGGACTGCTGCTGGAAATCCACCGTGGTGTTACGACCGACGTTGAACGTCTCCCAATTGAGGATCGCCTTGTCGGCGGTCTGCTCAATGCTCACCGTGGTCTTGCCGCCCGCCTGGGTCTGGGTCGGCGCCTTGGCATTGGTCCAGCCCTGGGTCAGGCTGTTGTCCACCTGCAAGCCGCCCTTGCCGAGGCCATCGGGAATCGTCGAGACCTGACCGAACGCCGCCTGCCGACCGGCCGCCTGCGCCGCCTGCTGCGCCGCAATCGCCGCGACCGTGGTGTTGAGCGTGCTGATAGACCGCGCCAACTGCTGGTTGACCCGCGCCTGCTGGTTCAGCGTCGGCACCGACGGCATCTGCCCCGCATTGATCCGCGCCGCCGTCGTCGCCTGGGTCGCCCCCTTGGCCGCGAACCACGCTGGGCTGAACGCCGTCGCCGCATGGGCATTGCCCGCCACCACCAACAAGGCAATGACCTGAGCCAGAGGCTTGAGGCGCAACACAGTCTGGGCGTGCGAGCCCTGGGCATTCAGCTTGAGCGTGGGTTTGCAGCGGACCATCGGGAATCTTCCTTCTTTGTAATCGCCAGGAGCAAGACAGGCTCACGTATGAGGGTTAGGCGGTTGGCGAGGGGCGGGACTGAACTTCTGTCATGCAAAGTTCATAAAGGGCTGCTAACGCAAAAAAATCAGCAACGGCACAGGCCGTTGCTGATCGGGGTTGCGGGTCGTTGAAAGCCTGGGTTACAGCGGACGACCGATGGCGTTGCAGACGCTGGTGTTACCGATGCCTTGAGCGCTGGAAGCGGTGGCAAAGGTGTCACGCACGGCTTTTTTCCAGTTGGCTGGCAGCGGCACGAAGCGGTTGTTGTTGATGGCGGTGTCGTTGTTGATCAGGTTGCCGTAGTGGCGGTTGAAGAACGCACGGACCTGGGTGGTCTGGGTGGCGTCGGCGTAGCACTGGCTGAAGATCACGTTAGTGAAGCCCAGGATCGGGTAGCCGCTGGATGGGTAGGCGAACGTCGCCGGGCCGCTGGCGGTGGCAGCGAATACCGGTACCCAGTTGTCCGGGTTAGTGGCGTCGATGAACGAACCATCGGCACGGGCTTCGGTTGGCGCAGGGATCTGGCCAATGGCGGTGGAAACGTTGGCAGGCGCTGGCGAAACACCGCCAATCTTGGCCACTTTGGTGGCGTCATCCAGACCGGCCAAGGTGGTCGCCGCGTAATCCGGGCTCATGTAGGTGATCGCGCCATCTTGAGCGTTCAACGCGGTCATTACGCCTTGGCTGCCGGTAGCGGCCACTGCGCCAGCAGGCAAGCCTGCACCGTAGCTGGACGAAAAGGTGGTGGTCACGGCGAACGGTTGCGTCTCAGCGCACTTGGCGTTGAGGAAGCGCGTGAACAGTTCGGTGGTACCGCTGGACTCGCTGCGGTAGATCACTTTGATCGCGCCAGTGCGACCCGAACCAGTGATCTGGCTCCAGTCGGTCAAGCGGCCCGAAAACACGCCGCACAGTTGGTTGACGCTCAGATCAACCGCGTTGGCGCCAGCCTTGTTGAATGGAATGGCGACCGAAGTGGCCACCGAAGGCGCCTGGATCAACTTGCCCCAAGTCGCTTGTTTGTTGGTTTGGTAAGCCAGCAGCTCAGCAGCCGTCAGCTTGGAATCGCTGCCTGCCCAGTGCACGTTCTTGTTAGTCACGCCCGCCACGAACTTGGTGTAATCGTTGTTCAGGAAAGCCGCCTTGCCGTTGCCGCTGCCCACGCCGATGTAGGCGGCGAAGCCAGTGGTGAGGACGCCGGAGGTTTGGTACAGCGGCTGTGGCAAGGTTGCGCCGCCGCCGTTGATGTCAGCCATTGCAGCCTGGGCCGAGCACAGTGCAGCGAGGGTCATGGATACCGCGAGAACGTTGCGCTTAAACATGAAGAATCTCCTTTCGTCGTGTTTGTACGTTTGGGGTAGATGGCTCTTGCATGACGCCATGGCTTCGGTCCCAAGCCGTGATAAAGGGGTGGCCGGGGGTGAAAACCATGGAAGAGAAAGTCGCAGTTTCCGATGACAGATGTAGGAAAAAACCTCGGGAGGAAACACTTGATTTTTAAAAAGATTCTCGGGTGTTTTGGTCATGATTCTGAGCGATTTCAGCCCAGGTGACAGCGAGGTTTCAGAGGCCCTGCCGTGGAGGCGGCAGGAACCGTTGGCAGATGACGGAATGAGGAACCCGAGGTTGGGACCCGGACATCGGGATACCAAAAAAACAACTGAAAAACGCGTTGAGTGGTGGAGGAGGCTCGCCCCCCAATAGAACTGGATTTCCACACAATGGATCTGCCCCCCGACAAAACGCGGTGTCTCAGAGAGGGTGCCGTGTCAGGTTTTGGGGTGGCTTCACCACCCAGCGCGGGGCAAGCCCGCTCACCCCAGTAAGCCCGCTCACGCCGTTTGATCAGGTAACGAGTTGGTTGATCTCGATGATCGGCAACAGCACCGCCATCACAATCACCAGCACCACCGCCCCCATCACCACGATCATCAGCGGCTCCAGCAGCGCGGTCATGCCCATGGCCCGGCGTTCGATATCCCGCGACAGCGTCTGCGCTGCACGTTCAAGCATCGGCGGCAGCGAGCCGGTTTTTTCGCCGCTGGCGATCAGGTGGATCAATACCGGCGGAAAGACTTTCTCCACCGCCAGCGCCGGCGCCAGGTTGACCCCTTCGCGTACCTTGGCAGTGGCGTCGTTGACGCACTGGCTCAGGCGCTCGTTGGACAAGGTCTGGCGAGCCGCCTCCAGCGCCCGCAACAGCGGCACGCCAGCACCGCCGAGGATCGCCAGGGTCGAGGCAAACCGCGCCGTGTTCAGACCCAGCACAAAGCGCCCTATCAGCGGCAGGCGCAGCACACGACTGTGCCAATTCAAGCGCGCCACCGGGTTGCGCAGGTACAAACGCCAACTCCAGAAACCGCCGACAATCCCGGCGAAACACAGCCAGCCCCACGCGCGGATAAAGTCGCTGGCGTTGAGCATCGCCAGCGTCAGCCCTGGCAGGTCCTGACGCGCCTGGGAAAACGCACTGACCACCTGGGGCACCACGTAACTGAGCAAAAAAATCACAATGCCGATGGACACCAGCCCCACCACACCGGGGTAGATAAACGCGGTGAGAATCTTGCCGCGCAGGTTGTTGCGTTCCTCGATGTAGTCCGCCAGGCGCTCCATCACCTGGGCCAAGTCACCGGACTCCTCCCCCGCCGCAATCAACGCACGGTAGATCGACGGAAAATCCCGTGGCCGCGCCGCCAACGCATCCGCCAGGCGCATGCCGCCGCGCACATCCCCACGCACGGCCGCCAACGTCTGGGCGATGTGCTTTTTCTCGGCCTGCTCCACCGTGGCACTCAGCGCCGCCTCCAACGGCAGGCTGGCGCCGAGCAGGCTCGCCAGTTGCCGCGTGGCCCAGGCCAAGTCGTTGTCCGAGAGCTTGGGCGTGAACAGGCTACTGCCCGCCGCCGCTGGCTGGCCGCCTTCGATCTGCACCAACAAGGCCGTCAAACCCCGCCCGCGCAAGTGGGCAAACGCTGCGCTCTGGCTGTCGGCCTCCACATGCCCGACCTCGACTTTGCCGCTGGCATCCGCGGCTTCATAGCGATAGCGATTCATCAGGCGTCCCGTGTCACGCGCAGGATTTCTTCGGGGGCCGTGGCGCCGCTGCGCACCCAGCGCTCACCGTCTTCACGCATGCTGAACATCCCGGCCCGCCGCGCGGCCAGGCGCAAATCCTGCTCGCCGGCGCCCTGATGAATCAGGCTGCGTACATCGTCGTCGACACAGAACAATTCATGGATACCGGTACGCCCGCTGTAACCGACCTGGTTGCAGTGCGAGCACCCCACCGGACGCCAGGTGCCCGGCGCGGCAGGATCTTCCTGCTTGCAATGGGGGCACAGGCGGCGCACCAACCGCTGGGCCAACACACCCAGCAATGACGACGCCAACAGGAACGGCTCGACGCCCATGTCGATCAAGCGGTTCACCGCCGACACCGCATCGTTGGTGTGCAACGTGGCGAGTACCAAGTGACCGGTGAGCGAGGCCTGCACGGCGATCTGCGCGGTCTCCAAGTCGCGGATTTCACCGATCATGATGATGTCCGGGTCCTGACGCAGAATGGCCCGCAGCGCCAGGCCGAAGGTCATGTCGATCTTGGCGTTGACCTGGATCTGGCTGATGCCCGGCAAGTCGTATTCCACCGGGTCTTCCACGGTGAGGATGTTGCTGGTGCTCGCGTCCAACCGCGCCAACGCCGCGTACAGGCTGGTGGTCTTGCCACTGCCGGTGGGCCCGGTGACCAGCACAATGCCGTGGGGCTGGCGGATCAAGGTATCGAGGCGCGCGAGCAACTGCGGCTCCATGCCCAGAGTCTCCAACTGCAAACGCCCGGCCTGCTTGTCGAGCAAACGCATCACCACCCGCTCGCCATGCCCGGTGGGTACCGTCGACACTCGAATATCAATCGGCCGCCCGGCCACACGCAATGCAATGCGCCCGTCCTGGGGCAGGCGTTTTTCGGCGATGTCGAGCTGGGCCATGATCTTGATCCGCGACACCAACGCGCCATGCAGCGCCTTGCGTGGCGACACCACATCGCGCAGCGTGCCGTCGACGCGGTAGCGCACCACGGAATGGGTTTCGTAGGGCTCGATATGAATATCACTGGCCTCGTCCCGCGCTGCCTGGGTGAGCAAGGCGTTGATCATGCGGATCACCGGCGCACCGTCCTGGGTGTCGAGCAGGTCAGTGATCTCGGGCATGTCCTGCATCAGGCGGTCGAGGTCGACCTCGTTTTCCGCCGCACCCACCACGGCCGCGGCACTACCGGTGTCGGCGTAGGCACTGGCCAGGAGACCGTCGAGTTCGTCATCGCGTATCTGCTCAATCCGCGACTGGCCGAACTGGCGCTGCACTTCGCTGATCGACCAGCCAGGGGTTGAGGGGCAGACGGTCAGCAACATACCGTCCTCGCCTGGGCGCAGGAGGATACGTTGGGATTTGGCCCAGGCGTAGGGGAGCAGGCTCACAAGGCATCTTCCTGACCGAGCACGGTCCACATGTGGGAGGGGGCTTGCCCCCGATAGCGGTGGGTCAGTGTGTACATCTGTGGCTGACACCCCCTCATCGGGGGCAAGCCCCCTCCCACATTCAGATCTTCATTTGGATTCATGGCCGTGTACCTACCGGTACAGCCCGAATCACCGCCCTCGGCCCCGGCTGCTGCCCGCCCCGGAATCGCCTTCTCCACCTGCTCAATCCGCGACTGGCCGAACTGGCGCTGCACTTCGCTGATCGACCAGCCGGGAGTTGAGGGGCAGACGGGCATCAACATGCCGTCCTCGCCGGGGCGCAGGAGGATGCGTTGGGATTTGGCCCAGGCGTAAGGGAGAAGGCTCACAAGGT
>NZ_JBGQOI010000041.1:0-19481 GCF_052113765.1 Pseudomonas sp. W22_MBD1_FP4 | reverse complement strand
GGTGGGTGATGACGGGATCGAACCGCCGACCCTCTGCTTGTAAGGCAGATGCTCTCCCAGCTGAGCTAATCACCCTTCGTCTCGGTGTGGCGCGCATTCTACGGAGCGACCCTAGGTCTGGCAAGCACTTTCTTAAATCTTTTTTTTGAGGCCTTCCAATGGCTTAGGCAGGGTTGGCCTGGGGCGCTATCAAGAGAATAATGCCCCCCTTTGTATAAAGGAGAGACTCACCCCATGTGGTTCAAGAACCTGCTTATCTATCGCCTGACCCAAGATCTGCCTGTTGATGCCGAGGCGTTGGAAGCGGCCATGGCCACCAAACTGGCGCGCCCTTGTGCAAGCCAGGAGTTGACCACTTACGGTTTCGTCGCGCCTTTCGGTAAAGGTGAAGACGCTCCCCTGGTCCACGTCAGCGGTGACTTCCTGCTGATTGCCGCGCGCAAGGAAGAGCGCATCCTGCCGGGCAGCGTAGTGCGTGACGCACTTAAAGAGAAAGTCGAAGAGATCGAGGCCGAGCAGATGCGTAAGGTCTATAAGAAGGAACGCGATCAGATCAAGGATGAAATCATCCAGGCCTTCCTGCCACGCGCATTTATCCGTCGCTCGTCGACCTTCGCCGCTATCGCGCCGAAACAAGGCCTGATCCTGGTCAACTCGGCCAGCCCGAAACGCGCCGAAGACCTGCTTTCCACCCTGCGTGAAGTGATCGGCACCCTGCCAGTACGCCCACTCACCGTAAAAACCGCGCCAACCGCGATCATGACCGACTGGGTCACCACCCAGAAACCGGCCGATGACTTCTTCGTCCTGGACGAATGCGAGCTGCGTGACACTCACGAAGACGGCGGCATCGTGCGCTGCAAGCGTCAGGACCTGACTGGCGAAGAAATCCAGTTGCACCTGACCACCGGCAAAGTGGTGACCCAACTGTCCCTGGCCTGGCAGGACAAGCTGTCCTTCATGCTCGACGACAAGATGACCGTCAAGCGCCTGAAGTTCGAAGATCTGCTGCAAGATCAGGCGGAACAGGACGGCGGCGACGAGGCACTGGGTCAACTGGATGCGAGCTTCACCCTGATGATGCTGACCTTCGGTGAATTCCTGCCGGCGTTGATCGAAGCACTCGGCGGCGAAGAAACGCCACAGGGCATCTAAGCCGTTTGAAGATCAAAATGTGGGAGGGGGCTTGCCCCCGATTACGGTGTTTCAGCTACGCACATGTTGGCTGACATACCGCCATCGGGGGCAAGCCCCCTCCCACATTTGATCGCATTTGCACTTCAAGAATCTAACAACAAGGACACCCCCATGCGCGCACTCGCCGCCTTGAGCCGCTTCGTCGGCAATACCTTCGCCTACTGGGTGCTGATTTTCGCCGTGCTCGCCTTCCTCGAACCGAGCTGGTTCATCGGGCTGAAAAGCGCCATCGTCCCGCTGCTGGGTCTGGTGATGTTCGGCATGGGGCTGACCCTAAAACTCGAAGACTTCGCCGAAGTCGCACGCCACCCGTGGCGCGTGGCACTCGGCGTGGTTGCGCACTTTGTGATCATGCCGGGTGTGGCCTGGCTGCTGTGCCAGGCATTCCACCTGCCGCCGGAAATTGCCGTCGGCGTGATCCTGGTCGGTTGCTGCCCAAGTGGCACATCGTCCAACGTGATGACGTGGTTGGCCCGGGGCGACCTGGCGCTGTCCGTGGCCATCGCTGCTGTCACCACCCTCCTCGCCCCCCTGCTCACGCCAGCTTTGATCTGGCTGCTGGCCTCGGCCTGGCTGCCGGTATCGTTCATGGAGCTGTTCTGGTCGATCCTGCAAGTGGTGCTACTGCCGATCGTGCTTGGCGTGATCGCACAGCGCGTACTTGGCGAGCGGGTTCGCCACGCGGTGGACGTATTGCCACTGGTGTCGGTGGTGAGCATCGTGATCATCGTCGCGGCAGTGGTTGCCGCCAGCCAGGCGAAGATTGCCGAATCGGGCCTGCTGATCATGGCCGTGGTGATGCTGCACAACAGCTTCGGCTACTTGCTGGGCTACTTCACTGGGCGACTGTTCAAGCTGCCGTTGGCACAACGCAAGTCGCTGGCACTGGAAGTCGGCATGCAGAACTCTGGGCTGGGCGCCGCGTTGGCCAGTGCGCATTTCTCGCCACTGGCGGCAGTGCCGAGTGCACTGTTCAGCGTCTGGCACAATATTTCCGGGGCATTGCTGTCGACGTATTTCCGACGCATGAGCGAGAAGGAAGACCGTCGCATCCTGGAGAACACCCCGCAAACTTGATCGCCCGATCCGTTTTCGGCACTCTACGGGCTTCGCGGGGACGACCTCGCGACGCCAACGAGCGTTGAATCCGGGGACGACCCCGCCTGAAGAAGCGAGGTCATCATGTCCTGGATCATTCTGTTTTTTGCCGGGTTGTTTGAAGTCGGCTGGGCCGTCGGCCTGAAGTACACCGACGGTTTCAGCAAGCCACTGCCCACCGCCCTGACCATCACCGCCATGGCTATCAGCCTCGGCCTGCTGGGGCTGGCCATGAAGGAACTGCCACTGGGTACCGCCTACGCCATCTGGACCGGGGTGGGTGCGGTGGGCACCGTGATCGCCGGTATTATCCTGTTTGGGGAATCCATGGCGTTATTTCGGTTGGCCAGTGTGGCGCTGATCATTTGCGGGCTTATTGGCCTCAAGATCAGCACTTAGGCCGCTACCGCCATCAAGGGCTAGCCCCCTCCCCCATTTGACCGAGCTGTTCTGACGAGCGCGGTCTAATGGAGGAAGGGGCTTGCCCCCGATGAGGCCAATACATCCAGTACAGAACTACCTGACACTCCCCCGCAAAACACCAACCAACGCCTGCAACTGCTCAGGCGTCGCCGCCTCTGCATCGACAGGCTCGCCAGCTACCAACACTACCCGCGACCAGATCCGATGGAAAATCCCCTTGTTCGGATCGCGGCTGAAGAAACTTCCCCACAACCCCTGCAACGCCATCGGAATCACCGGTACCGGCGTCTCCTCCAAAATCCGCGTAACTCCACCACGAAACTCATTCATCTCGCCATCGGCGGTCAATTTGCCTTCCGGGAAGATACACACCAACTCGCCTTCCTTCAGGTACTGGGCAATTCGCGTGAAGGCCTTTTCGTAGATCTGAATATCTTCATTGCGTCCGGCAATCGGAATCGCACCAGCGGTGCGGAAGATGAAGTTGAGCACCGGCAAGCGGTAGATCTTGTAATACATGACAAAACGGATCGGACGACGCACCGAGCCGGCAATCAACAGCGCATCGACAAAGGACACGTGGTTGCACACCAGCAAGGCCGCGCCCTCATCAGGAATGGCCTCCAGGTTGCGGTGTTCCACGCGGTACATGGAATGGCTGAGCAGCCAGATCATGAAGCGCATGGTGAACTCAGGGACGATCTTGAAGATGTAGGTGTTGACCGCGATGTTGAGCAGCGACACCACCAGGAACAACTCAGGGATCGACAGCTTGACCACGCTCAGCAACAGGATCGAAACAATCGCCGACACCACCATGAACAGAGCATTGAGGATGTTGTTGGCAGCGATCACACGCGCGCGCTCGTTTTCGGCGGTTCGTGACTGGATCAGCGCATACAGCGGCACGATATAGAAGCCGCCAAACACGCCGAGGCCAAGGATATCGATCAACACCCACCAGGCCTGGCCGTAACTGAGCACCGCCAGCCAGTCATTGGCCTGCACGTTCTGCGGAAACCCGCCAGAGTGCCACCACAGCAACAGGCCGAACACCGTCAAGCCGAATGAACCGAACGGCACCAAGCCGATTTCGACCTTACGACCGGAGAGTTTTTCGCAAAGCATTGAGCCGAGGGCGATGCCCACCGAGAACACCGTGAGGATCAGGGTCACCACGGTTTCATCGCCGTACAACCATTCCTTGGCGTAGGCCGGGATCTGGGTCAGGTAGATCGCGCCGACAAACCAAAACCAGGAGTTGCCGACAATGGAGCGTGACACCGCCGGCGTCTGCCCCAGCCCCATGCGCAGGGTGGCCCAGGACTGGGTGAAAATATTCCAGTCCAGGCGCAGTTGCGGCGTAGACGCCGCTGCTCGTGGAATGCTGCGGCTGGCCAGGTAACCCAGCACCGCCACGCCGACAATCGCCACCGCCACGATCGGCGCGTAATGGGTGGACGACATCATGATCCCGGCACCAATGGTGCCGGCCAGGATCGCCAAAAACGTGCCCATTTCCACCAGGCCATTACCGCCCACCAGCTCATCTTCGTGCAGGGCCTGGGGCATGATCGAGTACTTCACAGGGCCGAAAAGCGCCGAGTGAGTGCCCATGGCAAACAGCGCCAGCAACATCAATTCCAGGTGGTTAGTCAGGAAGCCCGTGGCGCCCACGGCCATGATCACGATCTCGCCGATCTTGATCACGCGGATCAGTGCGTCCTTGTTGAATTTCTCGCCAAACTGCCCGGCCAGCGCCGAGAACAGGAAGAACGGCAGGATAAACAACAAGGCGCACAGGTTGACCCAGATCGAGCGGTCACCGTCGATGGTGAGTTTGTAGAGGATCGCCAGGATCAGCGATTGCTTGAAAATGTTGTCGTTGAAAGCGCCCAGCAACTGGGTGATGAAGAACGGCAGAAAACGCCGTGTGCGCAGCAAGGTGAATTGCGAAGGATGGCTCATCGTCGTCCGTGTTCCTGCGTGGCCTGAAGGCTTATAGGTTGTCAGGCCAAGACTTTACCTAATCCCGCTTACTTATTCGCTAGGCCTGCAATGCATGGCGAAACAAAAAGCTCACCTTTATAAGCGCCTTGCACGGTGCGCTTGGCCACGATCAACCACATCAGCGTCAATGCCATCACCAACACGCAACCAAATACACTGAAGAACCCCAGTTGCAACAGACTCGCCAGCTTTAACGTGGCCAGGGCGTACACGCCCAGCGGGAAGGTAAAGCCCCACCAGCCCAGATTGAAGGGAATGCCAGCGCGCAGGTAACGCAGGGTTATCAGTACAGCGATGAGCATCCACCACAAGCCGAAGCCCCACAGGGTGATACCAGCAACCAGGCCGAGACCATTGGCCATTTCACCCACGCCAGGCAAGCCATTGGCGGCAAAGATCGCTGGCGCATCGCCGCCCAGTAGCAACATGCCAAGGGCACCAGTGCCAATGGGGCCGAGCGCCAGCCAGCTCGACGCAGCCATGTTGGCGTGAGGCAGTTTATGCAGGGCCATGCGCAACATCAGGATGGTCAAAATGCTGAACGCCACCGGCAGGGAAAACGCCCACAACACGTAGCTGGTCACCAGCATTATCAGTTGCGAGTGAGCGTCCGCCAGGTGCGGTGCGAGCAGTCCACCGCTGGCTGCAGCGACTTCGGCCGCCACCACCGGCAGCAACCAGACAGCCGTCATCTGGTCGATGCTGTGTTCTTGACGGGTGAACATCATGAAGGGGATGAGCACACCGCAGGCCAGTGCCATCGCCACATCCAGCCACCACAGGGATTCGGCCAGCGGGATCACATCGCCACCCCAACGCGGCAGGCCAAACAGCAGCAAGCCATTGAGAATGGTCGCCAGGCCCATGGGAATAGTGCCGAAGAACATCGAGACAGTGGAGTGCCCGAAGATCCGCCGCGCCTCGTGGAAAAACATCAACCAACGCGCGGCATACAAGCCACTGAACAGGATGAACAGGCCGATGGTGAACCACCACAGCCCTTCGGCAATGGCATGCAAACCGGGCATATTTACCGGCAACTGCGCCAGGGCCAGCGCCAGTACGCCGGTGCCCATGGTCGCGGCGAACCAATTGGGCGTGAACTGGCGGATCACTTCCCGAGGACGGGCCAGGTGACTGAAAGGCTTGTAGCTGATGGTATTCGAGCAGGTCATGATGAAAATCCTCTTCCTCGCATGAGGTTGAGACCATCATAGAACCTGATCGAATATCTATATAACGGGTAATATCTCTAACTGTTATCTACTTTGCAGATATGCAGGCCGCCTTGGACTTTGCCGAATCCTGCAGCAGCAAAGCGACCAACGCCCCGAGGGCCAGCAGAATGAGGACTGCGCCGTAACCGTCGGTGGTGGCGATCAGGCCAAAGCTGCGAATCAGGTTGCCCGCCAGCAGCGAAGGCAAACAAAACGCCAAATAACTCAGCACATAGAATGCCGACATCAAGCCTGCGCGTTCATGGGGCAAGGCCAGCGGCACCACACTGCGCAATGCGCCGAGAAAGCCGGCGCCGAAGCCGCCACCGGCGATCAACGTGGCGATAAAAAACAGCGGCAGGCTGGCGCTGTGCACTGCCGTGAGGATCAGCGCCACCCCCACAGCCAACAGCGCAGCGCCCAGGCGCAGTACCTTACTGGCCGGTCGATTGCGCAGGGTGAAGATCACCAGCGCCCCGCTCAATGTCAGCACCGCCACCAAGCCACCACCGATAAGGTTCGACGTAGAGCCTGTCGCCGCCCGCACCAGCGACGGCGCCAGGGACAAGTAAAAGCCCCCCATTGCCCACACCGCCACGTCCACCGGCAGCGAAAGCCACAACGCTCGACGCGCCTGGGGCGGCACATGCAGCGTTGGGCGCAGCGATGCCACTGCACCGGGAATGCGATCAACGGTTTCCGGCAGGCGCCATACATAAAGCGCCTGCACCAGCATCAGCGCCAGCAGCGTCCAGTAGATCAACTGCGTCGGCAGCGGCGCGAACTCCACCAGCAAACTGCTGCCCATCGCCCCGCACGCCATACCCAGCAGAGGCGCAACACTGTTGACCAGCGGGCCCTGTTGACGGTCGGTGTCGAGCAATGCCGCGCCCAGCACCGCCGTGGCCATCCCGGTGGCAAACCCTTGCACGGTACGCGCGGCAATCAGCCAGGCCACGCTGCCCTCATTGATGAACAGCAGCATCGCCAGCATATTCAGGACCAACGCAGCAAAAATCACTGGCTTGCGTCCCAGGTGGTCCGACAGCGAGCCCACGGTCAACAGCGCCGCCAAGAGGCTCAAGGCGTAAACGCCAAAGATCAACGTGAGCATGCCTGCCGAAAAATGCAGCCCCTCCTGATACAGGTGATACAACGGTGTCGGCGCGCTGGAAGCCGCGAGAAACGTCAGCAACGTGATCGCCAGGAACACCAGGCTCGAACGATGAGAAATACGGCTGGACATAGGCACGCTCCACTAAAGCTAATATTTTGCTTTTGCGGAGTGTGCTACTGACCAACGCTTAAAGCAAATTCTTTGTGTTAAGGTCATAAACATGGCGATTAAAGAAGGCCTCCGCCCGGGGGGTCGTAGTGCCCGGGTACAAGAATCCGTTCATTCGGCCGTGCGTGAGCTGCTGAAAACCCAGGAGCGCTCCAGTGTCACCGTGCCGATGATTGCCACCCGCGCAGGCGTCACGCCCTCGACCATCTACCGGCGCTGGGGCGACCTTTCCATGCTTCTTGCCGATGTGGCGCTGGCGCGCATGCGGCCTGATAGCGAGCCGGCCAACACCGGGACCCTGCGCGGTGATCTGCAAGCCTGGGCCGAGCAATATCTGGATGAGATGAGTTCGGAACCGGGGCGAAACATGATGCGCGACGTGCAATGCAGCCTGACACCCGGGTATTGCGTGAGCATCTTGAGTGGGCAGCTTCAGGCGATTGTTGATCGTTATCCGGATGACAACCCGCCCAGCGTCGACCGCCTGATCAACTTGCTGGCGGCGCCGACGGTGTTTCGTATTCTGTTCTCAACCGAGCCACTGAAAGTTGAAGAACTGCACGCGCTGATCGAACTGGCACTGAAGGCCTGACACAAAACCAAATGTGAGAGGGGGCTTGCTCCCGATTGCGATGTGTCAGCTACAGATAAGCTGACTGACATAGCGCAATCGGGAGCAAGCCCCCTCCCACATTTTTTACGCGTTCGGGTCAGTACTCAGGTACGCATCCCACGCCCGCTCACCAGCAACTTCGCGCAACCGATATACAACACCACCGTCGCCACGATCATGAAAGTGATCGCCACACTGATCTTGATATCCGACACACCCAGGATGCCGTAACGGAACGCGTTGACCATATGCAGCACCGGGTTGGCCAGCGACACCGTCTGCCAGAACGGCGGCAGCAAAGTGATGGAGTAAAACACCCCGCCCAGGTAAGTCAGCGGCGTCAGCACAAAGGTCGGGATGATCGAAATATCATCGAAGTTGCGTGCGAATACGGCGTTGATGAAACCCAGCAGCGAGAAAATCGTCGCCGTCAGCACTACCACCAGAATGGTGACCCCGAGGTGATGCACTTGCAGGTGGGTGAAGAACAGCGACAGCAGCGTCACGATCACCCCGACCATCAAGCCACGCAACACACCGCCAGCGGTGTAGCCAAGCAGGATAGTGTGCGGCGACACCGGCGAGACCATCAGCTCTTCGATGGAGCGCTGGAATTTGCTGCCGAAAAAGCTTGAGACCACGTTGCCGTAGGAGTTGGTGATCACCGACATCATGATCAGGCCCGGCACGATGTACTCCATGTAAGTGAAGCCGCCCATATCACCGATCTGCCGGCCGATCAGGTTACCGAAGATCACAAAGTACAGAACCATGGTGATCGCCGGCGGCAGCAAGGTCTGCGGCCAGATTCGGGTAAAGCGCTTCACTTCGCGGTAAACGATGGTTTGCAGTGCGACGAGGTTGGGTTGCAGTTCGGAACTCATACCGCCACCTTCGTCAGATTTTTCTCCACCAGGGACACGAACAACTCCTCAAGGCGATTGGTTTTGTTACGCAGGCTCAGCACTTCGATGTTCTGGGTCGCCAGCTGCGTAAACAGCGCGGTGATGCCCATGGCTTTATCCACTTGGACTTCCAGGGTGTGGCTGTCCACCAGGCGGCTTGGGTAGCCAAGCAATTGCGGCGGCGCCGACAGATTGTTCTTCAGGTCGAGCAGGAAAGTCTCCACATGCAACTGGCCCAGCAGGTTACGCATGCTGGTGTTCTCGACGATGGTGCCGTGGTCGATGATGCCGATGTTGCGGCACAACTGTTCAGCCTCTTCCAGGTAATGGGTGGTGAGGATGATGGTGATGCCCTTCTCGTTCAGCTCGGTGAGGAAAGTCCACATCGAGCGACGCAGCTCAATGTCCACGCCGGCGGTGGGTTCATCGAGGATCAGCAGCCGCGGCTCATGCACCAGGGCGCGAGCAATCATCAGGCGACGTTTCATGCCGCCGGACAATGAACGGGACGGCACGTCGCGCTTGTCCCACAGGCCCAACTGGGTCAGGTACTGCTCGGCGCGTTCCTTGGCAACTTTCGCCGGGATGCCGTAGTAACCGGCTTGGGTCACGACGATGTCGAAGGTTTTTTCAAACTGGTTGAAGTTGAATTCCTGGGGCACCACGCCGATGGAACGCTTGAGCGCCGCCGGGGATTTGTCCAGGTCATGGCCGAAGATATTCACCGTGCCGCTGGTTTTGTTGACCAGGGTGGAGAGGATGCCGATGGTGGTGGATTTGCCGGCACCGTTGGGGCCGAGCAAGGCGAAGAAATCACCTTCGGCAACGTCCAGATCGATACCACTCAAGGCCTGGAAACCGTTGCCGTAGGTTTTGGTTAGCTGCCGGATGGACAGAGCGGAACTCATATCGGAATACGCACCAAAGAAGGGAATAGAAAGAGTAGATGAGCGCGCAGCGCACGTAGTTCAACGGCGGCGCATGACAAGCATGGTGCTTGGCTGCGCCGCACAAGTACAGTCACCTGTATTAATAGTCAGTATTAAGTCAACGCGGTCATGACCGCTTTGCGATAGGCCGGACGCTGTTGCAGACGCTGGTACCAGGCTTCCAGATGGGGCATTGCGGGGCGTTCGATGGGCATCTCGAACCAGGCATATGCAAAGCATCCCAAGGGGATATCGCCTATGCCGAACGCGTTGCCGGACAAGTAAGGCTGCTCGGCGAGGGCTTGATCGACTGTTTTGAGCGCATCGATACACGCCTGGCGCCCGGCGTTGATACTGTCCCAGTTCTGTTTTTCCGCCGGAGTACGCAGGACACCCCAGAACACCGCTTTGAAGGGCTCAGCCAGGGTGGAGGTTGTCCAGTCCATCCACTTCTCTGCGCTTGCTCGGGCTTGCGGGTCGCTCGGGTAAAATTCCGACGCATGCTTCGCGCATAAATAACGCACGATGGTGTTGGATTCCCACAACACAAAGTCACCGTCCTGAATCATCGGCACCCGCCCATTGGGGTTCAGTGCCCGATATTGCGGGGTGTCGACCACACCAAAAGCCCCGCCCGCATCAATTGCTTCATAGTCCAGGCCGAGCTCCTCGGCGCACCATAGTGCTTTCCTGACATTTGATGAATTTTTACGACCCCAGATCTTCAGCATGACCGCGCCTTATTGTTGATGAACATGGCTATGGACGCAGCAGCATACGCCGGTTCACCCGCGGCTTAAATCGCTCTGCATATCACCCAACAGGTTTGGCATGTCTGCGGCAAACAGGTGCGGGTAGCATTTCTGAATATGGGTGAAGAACAAATGCTCGGGTACATCAGCAAATTGCCCATGGTCCAACACATACTCCATCGAGCGTTGGCCCTGACGATTGAACGCGTGAAACACACTGTCGTTGAGCCCATCAAACTCCAGCGGCGGCACATCAAACACCGCGCACAATTGCTGATTGAACGCCGGCGTGGCTTTGACCCAGCCACCGTTCAGGTGCAGCTCGGTGTAACCGTGCATGGCGAACACATCACTCTTGAGCAACGCGAGCAGACGCGGCGTCGACAGGTGATTGCGCACATCCGCCAGGCCTATGCGCGCCGGGATACCACAGTGGCGCGCGCAGGCAGCGAGCAACGTGGCCTTGGGCACGCAGTAGCTCTCACGGGTAGCCAGGGCGTAGCTGGCATTCAAGGTGTCTGGGGCGCGGCTGAACGTGTAGGGGTTGTAGCGCACCGCCTCACGCACGGCGTAATAGAGACTGACTGCCTGGTCAGTTAAATCCGCGCGGGTTCCGCGATGTTTTTCCGCGAACTCCACCACCGCAGGGTGGTCACTATCGATGAAGCGGCTGGGACTCAGGTACGTTTCCATGAGTGTTATCTCCGAAGGAAGCCTGGAGTTTAACGACAGGTCTGCCATAGAGATAACGACGATTCGGCCAAATGTCGGCGCCTGTAGATCGGTGCTTTGCGTACAACTCGTTACACCCTGACTGCCGCGCTTTCTCGGATGCCGACTAAGCTCCTTGGTGGTTTCGCCCCTGGTTTCACGGAGGATTGAATATGCTGTTGTTGTGGATACTGGTTCTGGTGGTCGGCATTGCCTACCTGGCACACCGCCGCACCGCGCCCCTGCCCGCCTTGGGCGTGGTCGCCGTCTACCTGCTGGCGATGGGCGCCTGGAGCCATGCACCGGGCTGGCTGCTGCTGATCTTCTGGGTGCTGATCGCCGCCGTCGCAGCGCCGTTGCTGCTGCCCGACCTGCGTCGCCAATACTTCACCAAGCCGCTGTTCAGTTGGTTCCAGAAAGTCCTGCCGCCCATGTCCGAAACCGAGCGCGATGCCATCGACGCGGGCACCGTGTGGTGGGACGGCGAGCTGTTCAGCGGTCGCCCCGATTGGGAAAAGTTGCTTGCCTACCCCAAGGTCCAACTGACCGAAGAGGAACAGGCCTTTATCGACGGCCCAACCGAAGAACTCTGTGCCATGGTCAGCGACTGGGAAATCGGTCAGGCCATGGACCTGCCTCCAGCCGCCTGGGAGCACATCAAGACCCACGGTTTCTTCGCCCTGATCATTCCCAAGGAATATGGCGGCAAAGGCTTCTCCGCCTACGCCCACTCCCAGGTCGCAATGAAGCTTGCCACCCGCAGCGGCGACCTCGCCTCAACCGTGATGGTGCCCAACTCCCTCGGCCCGGCCGAGCTGCTGCTGCACTACGGTACCGACGAACAACGCAACCACTACCTGCCGCGCCTGGCTCGTGGCGATGACATTCCATGCTTCGCACTCACCGGCCCACTGGCAGGGTCCGATGCGGGCGCCATGCCCGACACGGGCGTGATCTGCAAAGGTGAATGGGAAGGCAAGGAAACCCTCGGTCTTCGCCTGAACTGGGAAAAACGCTACATCACCCTTGGGCCGGTCGCGACCTTGCTCGGGCTGGCCTTCAAGGCCCATGACCCGGACCACTTGCTGGGCGAAGAGGAAGACTTGGGCATCAGCCTGGCGTTGATTCCCACCGACACTCCTGGCGTGGAAATCGGCCGTCGTCACCTGCCCCTGGGCGCCGCGTTTATGAACGGCCCCAACTCTGGCAAAGATGTGTTTATCCCCCTGGAATTCCTCATCGGCGGCCAGGAAATGCTCGGCAAGGGCTGGATGATGCTGATGAACTGTCTGTCGGTGGGCCGTTCGATTTCCCTGCCAGCAGTCGGCACCGGCGCTGCCAAGTTCACCAGTCTGGTGACCGGCCAATACGCCCAGGTGCGCGAGCAGTTCAACGTACCGCTGTCGGCCTTCGAAGGTATCCAGGAAGCCCTGGCTCGCATCGGCGGCAACGCCTGGCTGATGGACAGCGCGCGCATGCTCACCGCCAATGCCGTCGACCTTGGGGAAAAGCCTTCGGTGCTGTCGGCGATTCTCAAGTACCACCTGACCGAACGGGGCCGCGAGTGCATCAGCCATGCCATGGATGTGCACGGCGGCAAGGGCATCATCATGGGCCCGAACAATTACCTGGGCCGTAGCTGGCAAGGCGCGCCGATCTTCATCACCGTGGAAGGCGCGAACATCCTCTCGCGCAACCTGATGATCTTTGGCCAGGGCGCCATCCGCTGCCATCCGTTCGTACTCAAGGAAATGGCCCTGGCCGGCCGCGAAGATCACGACCAGGCGTTAAAGGAATTCGACGGCCTGCTGATGCAGCATATCGGTTTTGCCGTGAGCAACGCCGCCAGCACCCTGGTACTGAACCTCTGTATTGGCCGCTTTGAGAAAGCGCCGGGCAACCGCTTGAGTCAGGGTTATTTCCGTGCGCTGAACCGCCAAGCTGCGGCGTTCGCCCTGCTAGCGGACTTGAGCATGATGCTGCTGGGTGGCGAATTGAAACGCCGCGAACGCCTGTCGGCACGCCTGGGGGATGTACTGAGCCATATGTACCTGGCCTCGGCGGCGCTCAAGCGTTATCACGACCTGGATTCACCGGACCACCTGGAACCGCTGTTCGCCTGGGCCATGGAAGAAAGCCTCGGCGAGTCGGAACGCGCGCTGGATGAGTTGCTGAGCAACTTCCCAAACAAGGTGCTCGGATGCCTCTTGCGGGTGATCGTATTCCCGTTCGGCCGTCGCCACACGGGGCCGTCCGATGCACTGGATGCCGAAGTGGCCGCAGTGATAGGCCGCGCTAAAGGCGATCCAACCCTGGAAGAATTGCTGGCCGGCTGCTATCGCCCGCAATCGGCGGACGATCCGGTAGGCGCCCTTCAACATGCCTACGACCTGCTGGGTGCCAGCCATCCGCTGCAGAAAAAACTCCACACTGCGCTCAAAAGCGGCCAGGTCAAACCGAGCGCCGGCGAGCATGCCATTGACGCAGCACTGCACGCCGGGGTGCTGCAACCGGCCGAAGCACAGACTCTGCGTGACGCCGAGGCAGCACGACGCAAGGTGATCGATGTGGATGATTTCAGTAAGGAAGAGTTGACCCAGGCTGAGGGTAAAGTCCGCTGAGTCGAGCGGTCATATAAATACGGGCGCAAGGGCTATATACTCTCGCGCCCGTTTTTGCTTTAGAGGACTTATCTCGTGTCCAACGTCGTTGCCGATCATCTCGTCTTGCTCGACCACCTGCGCAGCATCCTGGTTGCCGTCGGCGAAGCCGAACAGGTGCCCGAGGAAAGCCACACCCTGTTCCTGGAGCGCTTCGACGAATTGCGCGCGCTGCTGCCCATCGACCCGATCGAAAGCCAGTACCTGGGGCAGGACTTGATGAGCCAGGTCATCCTGCGCTACCCGCAAATTGCCCACCTCGTACCACGCGATCTGCTGTGGTTCTTCGGCGGCGACTGCCTGCACTTCATGCCAGACGAAGAACTGGACCTTTACCAGGCCTTGGAAGAACGTCGCTTTGAGGCCGAACAGAACGACGAACCGTTCGACTGGAACCAGGAAAAACAGTTGCTGGCCATGCCCCAGGATCAGAGCAAGCACTGATCAGCCAACCACACCAGAGGGCCGACGCAACGTCGGCTCCTTCGCCATACACTCCACCAAATGATCAATGAACACCCGCAGCTTAGGCGGCAGGTAGCGCGTGGGCGAATGCAGCAACCACGCCTCGCCATGGTAGGACGCAATAAAATCCCACCCCGGCAGCACCTGCACCAACCGCCCCTCCTCCAATGCATGACGCGCTGTAAAGTACGGCAAGCTGCCAATCCCCACATGCTGCAGCACCGCATCCAGCCGCACGCCGGTGTGGTTAGCGGCATAACGCCCACGCACGCTGACGGTCACCGCCCTACCACCCTGGCGAAACTTCCAGCGCGAGTCGCCCGGGGTTTCGCCAAGGTAGATACAGCTGTGCTCCAACAAGTCGTGGGGATGCTCCGGTGTACCGTACTCGGCCAAATACTGCGGCGTGGCACACAACAAATGTTCAATCGGCAATAGCTGGCGCCCCACCAGGCCCGGCGGCGGGCTGTCGGTGATGCGAATGCTCAGATCAACATTGTCATCGATCATGTCCACCTGCCGGTCTTCCAGTATCAATTGCACATCCACCTTGGGATATCGCCGCAGGAACTCGGGCATATGCGGATGCACCACAAACCGCCCGACCGCCTTGGGCACACTGACACGCACCAGGCCCTCAGCCTCATGGGTGAATTGACCGCTGATTTCCATCACCGAGCGCGCAGCGCTGACCATCTCCTGGCAGCGCTTGAATACCTCTTCACCCCCGTCGCTCAGGCGCAGTTTTCGCGTGGTACGTTGCAGTAACCGGGTAGCCAGGGCTTTTTCCAGGCGCGAAATACTGCGACTCACCGCCGACGGCGAGACACTGAGTTGCCGTGCCGCTTCGGAGAAGCTGCCGGTCTCTACCACCTTGACGAAAATCGCCATTTCACCCAGCAGCGGTAACGGAAGATTGATGCTCATGACGCACAGGTCCATTGATAATTGAGCGGATTATCACCTAATCCGACAGCATTTATACTGCCCGCAGAACCCTGATGCGGATGTAGAAAATGACCGAGCGCCTGTTTTTCACCCATGACCACCTCACCGCAGAGCTTGAAGTGCTGGGTTGCACGCCCTTTGAGGACCAGTTTGCGGTCATTTTGCAGTCGACGATTTTTCATCCCCAAGGCGGCGGCCAGCCGTCCGACACCGGTTGGCTGGGTGAAGTCCGGGTACTGCGCGTCACTCAGGAGGTTGATGGCGTGGTGCACTATCTCAACCAACCTGTGCCACTGGGCGCCATCAATGCGCGGGTCGATGAATCACGCCGCGCCCTGCACACGCGCCTGCATTCCGCCGGGCATTTGATCGGCAACGCCGGCGAAACCCTGGGCTGGATGCCAATCAAGGCCCACCACTGGCCGGGCGAAGGCAAGATCACCTTTATCCGTGGCGAAACCGCGCAAGCCATCGACGCCGAAACCCTCCAGCAGCAGATCAACCAATGGATCGCCGCAGACTACCCACGCCATATGACCCTGGACGAAGGCATCCGCGAAGTAGGTTTCGGTGAGTTGCCCACGTACGCTTGCGGTGGCACCCATGTGCAAACACTGGGCGAGCTGGGTGAGGTGACGATCCTTGCCTTGTCGGAAAAAAAGGGCGCGCTGTCGGTACGTTACAGCCTTGACTAAACCGCAATCGCTCTCGTCGAGCACCATGAGCTGCGCGGCCTCTAAAACGCAGGTCACGACGTTGCGAAATAAACATTCAAGGGGGCTATCGAGTTTTTAGATAAGCCTTCTTACGTCCTCCCCGGCACACCTTTGCAGTGTTAGTGTGTGGAAATGTTTCTGACACATTGATCAGAAATCTCCTACTTTCCCTTTGCAAAGGAATGCCTTTAGCCATGCACTTCCCTCTCAAACATTTGGCGGCTGCGACCCTGTTCGCGGCGAGCCTTTCGGTGATGAGCACTCCCGCCTTTGCCAATATCACCCCGCAGCAAAGCACGGCAATTCTGAAGAGCTTCAACGAAACTTCGGTCACTGACTTTCGTGGTTTCCTCAGCACACTAGCCAAGGGAGACCTGGGCAAAACGGCGGATGTAGGCCCTGCAATCAGCGTCTTCCTCGACAACCAGACCCTGACCGCCGACCAGCAGAACGAGATCCATCGCTTGCTGGGTATTTACACCCGAGTTAAATACGGAAAAGCCGCCCTAGAAACTCTACGCGAACTGGTGGAAATCCCAACCTTCAACGTAGACGGTGTTCCGCAATACAAGAATCCAGAATTCACCCGGATTGCCGACAAGCTACAGGCCCTGGCCAAGACCTTTGACCTGAACTTCCGTAACGTCGACAACCGCGTGTACGAAATTTCCCTGACAGGCAGCGGCGACGAAGTGGTGGGCATCCACGCCCACGCCGACGTGGTGCCGGTAACCCCGGAAAACTGGGTACTGAAAGACGGCACCAAGCTTGATCCGTTCAAGGTCACGCTGATCGGCGACCGCATGTATGGCCGTGGTACCGAGGATGATAAAAACGGCATCGTGGTGGCTATGTATGCCATGAAAGTGATCAAGGAAGAAAAGCTGCCGCTGGCGCGCAATTTCAAACTGCTGGTGGATACCACCGAGGAGACCTCCGGAGACGCGATCCCTTACTACTTCGAACGCAACCCGACACCGCAATACAACCTTGCGCTGGATGGCGGCTATCCGGTGGTGATTGCCGAAAAAGGTTACGGCACCGTCATGGCCACCTTCCCCCGCCGCAAAGGGGAAGGCAAAGGCGCAGAAATCATCGCAATGACCGGCGGCATGGCCACCAACCAGATTCCATCGGCGTCGGTGGCCACGTTTATCAGCGACAACCCTAAGGAATTAGCAGCCAGCCTCCAAAAGGCCGGCACGGAATACGTCAAGCGCAACGGCGGCGATTTTGAGGTGAGCGCCAAGGTCAACGGCAAGGACGTCAAGCTGACTGTCACCGGCGTGTCGGCGCACTCCTCCGAGCCGGAGTCCGGCATCAACCCGGTCGCGCGCATGCTGGAGCTGATTCACAGCGTCGACGGCAAGATCGCTCTCAAGCACAACCACATCACCGACGCTGCGCGGTATGCGTCCGACAATTGGGGCCTGGATTACTTGGGTGGCAAATTGGGCGTGGGTTTTGCGGATGATTTCATGGGCCCGCTGACCACCTCACCGACCTTTGTCGGGCTGGATGAAAAGGCTTTCAAGCTGGCAGTCAACCTCCGGGTGCCGAAGGGTAAATCCCCGGAGCAGCTCAAGGCCGAGATCGCCGAAAAGTTGAGCGCCTGGGACAAGAACACCAAGGTCAACGTGGACTTCACCTACTCGGTGGCCGAGCCGATGTTCCGCAACCCGGAAGGTGAATGGGTGAAGGCCTTACTCGCGGTAGCCAGCGAAAACCTGGGCATGGAACACAAGTTCGGCACCTCGGCTGGAGCGACCTCCGTGCACGAGTTGCCCAACGGTGTGCAATTTGGCCTGGCGCGACCGGAAGTGAAGTACACCGGGCATACCGACAATGAGTTCAAGACGGTCGACCAGTTCTTGCTGGATCTGCAGATCGTCACCGAAATGATGGGGCGTATCGGACAGCTGCCCAAGCTCTGATTGCGATTGAAGCGCTCCCCAACAACAAACGCCGATCATTGCTGATCGGCGTTTTTGTGTGCGGCGCAGGGGTTAACGCGTCAACCCGCCGCGCCCAGGAACGGCAGCGCCAGATACAACTTGATCACCACCGCATTGGTGATATCGATAAAGAATGCGCCCACCATCGGCACCACCAGAAACGCAATCTGTGACGGCCCGAAGCGTTGCGTCACCGCCTGCATGTTGGCAATCGCCGTCGGCGTAGCACCGAGCCCGAACCCGCAGTGCCCTGCGGCCAGCACTGCCGCATCGTAATTGCTGCCCATGACCCGGAACGTGATGAAAATCGCAAACAGCGCCATCAGTAACGCCTGCGCGGCCAGCAGGATGACAATCGGCAAGGCGAGTGCTGCCAGGTCCCACAGCTTGAGCGACATCAAGGCAATAGCCAAGAACAACGACAGACTGACATTGCCCAGCACCGACACCTCGCGCTCGAACACCTGATGCCAGCCCAGCGCCGACAAGCCGTTACGCAGCACGACGCCGACAAACAGCACACAGACGAAAGTGGGCAACTCCAGTGCTGTGCCTTGAAGGAAGCCGTTGAGGTAGGTGCCGACCTGGAGGCTGATCGCAAGCAACGCGAGGGTTTCGATGAATGAGAACGGGGTAATCAAACGCTCCCTGTTCGGTTGCTCGAAGCCCTTGGGCAGGCGTGGCTGCACCTGCTCGATACCAGGCACCTGGACCCGCTTGATCAGCAAGCGGGCAACCGGACCTCCAATCAAGCCCCCGAGCACCAAGCCGAAGGTTGCGGAGGCGATCGCCAATTCTGACGCGGAGGCCACGCCATACTTCTCGCTGAACACAGTCCCCCAGGCGGCACCCGTACCGTGTCCGCCTGACAGCGTCACCGAGCCGGCGAGCAAGCCCATCAGCGGGTCGAGTCCCAAGGCCTTGGCCAATGCGATGCCCATGGCGTTTTGCACCACCAGCAGTGTGGTCACGACCAACAGAAAGATCGCCAGGATTCGACCGCCTTTCTTCAAACTGGCGAAATCCGCGTTCAGTCCAATAGTGGCGAAAAATGCCAGCATCAACGGGGTTTGCAACGAAGGGTCGAAGCGCACCTCAATATCGGCCAGCCCCCGCAACGCCAAAAGCACTAAAGCGACCACCAGGCCGCCGGCTACCGGCGCGGGAATATTGTAGGCGCGTAAAAAGCCTATGCGGGCAACCAGCCAGCGGCCAAGCAAAAGCACAAGGGACGCGGCGACCAGGGTTGAATAGAAGTCCAGCTGTAACATCCGGGCAGCTCTCTGAGGTGAACAAGGAAAATAGGCACGCCAGAGTAGAGACAGCGGGACCAATTCGCATCAACCTCACTGAAAGTACAGACTATTCCTACAAGACCCACCACATCAGCGGCGCAGCAGATGGCTTTACCAGGAAAAGCACATCTGGAACCTGTAAGAATGAAAAAAGAGGCCGAAGCCCCTTTACGTAAATCGCAGGCAAAAAAAAGCCACTCGCTTGAGTGGCTTTTTTCTTGAATATGGAGCGGGAAACGAGACTCGAACTCGCGACCCCGACCTTGGCAAGGTCGTGCTCTACCAACTGAGCTATTCCCGCA
>NZ_JBGQOI010000040.1:0-21395 GCF_052113765.1 Pseudomonas sp. W22_MBD1_FP4 | reverse complement strand
GGATGCGAGGCTGCTGAGGCTGCTTAAAGCAACGGCGGCGGCAAGGACGCGTAGGGCTTTTTTCATGAACGACACCTCTTGTTGTTGTTTTTGAGTCTTGGGGTTTAACCGGCAAAGCGATGGCACGGTTTGCCAGGGACATCGACTTCGATAGCCAGCACCGCACCATCCAGAGGGTGATCCAACGGGCTGGCGGCACTGGTGATGTACAGCGTGGTGAGGTTGGGCCCACCGAATACACAACTGGTGGGACGGCTGACGGGCAGTTCGATGATGCGATCCACCTCGCCATCAGGCGTCAGGCGCAGCAGGCAACTGCCGTCCCAACGGGCATTCCAGATGTAGCCTTCGGCATCCATCGCCGAGCCATCCGGGCCGCCGCGTGCGTGTGGACCGAACCACACCTGTGCCGGTTCGAGCTGACCGTCGGGCTGGATGACATGCCGATAGAGCGTGCCATCCATGCTGTCGCCAAAATGCACCTGGCTGCCGTCCTCACTCCACAGCAACGTGTTGGGAATGCCCAGGCCGCTCAGCAGAGGCGCGACCTGCCCATCGGCATCAATGCGAAACAAGCCACCTGAACGCCGCGTAATCGGCAGGTCTTCGCCCTGCTCACCGATGTTGTTCTGCATGGTGCCCAGCCACAGCCGGCCTTGGGCATCGCAGCGCGCTTCATTGCCACGGTTGCCCGGTTGCGGGTCGGCCACGCACAGCAGGGTCAAGGCTTCGGTGACCAGGTCCAGGCGGTAGACACCGCTGCTCAAGGTCACCAACGCATCGCCGCTTTCACACGGGATAAAGGCCGAGACATGCTCGGGCAACTGCCAGATCTGCAATTGCCCGCCCATCAGGCGCAAGGCCTGTTTGCCGGCGATATTGACCCAATACAGCGCCTGGGTGGGCGCGTCCCAGAATGGGCCTTCGCCCAATTGCGCACGGTGTGCAGTGACGGCCTTACACGACATGAAACCTCCGGATTCCTTACAGCGAATCGCGCGATGGCGTGCCATCGACCAAGCGCTGGATACGCAACGGGTTAGCGTTTTTCAACGCGTCGGGCAGCAGGCTATCAGGGTAGTTCTGGAAGCACACCGGGCGCAGGAAACGGTCGATGGCCAAGGTGCCGACCGACGTGCCACGGGCATCGGACGTGGCCGGGTACGGGCCGCCATGCACCATCGAGTCGCAGACTTCCACGCCGGTCGGGTAGCCGTTGAGCAGGATGCGCCCAACCTTCTGTTCCAGCAGCGGCGTGAGCTCGGCGAACTGTTGAAAATCCGCCGGCTCGCCAATGATCGTGGCCGTCAGTTGACCGTGCAGGCCGTGCAACGCCGCACTGAGTTGGGCTTGATCAGCCACTTCGATAAACACCGTGGTGGGGCCGAAGACTTCTTCTTGCAGCACTTCATCACCATCGAGCAACAGGCGCACATCGGCCTTGAACAACTGCGGTTGCGCCTGATTACCGGCCTGGGTGCTGCCGGCCAAATGCTGAATGCCAGGGTGTGACAGGAGTTTTTCCAGGCCCTTGCCATAGCTGCTCAAGGTACCGGCGTTGAGCATGGTTTGCGCCGGTTGTTCGCCGATCAATTGCGCCACCTGTTGGGTGAACGCGGTGAATTCCGGCGATGCAATACCGATCACCAGGCCGGGGTTGGTGCAGAACTGGCCGCAGCCTTGTACGACCGACGCGGTGAGGTCACGGGCGACGGTCTCGGCCCGCGCCTGCAAGGCCTGGGGCAAGACAATCACCGGGTTGATGCTCGACATTTCGGCAAACACCGGGATCGGTTGCGGGCGCGCCGCGGCCATATCGCAGAGGGCACGACCGCCCTTGAGCGAGCCGGTAAAGCCCACCGCCTGGATCGCCGGGTGCTTGACCAGCGCCTCACCAACGCCACCGCCGAAGATCATGTTGAACACGCCAGCCGGCATCTCGGTGGCCTCGGCCGCGCGGATGATTGCATTGGCTACCTGTTCAGCCGTCGCCATGTGGCCGCTGTGGGCTTTGAACACCACCGGGCAACCGGCTGCCAGCGCGGCGGCGGTGTCGCCGCCTGCCGTGGAGAATGCCAGGGGGAAATTGCTCGCACCGAACACCGCCACCGGGCCGAGGCCGATGCGGTATTGACGCAGGTCAGGACGCGGCAGTGGTTGGCGATCTGGCAGGGCTTTGTCGATGCGGGCACCGTAGAAATCACCGCGACGCAACACCGTGGCAAACAGGCGCATCTGCCCGCTGGTACGCCCGCGCTCGCCCTTGATACGGGCGGCAGGCAATGCGGTTTCGCGGCAGACCAACTCAACGAAGTTATCGCTCAGCGCATCCAACTCATCGGCGATCGCATCCAGGAACTGCGCGCGACGTGCGGCGCTCAAGGCCCGGTACGCCGGATAAGCCTGCGCGGCGGCCTGGGCGGCGGCGTCGACTTCCTGCGGCGTGGCCTGGTAGAAATCCTGGGGCAAGGCTTCGCCGGTGGTGGCGTCGACGCTTTGCAGCTTCACACTGCCGTTGGCGCTGCGCTGGCCGCCGATAAAGTTGTGGCCGAGAAACTGGGTCATGTGGGTCTCCTTAAAGGGTGATGACATTGCCGGGTTCGAACGCTGCATCGACGCTGCCGACACTGTTGATCAACGGCGCGCCGAACTCAGCCTGGCTGATCTCGAACACATCCCCCGGTTGGGTACGTATACCGTCGGCGAATGACAAGGTGGCGGTGCCGAAGAAATGAATGTGCACATCGCCCGGCTTGAGGAATTGGCTGTATTTGAAGTGGTGGTATTCGAGGTTTTCCAGGCTGTGGCACATATTGGCCTCGCCACTGAGGAATTCGTTCCGCCAGATTTCCTCGCCGTTACGCAGGATGCGGCTGGTGCCGGCCAGGTGCTGGGGCAATTCGCCGACACGCAGTTCCGGGCCGTAGCTGCAACTGCGCAGCTTGGAATGGGCCAGGTACAGGTAGTTCTTGCGCTCCATCACATGGTCGGAAAACTCGTTGCCCACCGCGAAACCCAGGCGGTAGGGTTTACCGTCGTGGCCGATCACGTAGAGGCCGCCGATCTCCGGTTCTTCACCAGCATCTTCGGCAAACGGTGGCACCGGGAAGGCTTGGCCTGGGCGCACCACAATGCTGCCGTCGCCCTTGTAGAACCACTCCGGCTGCACGCCGGCCTCACCGGCGGCGGGCTTGCCGCCCTCCACGCCCCACTTGAAGATGCGCATGGTGTCGGTCAGGGCGCTGTCGTCACCGCCCTGGTGCATTTTGTCCCGCGCCGAGGCGCTGCCCAAGTGGGTCAGGCCGGTGCCGCTGATCAGCATGTGGGCCGGGTCCGGGTGATCCAGAGGCGGCAGGATTTTTTGTTCGGCCAGCAAGGCGGCGTAGTCGTGGCTGTCGCCCAGGCCGAGACTGTCCACCTGCTGCTGCAACTTGACGCCCGCTTCGATGGCGGCCAGGGCCAGCTCACGCACGCTATGGGCGCTGCGCACTTCACGCAGTTGCTTGCCTTCCACTACGCCAACGCGGCGCTCGCCATTATTGAGTTCGAACTGCACTAAACGCATGAAGGTTCTCCTAGATTAAGTACGTGTGGCGCCACGGGCGCTGGCGGCGAACTGGTCGACGGGCAGCACGTGCTTGCGCTCCAGCAGGCGATAGACCACGCCGGTCAGCACCAGCCCGAACACCATCACACCGGACAGGAAGTACAAGCCCGAGGCCAAGTTGCCGGTGTATTCCTTGAGCGCACCAATCACGAACGGGCCGATATAGCCGCCGAGGTTGCCCACGGAGTTGATCAAGGCAATGCCGGCCGCCGCACTGGCGCCGGCGAAGAAGCGGCCCGGCAAGGTCCAGAACACCGCCGTACAAGAGAACATCGCGAACGCTGCCAGGCACAGCGCGGCCATTTGCAGCACCGGCACACTCAGCCAGGCGCTGAAGAACAGGCCGATCGCACCCAGCACATAGAGCACGGCGAGGTGCCCGTAACGATCATTCAGGCGGTCGGAACTGCGCGGGATAATCAGCAAACCGATGATGCCGAAGATATACGGCACCGCTGATATGAAGCCGGTGGTGAGATCGCTGCCGCCGAACTGCTTGATCAACGTGGGCAGCCACAAGCCCAGGCCGTAGATGCTCAGGGTCACCGGCAGGTAGAACAGCGCCAGCAGCAACACGCGCTTGTCTTTGAGCGCATGCAATGGATTGCCGTGGCGGGTCTGACCGTAGGCTTGCAGGTCTTTGTTCAGTTCGTCGGTCAACCAGGTTTTTTCGGCGTCGGTCATCCACTTGACCTGCTTGGGACCATCCGGCAGGTAACGCAGCACCGGCCAGGTCAGCAGGATCGCCGGGGCGCCGATCACGATAAACAGCCACTGCCAGCCGTGCAGGCCGAGGATGCCGTCCATACCCAGCAGGCCGCCGGACACGGGGCCGGTGATCATCATCGCGATGGGCTGCGAGAGGATAAACAGCCCAAGGATCTTGCCGCGATGGCGAACCGGGAACCATTGGGTGATGTAGTACAGCACGCCCGGGAAGAACCCGGCTTCGGCCGCACCGAGCAGAAAGCGCATCACATAGAAGCTGTGAGGCCCCTGCACGAACGCCATGCCGATGGTGATGGTGCCCCAGGTGATCATGATGCGGGCGAACCAGCGCCGCGCGCCGAAGCGGTCGAGCATCAGGTTGCTGGGAATCTCGAACAGGAAGTAGCCAATGAAGAACAACCCAGCACCCAGGCCATAAGCCGCATCACCGATGCCGACGTCGGCGCCCATGTTCAACTTGGCAAAGCCCACGGCGGAACGGTCCACGTAGGCGATCAGGTACAGCAAGATCAGGAAGGGAATCAGTTTCAGCGTGATGCGCCGGATTAGCCGCAATTCCTCGCTCATGGGGTCGATCTCCGATTGTTGTTCTTATAGGAATCGGGGATGCCTCTCGCAGAAAATCCGCCAGGGTCATACCTCAGTTAAGCCAGACTATATAGTAGGACTATTTGCAAAACAACTCTTCCAAAGCGAACATTTTGCGCTTATGTTTAGCCGTAGAGAGAACATATAGTCATACAATAAGAGAATCGATCATGTCTGATAAAAAGCCCGGCCTACGCTCTGCCCAGTGGTTTGGTACCGCCGACAAAAACGGCTTCATGTACCGCAGCTGGATGAAGAATCAGGGCATTGCCGACCATCAGTTCCATGGCAAGCCGATCATCGGTATCTGCAATACCTGGTCGGAGCTGACCCCGTGCAACGCGCATTTCCGCCAGATCGCCGAGCACGTCAAACGCGGTGTGATCGAGGCCGGTGGCTTCCCGGTGGAATTCCCGGTGTTCTCCAATGGCGAATCCAACCTGCGCCCCACTGCCATGCTGACGCGCAACCTGGCGAGCATGGACGTGGAGGAAGCCATTCGCGGCAACCCGATTGATGGTGTGGTGCTGCTGACCGGCTGCGACAAGACCACCCCTGCCCTGCTGATGGGCGCCGCCAGCTGCGACGTGCCGGCCATCGTGGTCACCGGCGGGCCGATGCTCAACGGCAAGCACAAGGGCCAGGACATCGGCTCGGGCACCGTGGTGTGGCAGCTCAGTGAACAGGTCAAGGCCGGCACCATTACCCTGGACGACTTCCTTGCGGCCGAAGGCGGCATGTCGCGCTCGGCGGGTACCTGCAACACCATGGGCACCGCGTCGACCATGGCCTGCATGGCCGAGGCACTGGGCACTTCCCTGCCCCACAACGCGGCGATTCCGGCGGTGGATGCGCGGCGCTATGTGCTGGCGCATATGTCGGGCATGCGCGCGGTGGAGATGGTGCGCGAAGACTTGAAGCTGTCGAAGATCCTCACCAAGGAGGCGTTTGAAAACGCTATTCGCGTGAACGCGGCCATCGGTGGTTCGACCAACGCGGTGATTCACCTCAAAGCCATCGCCGGGCGCATCGGCGTCGAGTTGGACCTGGACGACTGGACCCGCATGGGTCGTGGCATGCCGACCATCGTCGACTTGCAGCCGTCCGGGCGCTTTCTAATGGAAGAGTTCTACTACGCCGGCGGCCTGCCTGCCGTGTTGCGCCGCCTCGGCGAAGCCAACCTGATCCCGCACCCGAACGCCTTGACCGTGAACGGCAAGTCCCTGGGCGAGAACACCAAGGACTCGCCGATCTACGGCCAGGACGAAGTGATCCGTACCCTGGATAACCCGATCCGCGCCGACGGCGGTATCTGCGTGCTGCGCGGCAACCTCGCCCCGCTCGGCGCAGTGCTCAAGCCGTCAGCCGCCAGCCCGGAGCTGATGCAGCATCGCGGTCGTGCGGTGGTGTTCGAGAATTTCGACATGTACAAGGCGCGCATCAACGATCCGGAGCTGGACGTGGACGCTAACTCGATCCTGGTCATGAAAAACTGCGGGCCCAAGGGTTACCCGGGCATGGCCGAGGTCGGCAACATGGGCTTGCCGGCCAAGCTGCTGGCCCAGGGCGTGACCGATATGGTGCGTATTTCCGATGCGCGCATGAGCGGCACGGCGTACGGCACGGTGGTGTTGCACGTCGCGCCGGAAGCAGCAGCGGGCGGGCCGTTGGCCACGGTGAAGGAAGGCGACTGGATCGAACTGGACTGCGCCAACGGCCGCTTGCACCTGGACATCCCCGATGCAGAGCTGGCGGCGCGCATGGCAGACCTGGCGCCACCGGAAAAACTCATCGTCGGCGGCTACCGCCAGCTGTACATCGACCATGTGTTGCAGGCAGACCAAGGCTGCGACTTTGACTTCCTGGTGGGCTGCCGGGGGGCGGAAGTCCCGCGTCATTCCCACTAATTGGGATGCTATGATGCCGCGTCTTTAAGCCAGAGCCTCCCCGTCGTTATGGATCACCAGCCGCCCAAGCCGCGCAAGAGCATGCATGCCCAGATCGTTCAGGACTTGGGCATGCACATCGTTTCCGGTCGCTTCAAGCCGGAAGAAAGACTGCCCATGGAGGCCACGCTCTGCGAGGAGTACAAGGTCAGCCGCTCGGTGCTGCGCGAGGCGACCCGGGTGCTCAGCGCCAAGGGCCTGGTGTATTCCAAACCACGGGTGGGCGCCGTGGTGCGGCCGCGCTTGAAGTGGCACCTGCTCGACCCGGATGTGTTGTCCTGGCTGATGCAATCCACGCCCCACAGCGAATTCTTCAATACCCTGGCCGGCGTGCGGCGCATCCTCGAACCGGAAATCGCCGCCATGGCCGCCACGACGGCGACCGATGACGACATCGCCACCATCGAAAAAGCCTACCAGGGCATGGAAACCGCGAAGACCCACGAAGACCTGTTGCAGGCCGACCTGGACTTTCACCGCGCCATTGCCGACGCCACGCGCAACGACTTGCTCGCCTATATGTGCAACATGCTGTCGTTGCCGTTGCGCGAGTCGATCAACATCACCAACCGTCGCCCGGACATCCAGGGCCTGAGCCTGCCCCGGCACAAGGCGATTCTCACCGCGATCCAGAACCGCGATGCGCTGGGTGCACGGCATGCCTCACTGGTGCAGTTGGATGACACGCGGGTGGCGTTGGATACGGTGATGAATGTGCTGACGCCGCTGTAATGTAAACGCAATCAAATGTGGGAGGGGGCTTGCCCCCGATGGCGGTGGGTCAGTCACAGCATCATCGACTGGTCTACCGCTATCGGGGGCAAGCCCCCTCCCACATTGAAGCTGTGCAGGCCTTTACAGGGTGTAGGCGATGCCGACCTGGACAGTGCGGGGTGCGCCTGGGTAGGCGTATATATTGCCGAACGCGCCCTCTTCATACTCGCGGTTGAACAGGTTCTTTACATCCAGGTTCAGTCGTACCTTGTCATTGACCTTGTAGTAGCCCAGCAGGTCCACAACGGTGTAGGCGTCCATCGAGAACGCCGTATTGGCGGTCTGGCCGGCACGCTGGTCGACATACTTGCCACCCGCGCCCAGGCCCAGGCCTTTGAGGGCGCCGTCCTGGAATTCGTAGACGTTAAGCAGGCTGAAGCTGTTGCGGGGGATGTTCAGCAGGCGCGTGCCGGAGCGAATGGTGTTGTCCTTGGTGACTTCGGCATCCACGTAGGCATAGCCGCCGATCACGCGCCACTCGGGGGTGATATTGCCCGCCACATTCAGGTCGAAACCACGGCTACGGACTTGGCCAGCGGCGACGCTGAAGGTTGAGTCGATAGGGTCGGTGGTGAGGACGTTTTTCTTCTCGATCTGGTAGATCGCCGCGTCGACGCTCAGTTGACGGTCCAAGGCTTCCCATTTGACGCCCATCTCATAGGACTTGCCCTTTTCCGGCTCAAACCCGCCACCTTGGCGAGCTGCGCCAGTGTTCGGCTTGAACGAACGTGCGGCGTCAGCGTAGACCGCGACGGTATCGGTAAGGTCGTAGATCACGCCCACACGTGGGGTGACGGCGTTATCAGCGGCTTGCCAAGGTTTAACCCCGGTCACGTAGCTTTCGTAGTCATGCTCAAAACGCTCAAAACGCGCACCGGCCAAGACTTTTAGGCGCTCGGTGAGGGCCACTTGGTCCTGCACAAAGGCTGCGTAGGTCTTGAGGTTTTCTTTGTCGTGGGTCGGTGTTCGCGTCAGCGGTGGGCGTGCCTGGCCATAAACAGGATCAAAGATATCGATCGGGTAAGTGCCCGCGGTGGCGCTGGAACGCTGGATGATCGACTTGTAGTCGTAATCCTCATACTCGATGCCGGTCAGCAGGGTGTGCTCGAAACCACCGGTGGTGAAATGCCCGGTGAGGTTGAGTTGGTAGTCCTTGTCGGTCCATTCCAGCTTGCGATAGTTGAAGTTGCGTTGCAGCGTGCGGCCATCGGCGCTCAGGCCGTTGGCTTCAATGGCGTTGCCCTGCAAGGTGCCGTCCAGCCACTGGAAACCGCCGCCCAGGGTCCAGTTTTCGTTGAGCAGGTGTTCGAAGCGCAACTGCGCCATGCTGTTGTCGTTGTGCAATTTGCCGACGTCTTTATCGCCCCAGAAGGTATCGCGCGACGCGTTGCCTTTTTGGGTGGGATAGCGCGTCAGGCCACGGTCCAGCGGGTGGTTGTTACGCATGAAGTCGCCTTCGAAGATCACCTTGGTGTCGTCGGTGGCTTGCCAGGTGATGACAGGCGTCACGCCGTAGCGTTCGGTTTCCACATGGTCCCGGAAGGTGTCGCCGCCCTCGCCCACCACGTTCAGGCGATAAGCGAGGCGACCGTCTTCATCCAAAGGGCCGGAGGCATCCAGGGTGCCGCGTTTCATGCCTTGATCATTCAACTGGCTGCCCAGGGTCACGGTACGCTCTGCCAGCGGCTGCTTGGACACCACGTTGAACGTGCCGCCTGGATCGCCACGGCCATACAGCATGGTTGCGGGACCGCGCAGTACTTCGAGGCGTTCGATGGTGTTGGCGTCCGGCATGTTCGGGTAGCCGCGGTTGATCGGGAAACCGTTGCGGTAGAACTCGCCAGTGGTAAAGCCGCGCACGGTGAAGGTGGTCAGGCCCTGGCCGCCGAAGTTGTTGGCGCGGCCGACGCCGCCGGCATAGTCGAGGGCATCCTGCAGGCGGGTGGCGCCAATGTCTTCGACCACATCCTTGGACACCACGCTGATGGACTGCGGTGTTTCATGAATCGACGTGTCGGTGCGCGTCGCGCTGGCTGAGCGTGTGGCGTGGTAGCCCTTGACCGGCCCCTGAGCTGTTTCATAGTCCGCCGTGCCCGTCACAGTGGTCGCTTGCAACTCCAGACTGGTTTGCTCGGTGGGCGCCACTTCTGCCCAGGTGAACGGGGAAAACGCCTGCAACACACAGATGGAAATCAGGGTACGACGCATGGATGTTGGACCTAGTGAATGAGCCAGATGGGACGGCAAACCTGCCAAGAATTCGCGGCGCATGGTATATCAACGCATTCTCGTTTGACATCCATTCTCATTCGTTATTTTTTGCGTATCCGCTTTGTATCAATTCTCAGATAAAAAAAAGCCACTCGATTGAGTGGCTCCATAAACCGCTTGGCTCGCCTCAGCGATAGCGTTCCAACCAATGCGCATAAGGCGCTGGCAAGGTCCAGGAGGACTTATCCACGCCCAGCTCTTTGGCGGCAAAGTACGCCCAATGCGGGTCAGCCAGGTGCGCGCGGCCCACTGAGACCAGGTCCAGATGCCCTGCCTGCAACGCGCCTTCTGCCAATTGTGGCGTACCAAAACCCCACGCCGAGGTCACCGGGATACCGGCTTCGCGGCGCACGCGTTCGGCAATCGGGCCCATAAAGGCCGGGCCCCACGGGATGTTGGTGTCGGGGATGGTGAAACCGACGCTGACGCTCAGCAGGTCCAAGCCACCGGCTTTGAAATTACGCGCCAGTTCGATGGATTCGGTGAGGGTTTGCTCGTCACGACCGTCGTATTCGATCACACCGAAACGCGCGGTCAGCGGCAGGTTTTCCGGCCAGACTTCACGCACGGCGGCCAGGGTTTCCAGGAGGAAACGGCTGCGGTTGTCGAAGCTGCCACCGTAGGCATCGGTACGTTGGTTGGAATGCTCGGAGAAAAAGCTTTGGGCCAGGTAACCGTGGGCGAAGTGCAGTTCGATCCACTCGAAACCGGCGTCACGGGCACGACGGGCGGCGTCGACGAAATGCTGTTTAACGCGAGCGATGTCGTCCAGGGTCATGGCGCGCGGCACATTGGGCAGGTTGGCACCGAAGGCGATGGCCGACGGCGCAATGGTTTCCCAATGGCGTGCGTCGGAAGCCGGAATGTGGTCATCCCCTTCCCATGGACGGTTGGCACTGGCTTTACGCCCGGCGTGGGCAATCTGAATGCCGGGCACTGAACCTGCGGCCTTGATCGCCTTGACCATCGGCACGAACGCCTGAGCATGTGCATCGCTCCAGATGCCGGCACAGCCCGGAGTGATACGGCCTTCAGGCGCAACGGCAGTGGCCTCGACCACTAACAAACCGGCACCGCCACGGGCCATGCCGGCCAGGTGCACGTGGTGCCAGTCGTTGACGATGCCGTCTTCGGCCATGTATTGGCACATTGGCGGGATGGCGATGCGATTGCGCAGGGTTACGTCTTTGAGTTTGAAGGGTTCGAACAGAGCGGACATGGGAACTCCAGCAGCGAGTGAGTGATTCGATAGTTCGATGGTAATCGAACTATGGTATTCGGCGATACCCCCCTGTTATCATCCGACCCATGCGAGCCTTCAAACACCCTACCCCTGAAGATCTGACCCTGGAGCGTCTGTTGTACGCCCTGAGCGACCCGGTGCGCCTGGAAATCGTGCGCTGCCTGGCCGGCGTGCCAGAAGCCACTTGCGGCGAGCTGGACGGCGGGCGCCCCAAGTCCAGCATGTCCCACCACTTCCGCGTACTGCGCGATGCCGGCCTGGTGCACACCCGCAGCGTGGGCACGACCCATATGAATTCGTTGCGCGGCGATGTGCTTGAGGAACGGTTTCCAGGGTTGCTGCAGAGCATCTTGGCGCAAGGATAAAACCGATCAGTCCAGCAACGTGATCAGTTGCGACTCGATCGTCAGCGCCTGCACCTCCAGCACCGCCAACGTCACCGGCAACTTGAAGCGCCGCCGCCCTGCACTGCCGGGGTTCACATACAGCGTTGCGCCCCGCCATTCGATCACGGGCTTGTGCGAATGACCGGTGATCACCAGCCGCACATGCGTATCGAGTCGTGCGGGGACGTCGGCGATGTCATGCACCACCAACGTCCGCCATCCGCCCACATCCAGCATCAGATGGTCGGGCACCTGCCGTGCCCACGGCGCGTCCTGGTCATTGTTGCCGCGCACCACGTGCAGGGGTGCGATCTGCGCCAATTGCTGAAGAATTTCAGGGCTACCGATATCGCCGGCATGGATGATCTGTTCGCATCCCTGCAACGCCGCCACGGCTTCAGGCCGCAGCAGGCCGTGAGTATCGGAAATCACGCCAACTTTCATAGGGCCTCCGGGGTGGACGTCGACCCCTGAAACACCGGCGCGCCATCCAAATACACGCGGTCTTTACCGTTGCCCTTGGCAGCGTAGAGGTTGCGGTCGGCACGCTTGAGGACCGCCGACATTTCGGCCCCGGCCGTAAAGCGCGCCATGCCCGCACTGCAGGTGTAGTCATGGGGCGGCGCGACACTGCTGCGGATCGCTTGCAGCAGGCGCAGCGCGTAATCGGTGGCGAGACCAGGGTCATCGCCCACCAGCAGCACCCCGAATTCTTCGCCGCCAATCCTGCCGAAACTGTGGCTGCCTGGGGTGGATTTAAAGCACGCGGCCATGGCGCAGAGAATCCTGTCGCCAACGTCATGGCCGAACTGGTCATTCTTCAATTTGAAACTGTCGATATCCAGCATCATGAAGTAGCCGGTATCACCGGCCGCAATCAGTTTGGCGAAGCTCTCCATAAAGGCCCGCCGGTTCAGGATGGAGGTCAAATAATCGGTCTCGGCCAACTCCCGAAACTCACTCTCCACCAGTAACACGGAACGCAGGTTCTTCAGGTAGTAGACATTCAAGATAAATCCGATCGCCACCGACGCGGCGCAAAAGATGAACACGTAGGTGTCGACGCCTGCGTAAAGGCTCAGCTGGATCTGGGGCCACGTCAGTAACCACACTAATGCGGCGCAGAACAGAAAATCCTGAACCACGATAAACAGGATTGCGCTGCTCATTACCAAGGTCACGGCCAGCGGCAAGGCGAACACCTGCAGGTCGGGGCGGGTGTGAACCACATAGGCAAAACCCGCGGACAGCAGCACCATATAACCCACGCCCAGCGCCCGCCAGAGCACATACTGAGTCACCACCCGGTGAACCCCATACACCACGCACAGCCCCATCGTGACCAGCACGACCGGCCAGCCGAACATCCCCCCGCGATCAACCAGCAACACCGCCAACCAGGCGAAAATCCCGATCAATTCCGCCTGGGCAATTGCGGGCGACAACAGCCTTTGCATCCGTGGCCTGAGCTTCACATTAGCCGGCATCCCGTCACTCCCTATGCATGAGTGGCCGCTTTGGTATCGACATGACTCAGTTGAAGACTGTGCAGGCAGGTCGCAAACGAATACGCCATGAAGCGCCTTACCAACACGATAAAAGGTGGCAGGACTTCAAGCAATGTCTTGGAATGAATCTTGAAATAGCCCCGGTCAGCCCCCTCTTGCACCAAGCGAATAACATGGGTCTTGGACACCGAGAGTTGCTCAGCGATGGAAAGGTAAGACGAAGACCTGAAACTTGCCCCCTGGTTATCCAACGCACACGCATCGTTATAGATCGCCAGCATCAACATATGCCCGGCATCGCGCTTTACCAGCCAATAACAGTCGGGCATCAGCAGGTCGATGGTCACGTTGTGGGAGAGAAGGACCGAAAACCCTTTGAAATAACGTGCCAGATAAGCGCGATCATCCAACCCGTTCATTGAGCCGCAAACCGCGGTTTCCGGGCACATCACGCCCAGCGGCTCGACCACGGACGTGAGCATCAGCCTGATCTCCTCGCAGGCTAGGGGTGACGGGCTGAATACCCGCAGACGGCTGTCATCCGCATGCCTCGACACCGTCATGAACCCCAACGCCCTGAACAGCAGGAAGATCGACTCCAGGCTGTTTCTGGAACAGAACCCGCGCGCCGTACAAAACTCTTTCACCTCGGACAGTAAAGGCACCTGCTTGGAGAAATAGGTGCTCAATAACGTAAAGGACACCATCAAGCGACTGAACTTCAGTGCGGTCTTGTAGAAAAATGGTCTTTTTGAATAGGACTCCAGCAAGATCGAATAATGGGTACGAATACACGCTTCAAAATCCACATGGCGCTCAAACGCACGCGCCGACTGTTCCACCGCCAACTTCAACGAACCACTGCACATGAGAAAGAGCCCTGATCAAACAACTTGGATTCACTGATCTCAATTGCAGCACAGATAATGGCGTTTTGCCTTGAGCGCAATCTATCGTGATTAGCGCAGGGGACACCGTCGCTACCAAAATTGTTCCAAAAAGACCCCGGCGGCTTAACCGTTTCAGTCACCACAGCGAACCTTCCCCGCAAACCAGCGTCCGAGCTAAGGTACAGTTGCCTACCGCTCGCCACGAGGTTGTCGTTTGAAAGCCGCCATCATCAAAAAGTACCGCCTGATCATCAAGACCATGGGCTATGTGGGCTGGTCGCTGTTCTGGCTGTTGCTGTGGGACGTCGCCGTCACCGTGGACTTCATGCTGTTTCTCACGGCCAAGATCAACTTGCCGCTGATGCCCCTCACTCTGCTGGGCTCGGCACTGATTGTGCTCATCAGCTTTCGCAACAGCAGCGCCTACAACCGCTGGTGGGAGGCGCGCACGCTATGGGGCGCGATGGTCAACAATTCGCGCAGCTTTGCGCGCCAGGTGCTGACGCTACTGGACGACCCCGACGGTGAAGTGAACCCGGTCAAGTCCACCCTGCTGCGCCGCCACGTGGCCTACGTGAATTGCCTGGCCGCCCACCTCAAGGGCGAGCCATGCCCGGATGAAATCCGCGCGTTTATCCCCACTGAGGAATTCGCCCGCAACGGTGCCACCAATAACTTTGCCAACGATATCCTCACCGGCTCGGCGGCCATCCTGGCCCGGGAATACAAAGCCGGGCACCTGGACAGCATTCGCCTGGCCCGGCTGGAATCCACCCTAGTGGACTTGTCCAACGCCCAGGGCGGCATGGAGCGTATCGCCAACACCCCACTGCCCTACCCTTACGTGTATTTCCCGCGGCTGTTTATCTCGCTGTTCTGCCTGATCGTACCGGTGGGCCTTGTGGAGTCCCTGGGCTGGTTCACGCCGCTGGCCTCCACGGTGGTGGGCTTTATGCTGCTGGCCATCGAACGCATCGGCACCGATTTGCAAAGCCCGTTCCGCTCCAGCGAACACCAGATCCAGATGGAAGCCATCTGCGAAACCATCGAAAAAAACCTGCAATCGATGCGCCGCGACGCCCTGGCCGACGCCCAAATCGGCTGATCACGACGCAGGCCCTAAAGTGCGTGACTCCTCGGTCGATAAACCGGGGGTACGCATGGGCTACACCTCGTCATAACAACACATGCGACGTTCTGCGCTACCCACTGCCTTGCCAAAACTATAAATACTCCGCAGGTGAAGTCATGAATATCAAGCAGAAGCTGACCTGGGCGTTCGCGGCTATCGCGTGCGTCCCCGTCATCCTGGTCGCCGTGTTGGTAGTGTTGAATCTGCGCGAGGGGGCCCTGGCCAACTTCCTCGACAGCAGCGGCCGCGAAATCCGCCAGATCGACAATGGCATGAAGCAGTTCTTCGACGGCATCAGCCAGAACGTCGAATTTGTGGCCAAGGACCCGCGCGTTGTCGCGGCCAAGGACCTCAAGAGCTACGCCGGCGCCGACGCCGCGCAAATTCCCCTTACACCCACCAACAAAGAACTGCTGGATATCTTCGACCAGTTCGCCAAGAGCCATCCGAGCACCGCTTACCTGTCCCTGGGCCTGAGCGACGGCGGTTACGCCAGTTGGCCGGACGACACCAAACTGAACAACTACGACCCACGCGTACGCCCTTGGTACCAAGCGGCCATCGCCGCGCCTGGCGCGACCGTGCGCACCGGCGCCTACTACTGGGCACCGGATGATGTGGTGCTGATCGGCACCGTGCACACCGTCGCCGACGCCAGCGGCAAAATCCTCGGCGTGGTCGGCCTGGACGTGTCGCTCAAGCAGCTCACCGAACTGGTGCGCAACATCAAGCTAGGCGACAGCGGCTACCTGATGCTGGTCGAAGCCAATGGCAACGTGCTGGTGGACCCCAGCGATGCCAAGCACAACTTCAAGCCGATGGCAGACCTCGGCCCCAACTACGCCGAACTGTCCAAGCGTGGCGACGGCGTGACCCAAATCGACATCGACGGCGTGGCTTATATGGCTAACGTGGTCAGTTCAAAAGACTTGGGCTGGCGCTTTATCGGGCTGATCAAGCGGGACGAAGTGATGGCGGGTGCGACCAGCCTCACCTGGCTGATCGCCGCGATCGCTGCCGCGTTGGCCTTAGTGTTCGCGATTGTCGGCGCCAGTTTTGCCAGCGTCATTGTCCGCCCGATCCGTGGCGTGGCCGACGGCCTGCAAGAAATCGCCGAAGGTGAAGGCGACCTGACCCGCCAGCTCAAGGTGCAAGGCAAGGACGAAACCGCCAGCCTCGCCGGCTGGTTCAACCAGTTCCTGAGCATGATCGCGCAGTTGGTGCAGCGCATCGGTAACGCATCATCCGACCTGCAAACCGCCGCCGCCGACACCAGCGAAGTGGCCAATAACATGAACCAGGCCGCCGGCCGCCAGCGTGAAGCCGTGGAACTGGTCAGCACTGCGTTCAACGAAATGGTCGCCACCGCCAACGAAGTCGCACGCTCCTGCAGCGCCGCGGCCACCAGTGCCGACGAAGGCTATCGCGATGTGCACGCCGGTCAGCAGCACATCGGCGAAGCCACGGGCAGCGTGCTCAAGCTTAGCGAAGACCTGCAGAAATCGACTCAGACCATGCAGTTGCTGGAGCAGGACAGCCAGAACATCAACACCATCCTCGACACCATCCGTTCGATTGCCGAGCAAACCAACCTGCTGGCACTCAACGCGGCAATCGAAGCGGCCCGCGCCGGTGACCAAGGCCGAGGCTTCGCCGTGGTTGCAGACGAAGTCCGCGCCTTGGCGCGTCGCACCGCAGACTCCACCGGCGAAATCGACAGCCTGCTGGGCAACCTCGCCCGCCGCACCCAGGAAGTCACGCAGCAGATGCAAGGCAGCCTGCTGGTGTCCCACACCAGCGTGGAACGCATCCAGCAGGCTCGCGACAGCTTCGACAAGATCCTTGGCTCCGTGGACTCGATCCGCGACCAGAACACCCAGATCGCGACCGCCGCTGAGGAACAGCACCAAGTGGCGGAAGAGATCAACCGGCACATCGCGCAGATCCATGCCGACGCGCAGTTGGTGGAAGGTTTTGCCCATTCGGCGCAGACCGGCTCAGGTCGTTTGACGGATATTTCCGGTCAGCTCAAAGGGTTGGTGGGACGCTTCAAGTTTTAGGCATTGTCAGACAGAGGGCGTATGCGGACACACACGTCAGCCGCATCGCCCTCAAGGAAGACGTCAACCCATGCATGGCCAGTGACTTGAGCCACGACGGTACCGGGATCGGGATGACGAGGGTCATCTGATCCGCTCCGATATGCTCGAAGAGTTCGAGCAAAGCTGCCTGTAAAGACGGTGGTCGAACGCTACGCCCCATCCACTGAACCGATGGGGCGTTTCGTTGAGGCTCAAAGTGCGCTCATCCTGATACGGCTATCGACACGCCTGAATACGCGCTCCCCGTACCGCTGCCCATCGAGAAAACCCTCCTATCCAACGCGGCATTTGACCGCACTGCATCATCGCAGCAACTGTAATAGTCTATTGCAGGACTCTAATGTACTAACCAGTTACTTATCTTGCTAAAATCGCGTCTTTGCCCTCTCACATTCGAGTCCTTTCGACATGAAACGAGCATCGCGCGCCACTGGCGTCTCTAGATTCTTACTCCTGGGCCTGGGCGTTATCATCGCCCTGCTCGGCATCGCGCTCGCCGTCGGCGGCGCCAAACTGGTTAGCCTGGGAGGTTCCTGGTACTTCCTGATCGGCGGCGTGGCCATGGCGATTGCCGGCCTGTTGATTGCCCGGCGTAACCCGGCGGGTGCGTGGTTGTTTGCCGCGTTCCTGGTGGGCACGGCCATTTGGGCCGTGGCGGATGTGGGCCTGGTGTTCTGGCCGCTGTTCTCGCGGCTATTCATGTTCGCCGCGATTGGCCTGGTGGTCGCGCTGGTGTACCCACTGCTGGTCGGCAAGCCTGCGCGCGGTGCCTATGGCGTTGCCGCCGTACTGGCGGTGGGCGTAGTGGTTGCGGCGGGCAATATGTTTGTCGCCCACCCAAGCGTCGCCCCGACCGGTGCCGGCCCAGGTGTCACGCCGGTGGCCCCGGCCGATGCGCAGAAAGATTGGGCGCACTACGGCAACACTGAAGGCGGCAGCCGCTTCGCCGCGCTGGACCAGATCAACCGCGACACCGTCAACAAGCTCAAAGTAGCCTGGACCTACCACACCGGTGACGTGGCGATCAGCGACGGCAACGGTGCCGAAGACCAACTGACCCCGCTGCAGATCGGCAACAAAGTGTTCATCTGCACCCCGCACAACAACCTGATCGCCCTCGATGCCGACACCGGCAAAGAACTGTGGAAGAACGAATTCAACGCCAAATCGGCGGTCTGGCAGCGTTGCCGCGGCATGGCCTATTTCGACGCCACCGCGCCGATTGCCCAGCCGACACAGCCCAACAGCTCGCCGATCATTGCCGCCAGCGTTCCAGCCGGTGCGCAGTGCCAGCGCCGTCTGCTGACCAACACCATTGATGCCCGCCTGATTGCGGTAGACGCCGACACCGGCGAATTCTGTGAAGACTTCGGCACCCACGGCCAGGTGGATTTGAAAGCCGGCCTGGGCAATGTGCCGGACAGCTACTACCAGCTGTCTTCCGCGCCATTGATCGCCGGTACCACCGTGGTGGTCGGTGGTCGCGTGGCGGATAACGTGCAGACCGACATGCCAGGCGGCGTGATCCGTGGTTTTGACGTGATCAGCGGGCAAATGCGTTGGGCCTTCGACCCCGGCAACCCGGAAGACAAACAAGCCCCAACCGGCGACAGCACCTACGTGCGCAGCACGCCGAACAGCTGGGCGCCGATGTCCTACGACCCGCTGATGAACACGATTTTCCTGCCGATGGGCAGCTCATCCACCGACATCTACGGCGTGGAACGCACCCAGCTCAACCATAAGTACGGCGCTTCGGTATTGGCGCTGGATGCCTCCACCGGTGCTGAAAAGTGGGTGTACCAGACCGTCCACAACGACCTGTGGGACTTCGACCTGCCGATGCAGCCAAGCCTGATCGACTTCACCCCGCCGGGCAGCGACAAAGCCGTGCCTGCGGTAGTGATCGGCACCAAGGCCGGCCAGATCTACGTGCTCGACCGCGCCACTGGCAAACCGCTGACTGACGTAAAAGAAGTGCCGGTCAAGGCCGCCAACATCCCCAATGAACCGTACTCGCCAACCCAGCCTAAATCGGTGGGCATGCCGCAGATCGGCGCGCAAACCCTGACTGAATCGGACATGTGGGGCGCCACCCCGTACGACCAGTTGCTGTGCCGCATCGACTTCAAAGGCATGCGCTACGACGGCCTGTACACCGCGCCGGGCACCGATAAATCCCTGAGCTTCCCGGGTTCCCTGGGCGGCATGAACTGGGGCAGCATTTCCACCGACCCGGTGCACGGTTTTATCTTCGTCAACGACATGCGCCTGGGCCTGTGGATCCAGATGGTGCCGTCGCAGAACAAAGCCCAGTCTTCTTCCGGTGGCGAAGCGCTGAACACCGGCATGGGCGCGGTCCCGCTCAAGGGCACGCCGTATGCCGTGAACAAAAACCGCTTCCTGTCGGTGGCCGGCATTCCGTGCCAGGCGCCGCCGTTCGGCACCCTGACCGCCATCGATATGAAGACCCAGAAAGTCGCGTGGCAGGTGCCGGTTGGCACCGTTGAAGACACCGGCCCGCTGGGCATCCGTATGCACCTGCCGATCAAGATCGGTCTGCCGACCCTCGGCGGCACGCTGTCGACCCAGGGCGGCCTGATCTTTATCGCCGGCACCCAGGATTTCTACCTGCGCGCCTTCAACAGCGGCAACGGTGACGAAGTGTGGAAAGCCCGCCTGCCGGTCGGCAGCCAAGGCGGCCCGATGACTTACGTATCGCCGAAAACCGGCAAGCAGTACGTAGTCGTCACCGCCGGCGGTGCACGCCAATCCACTGACCGTGGCGACTACGTGATCGCCTACGCCCTGCCATAACCCCCCCCAAGCGCGGTGCCCCCCCGGCACCGCGCTTTCTGTCTGGAAGACCCGCATGACACCCACTTCTCATCTCTCTTTTGGGCGCCTGTTGCTCGGCCTGGCCCTGGGCGCCGCCCTGCCCGTCCAAGCCGATGACACCACCCTGACCGGCGACTGGGGCGGCCTGCGCCGTGAACTGGAAGACACCGGTGTGCGCTTCACCGGCGACTACAGCGGCGAAACTGCCTACAACGCCCACGGCGGTCAGCACCGCTCGGCGCGCTACTCGCAAAACCTCAAGCTCGGTGTGCAGTTCGACCTGAGCAAGCTCTACGGTTTCACCAACGGCGACCGCATCCAGGTCACCGTCAATGACCGTCGTGGCAACAGCGCGTCCGAGGACCTGGTGGGCAACCGTCTGCCGATCCAGGAAAACTACGGCGGTCTCTACACCCGCCTCACTGAGCTGAGCTACGAGCGCACGCTCTTCACCCCAGCACTCAACGTCAAACTCGGCTACATGGCCATGGGCAATGACCTCGGCGGCCTGGACAGCGGCATCCTGTGCAACTTCATGAACGCCGGTTTCTGCGGGCATCCGCTGAACATGTCCGGCGGCAGCGGCTGGACCAACTACCCGAACGCGCGTCTGGGCGCACGGGTGAAATACGACCTCTCGCCGGCCTGGCAAGTGCGGGTGGCGGCGTTCAATGTCGACCCGGAAAGCAACGGCGACTCCAGCCGCGCCTGGAAGTTGAGCCCCAAGCACACCACCGGGACCGTGGTGCCGATTGAGCTGGTGTACAAGCACGCAGGCCCCCTGCCCGGGGAATATAAGGTGGGTTACTACTACGACAGCTCCGATGTGAAACGCATCGGCAGCACTGAAAAAGTCAGCGGTCGCGGCGGTCACTACCTGCTGATCGACCAGGCGGTGTGGGCCTCCGAATCGTCGGCCGGCCGTGTGCTGCACGCCTTCGGCCAATACTCCGCCGCCAGCGAAGCGGCCTCGCCGTTCAGCAAGTGGTATGGCGCAGGCGTAGTGCTCTACAAACCGTTCGAAGGCCGCCCGCGGGACACCCTGTCCCTGGGTTATGGCCGCGCCGTGCCAAACCCGCGCAGCCGCGACGTGCAGGAACTGGCAGCGTTCAACGCGGGGTCCAGCTACCCCAACCTCGACAATGCCGAACAACTGATCGAACTCAGTTACGGCTACCAGACCACGCCATGGCTGAACCTGCGCCCGGATGTGCAATACATCATCGAGCCAGGCGCGTTTTCGGGTGACAACATCGACAATGCGCTGGTGTTGGGGTTGCAGGTCAAGGCAGTGTTCTAAGCGCCTGAACGCGGTCAAAAAATGTGGGAGGGGCTTGCTCCCGATGGCGGTGTGTCAGTCAATGAATAGCTTGACTGACAC
>NZ_JBGQOI010000039.1:0-24513 GCF_052113765.1 Pseudomonas sp. W22_MBD1_FP4 | reverse complement strand
GGAGGGGGAGGGGGGCAACCCCCCCCCTTCCCCCCCCCCCCCCCCCAATACAGCAGAATTTTGTCGGGCAGGCATTACGTGGCGGATGGTTTTGGGGCTGCTTCGCAGCCCAGCGCGGGGCAAGCCCGCTCACCACAGAAAGCTCTCTCCCCCCAACAAGCCACGACCCACTCATCATTTATTGCTGCTGCACAGAAACCACCGGCGTCGGCGCCACAAACACCTTCGCGTGCATTTGCTCATGCCCGCCGCCACGACGCATGCCGCGTACGGGGCAGGCATCCAGGTAATCCAGGCCCACAGCCAGCTTGAGATGCCGCTCCGGGCGCGCCAATTGGTTGGTCACGTCAAAACTGTACCAGGCGTCATCCAACCAGGCTTCGGCCCAGGCGTGGCTGGCCAGATGCGTACTGTCTTCGGTGTACAAATACCCCGACACATACCGCGCAGGAATGCCCAGGCTGCGCGCGCAGGCCAGGAACGCGTGGGTGTGGTCCTGGCACACGCCCGCAGCCCCAGCGAAGGCCTCGGCGGCGCAGGTGTCGACCTCAGTAGCGCCTGGCGTGTAGACCATCGCTTGGTTGAGCGCGTGCATCAGGTCGATCAGCGCGGTGCGATCACGACGCTGATGACAATGCTGTGCAGCGAAGCCACGCAAGGCGTCATCCGGTTCAGTCAGGCGCGTGCAACGCAGGAACGGAAACGCCGACTGGCTCTCATGCTCGGCTTCGCGTAATTCGTCGATATCCACTTGGCCACGGGCGCCGATGATGATGGCGTCATGGGGTTCGTCCAGAGTCAACACGTGCAGGATATTGCCGAAAGGGTCCACTTGGGCGCGCACCGGGCGCGGCAGGTCCAGTTGCCAACTGAGCACGTGCTGACGCTCGCTGTCATGGGGCGTCAGGCGCAGGTATTGGATGCTGGCGCGAACCTGGTCCTCGTAGTGGTAGGTGGTTTCGTGGCTGATGGAGAGTCTCATGCCGCCTCCAGGTAGGAACTGTAGATGGCGTCGCCCAATTGGCGGACCAGGGGGATAAAGTCGGTCAGCCAGGCGTGCAGGCCTTCCTCAAGGATTTCATCGATCGCGGTAAAGCGCAGGCGCGCGTCCATTTCGGCGGCCAAGCGCTGGGCCGGTCGACCGTTGAGGCCGGGCAGGCTGGCAAGGATCTGGTCGATTTCTTCACTGCAGGCACGCAGCGAGCGCGGCACATCGGCGCGTAACAGCAATAATTCGGCGACTTGCCGGGCGCCAGGGGCGTCGCGATAGATCTCGGTGTAGGCCTCGAACGACGACAACGCCCGCAGCAAGGCACTCCATTGATAGTAGGCGTGGGCCGTGCCATCGGTGACGGCTTCAGCACGGTCGCCGGCCATTTCATAGCGCGCATCAAGCAAACGCAGGGTGTTGTCAGCGCGTTCGATAAAGGTGCCCAAACGAATGAAACGGAATGCATCGTTGCGCATGATGGTGCCGTAGGTCGCCCCTCGAAACAGATGGGAGCGCTCCTTAACCCACTCACAGAAGCGACTCATACCGTAGCGGCTGAGACCTTGCTGAGCGATATCGCGAATATCCAACCAAGTGGCGTTGATGTTTTCCCACATGTCGGCGGTAATTCGCCCACGCACCGCATGGGCACTGGCCCGCGCCGAGCCGAGGCAACTGTAGATGCTCGCCGGGTTGGCCGCGTCCAGGGCAAAGAAGTGCAGCAGGCGTTCGGCATGCAATTCACCGTGGCGCTCGCGGTAATCATCCAGGGTGCCGGTGATCAGCAGCGGCATGGCTAATTCATGCAGGCCATCGCCGCGCCCATCCTGGGGCATCAGCGACAGCGAATAACTGACATCGAGCATGCGCGCGAGGTTTTCCGCACGCTCCAGATAGCGCGACATCCAATACAAATCCGAGGCAGTTCTACTCAACATGGCATTCAGTCCTCAACCACCCAGGTGTCTTTGGTGCCGCCGCCCTGGGACGAGTTGACCACCAGCGAACCTTCGCGCAGCGCCACGCGGGTCAAGCCGCCCGGCACCACACGGGTTTCCTTGCCGGACAGCACAAACGGGCGCAGGTCGATGTGGCGCGGGGCGATACCGTTTTCGACAAAGGTCGGGCAGGTGGATAAACACAGGGTCGGCTGTGCGATATAGGCATGAGGCTTGGCTTTGATTCGCGCCCGGAACGCTTCGATTTCAGCCGCCGTGGACGCCGGCCCCACCAACATCCCGTAGCCGCCGGAGCCTTGGGTTTCCTTGACCACCAGGTCCGGCAGGTTGGCCAGTACGTGGGACAATTCGTCAGGCTTACGGCATTGAAAGGTAGGAACGTTCTTTAGGATCGGTTCTTCATCCAGATAGAAACGGATCATCTCGGTAACGAAGGGGTACACCGACTTGTCATCCGCCACCCCGGTGCCGATGGCGTTGGCCAGCACCACGTTGCCGGAGCGATAGGCCGCCAGTAGGCCCGGCACACCGAGCATGGAATCCGGGTTGAAGGCCAGCGGGTCGAGGAACGCGTCATCGAGACGGCGGTAGATCACGTCCACCGCCTTAGGTCCGTCAGTGGTACGCATGAAGACGCGGTCATCACGTACGAACAGATCGGCGCCTTCCACCAGTTCCACACCCATTTCCCGGGCAAGGAACGCATGTTCAAAGAACGCGCTGTTAAAGCGCCCCGGCGTCAGCACCACCACGCTGGGGTTATCCAAAGGACTGGAGCTTTTAAGGGTGTCGAGCAACAGGTTGGGATAGTGGTCGATGGGCGCGATGCGCTGGGCGGCGAACAGTTCGGGGAACAGGCGCATCATCATCTTGCGGTCTTCGAGCATGTAGCTCACGCCGCTCGGTGTGCGCAGGTTGTCTTCAAGCACGTAGTAAGTGCCGTCGCCATCGCGTACGAGGTCGACCCCGGAGACGTGGGAATACAGGTCGCGATGCAGGTCCAGACCCTGCATCGCCAACTGGTATTGCTCGTTAGCCAGCACCTGTTCGGCGGGGATGATCCCAGCCTTGATGATGCGTTGCTCGTGGTACAGGTCGGCAAGGAAGATGTTCAGCGCCTTGACCCTTTGGATACAGCCGCGCTCCACAATTCGCCACTCACTGGCGGGGATACTGCGGGGGATGGTGTCGAAAGGAATGAGGCGTTCGGTGCCCTGCTCGTCGCCATAAAGCGTGAAGGTGATCCCGGCGCGATGAAACAGCAAATCGGCTTCACGCCGGCGCTGGGCCAGCAGTTCTGCAGGGGTCTCGGCTAACCAGCGGGCGAACTCGCGGTAATGGGGGCGGACCTGCCCCGCTCCATCGTACATTTCGTCGTAATAAGTGCGGATCATGCCGTACTCCTTGTCACCCGGACGCAAGAACCATCGCAAGGCCCGTGCCAGCGGCATAAACACTTAAAAATCAGTGAGTTAAATAAAAGCGAAGCGCTGATCGCACCGTCCTGGTGCGCAGAACGCCCGTCGTATTGCTGCACGCTTCATCGCAATGCAGGCTTTGACTATCAACAGCATAGCCAGAGTTGATTTCACTGCCCGACGAAGGGTGCGGATAATCGCCTCCATCAGCTGAACAGGATCTTTCCTACAGCTTTACCCCTTGCACACTCGGTACCGTGACAGCTCGTGTACTGACTGACTCCTAAGGTCTTCCCTTTCAGCCATCCTTTTAGGATGGCTTTTTTTTTGGTGCACGAAAAGGCAGCGCAAGTTCCAGGAATTTTCTCGCAACCCATACAAAATCGGCCGACCCTAAGGTCAGCCGATACGCTGCGTTACTCATACAATTGCGCTACATGGGTAACCCACGCACCTCCTGCTTGACGCCCCATCCTTCGATGATCCCACCCAGCGGCTCGACCACCGCCTCAAAGTCCTGCTCGAAGTCTCCTATGCCGTCGTAGGTGGCGAACATGATTTTGCTCAGTTCCAGGTACCAGGCGCCATCGTCGCGCGCGCTGACCTGGGCATTCAGTGATTCTCCACGAAACTCACCCGCAGCCCTTCGCGCCCGTTCCTCATCCGGGAAAATGGCGTAGAACTCGATGGGGTGGAAGCGTGAAAAGTCAAAGCCGCCCTCTTTCATGCGGCGCAGAACGTTGGTGCTGATGTCTTCTTGATAGGCTGTGCTCATGAAACGTCCTCCTCAAACTGATGGATAGACTTTCCGTGCTTCCCAAAGCCCCGCGCGCTGCTGGCGCGGGCACCACGGCAATAACATCACCGCAGGAAAACAAGCATGTAGCTGACAAGACCAGACCTTAGCGATTCATTCGCTGATCTCACTTGCAGAGTAGCGCGAAGCTATCACCTCCACCAGAGGCGCATGAATGGCATAGCGGGAATGTTCAGACGGCGGGCGAGATATCGAGGATCTGGATACTGTTCTGGTCTTTCAGGATCTTGACCGTAGGCTCGGGCTTGCGGCCCTCCAGGTCATTGAGGTCGAGTTCGGCTGCGACAGGGACCAACTTGTTGCGAATCATGTGTGCCGCATCTTCGAGGCTGGGCTTTTGGTCGCAGGTGAACTGCTCCACGGACTGGACGCCGTGATCATCAACGAAGGTAATCTGCCACTTTTGCATCGGTGCCTCCTCGATAAAACCCGTGTTTGGGCTTACAACTATCTGGACCTTGAGGGCCCGGAAAACGTTCCGCTCAAGTCCGGAGACACCTGATCAACTGCACTTATTTTTCAGCGTGTTCTTTCAAGGCTTTCAAAGTGTTGAACGGCGCGTCCACCACAAACTTGTTCGCCAACCACGAAGGCACGCTGCCGCCTGGCTCGGTGTGAACCTGATAAGTGACTTCGGTTTCATTGGCGCCTTTAGGCACCAGCTTCCAGAAACCCTCAACCTGCGCAACGCGCACGTAACCTTTCTCTTCAGGCTTGTAGGTAGGCACGCCCTGCAACTTGCGGGTCACGCTGCCATCGGCGTCCTTGGTGGTGGTGACATGGATATACGAATCGCGATCGGTCACCGGGAACGGCGCCTTGAACTGGGTGTAGGTCCAGGCCTCATCGCCTTTCCTGTCCACCAACTTCTGGGATTTACACTCATGAATCCATGAGCAGGCGCCTGCCACATCTTCCTGCAGGGCTTGGATCTTGGCCACGGGGGCCTTGATCACGGTCACACCGCGATACGCCTTGTACTTGGAGCCGGCGATTTCGCTCAGGGAAATCTTGATACCGTCCTCATCCTTGGCGACTTGCCAATCCTCAGCCTGGGCAGTGGCAGCGAACAACACCGTAAACCCGCACAGCACAGCCATTCGTTTCAGCGAACCCATTGTTGTATTCCTTATTGTTGAAGTTCCGATAGTAAAGCCCATCAAGCCGCCGTCATCTGCTCCCACCAGCCGATCAACCGGATCGCGTCGGCTTGGTCGGTGCCGCAGACATCGATATCCGCCTTGAAATCACTGCACACCGCCGGGCGTTCCGGTTGGCCGAACAGTTGGCACAGCTGTTCGACCGACAGGTGCAGGCAGCGTTCGCCCGCCGGTTTGCCATGGGGCATTCCGGGTAATGGCGAACTGATGGAGGGAGCGATGCAGCAAGCGCCACAGCCTTCACGGCAATTCATGACCAGCAGGTCCTCGACGACTCAATAGGGATGGCCGGGCTAGAGTACGCCCTTAAACAGCCGTTTTAAAATGGTCTAACAGGGGTTTTTCGCATAAAAAAAACATGACTGACCAGTCTGCGACAGATGGTCATTGGCCTGCGTCACGTCGATGGGAAACGTTTATTGCTTGAACTCGAATTCCAGCGCTGCACCTTCCACGTCACGGCGCTCTTCGTTCCGCAGTTGTAGCTTCATCTCATTGCTGAGCAGACGGCCATTGATCTGGAAGGCACTGTTGTCGGTGGGCTTTTCGCCAAACATCGGCGGCAGCAACGGCACGCTCTGGGGCTTGGGCATGGTGCCGAGGGGCTGCAGGTGCCTGACCATGTCCGACGGCAGCGACAGATCCAACTGTGCCGGTGGCAGCTTGGTCTGTGCCACTTCCTGGGCTGACTTGGACTTTTTCGCCTTCGCTGCACGCTTTTTCGCCGTGGCGGCTTGTTTCTTCGTAACGGAGGCTTGCTTGGCGGGGCTTGGTTTCTTTGCCGGAGCGTTCTGCTCGGTAGTGGCAGCAGGCTTGTTTTCAGTCACAGGTGCCGCCGCCAGCACTGTGCTGACGTTGCACAGGCTTAACAGGCCAATCACCAAAACAGCACGAACAATCGAGGTCATATCGCCTACAGCATTAACGGCAGAGGGCCATATGCTCGCTTGTTGTGCGCGCCATGACAAGGGCGGTGATTAGCCAGCTATCGGAGTTGTCCCCTTTCAGCGCCTCAAAATCCTGCCGCGGTTTCCTGACACAACTGGCTGGCCAGCATCCCCAACGTCATCAGCGCCCGCTCTGCCTCGCGGTTCCACGGGGTGCCGCAGTTAAGGCGAATACAGTGGTTGAACTGCTCGGTGTTACTGAAGATCAACCCCGGCGCGATGCTGATGCCCTGTTGCAGGGCGCGCACGTGCAGTTCCTGGGTATTGACGCGTCCGGGCAAACTGACCCACAGGATAAAACCACCGGTCGGACGGGTCATCTGGGTGCCTTCGGGAAAATACTGCTGCACTGCCAGTTGGAAGGCGCTGAGATTCTTGCGGTATTCCTGGCGGATGTAGCGCAGATGCCGGTCGTAGCCGCCGTTCTCCAAGTACGCCGCCACGCCCATCTGGGTGACACTGCATGCCGAATGGGTACTGAACATCTGCAGACGCTGAATTTCCTGCTGGTACTTACCGGCGATCATCCAGCCGATACGCACACCCGGCGACAACGTCTTGGAGAAGCTTGAGCAATAGATCACCCGGTCCAGGCGGTCGTAGGCCTTGAGGGCCTTGGTGCGACCGATTTCGAACATCAACTCGCCGTAGATATCGTCCTCGACAATCTGGATATCGAAATCCGAGGCCAGGCGCAGCAACTGTTTCTGCCGCTCCTCGGGCATGGTGCCGCCCAAGGGGTTGCTCAGGCGCGTGGTCAGCACCAGGGCCTTGATCGACCATTGGTTGGCTGCCAGTTGCAAGGCCTCCAGGCTCATGCCGGTGGACGGATCACTGGGGATCTCAATGACTTTAAGGCCCAGCAAGTCGGCCAGTTGCAGCAAGCCGTAATACGTCGGTGATTCAGCCGCGATCAAGTCGCCGGGGCGCGTCAGCACGCGCAAAGACATCTGCAATGCATCGACACAACCGTGGGTGATGACTACTTCGGACGGGTCAACCACAACGCCCGCATCGCGCATGCGGATCGCCACTTGGCGGCGCAGCGGCTCGAAACCTGGGCTGAACATATAACTGAACGCGCGCGGGCTCTGGAACCGCGTGACCTTGGCCAACTGCTGGTGCAGCGCCCGCACCGGCAGGTAGTCGACACTCGGCACGGCGGCGCCCAGCGGGAACACGCCTTCGCGGCGCGATTCGCCCAAAACCTGCTGAATGATGCTGCTGCGCGTAACCAACCCCGGGCGCTCGACCCGTGCGATGTCCGGTGTCGGCGCCGTGAGCGCTGGCGTCTGGTGCACGTAGTAGCCGGACTGCGGCCGCGCCCGGATCAGCCCCTGGTCTTCCAGGTTGGCGTAAGCCTGCAATACCGTGGCGTGGCTCACATTGAGCTGGGAGCTCATCTTGCGCACCGAGGGCACGCGCTCACCCGGTTGATAGACACCGCGTCGGATGTCCTCAGCCAGTTGCTGGGCGATACGTTGGTAAAGCAACAGATTGGTCATGACGCAGCACTCGATTTCACGGGTATTTTATTTTTGTGTGAAACATACCGGCACAGTTTGAAAGTGTACGGGGACAGTTGCCACAATAGTCGAGCGCGCGCGGGAGTGACAGTAAAAACTGTAAGGGTGGCGGATAGAATTTTCAGGTGTATACGAAACAACTGTGGGAGGGTCTGGCTCCCGATAGCGGTGGTTCAGTCAGCTTTTTCGGTGACTGATATTCCGTCATCGGGGCAAGTCCCCTCCCACAGTTTTGATCGGGGCAAGCCTTTAGCGAGCGGCGCCCAGTTGGCCTTTCTCGTCGGAAAACACAATCTCGACCCGACGGTTCTGCGCGCGACCTCGTTCGGAGGCGTTGGCTTCCACCGGGTATTGGTCACCATAGCCTTCGACCTGGATACGCTTTTCATCGATTCCCAGATCCACCAACACATCGGCCACCGATTGCGCGCGGTCACGGGACAGTTTGAGGTTTTCCTGCTGGCCGCCGGTGTTGTCGGCGTAACCCTCAATGCGCACTACGCGCTTGGGGTTCAATTGCAGGAACTGCACGATTTTCAGCACGGTGCGGTTGGCCGAGTTCTTCAACTCCGCTTCGCCGGTATCGAACAGCACATCGCCCAAGGTCATCACCAGGCCACGATCGGTCTGGGTGGTGGTCAGGCTGGCTATCTGTTCTTCCAGCCATTTGCCCTGTTGCTGCACGCTGATCAGCTTGCTTTCACGCAGGGCCAGTTGCAGGCGCTGGCGTTCCAGTTCGAGCTTGGCGGCACGTTCCTCGTTGAGTGCCTGTTCGGTGTGTTCACGGGCGATGGCACTGTAGCGCTGGCTCAGGTAAGCGTAATGCACCACGTCGGCGCCGCTGCCCCAGTAGCTGGACAAGCGGTCAGCCCGCGCCAGGGATTCACCGGCGCGAATCACGTCTTTAGGCGCGATGCGCAGCACGTTGGCGTCTTCCTTGACCTTCTGGAAGTCGCTGCCGGCCTGTTGCAAGGCTTGCTCGCCATTCGGGTGACTGGCGCAACCGCCCAGCACCGCACTGCCCAGCAGCACGGTAAAACCCACTCCACGGATCATCCGACTCATTGGGCTTCCCCTAACTGCAATTGCTTGCGCAGGCGCGTGATGCGGGTGTTAAGCACGTTCAGTTGTTCCTGGCTCTTGCGAGTCAGCACCTGGGCTTCGGCCAGACGCGCGTCCAACTCGGCCTGTTCGGCCTGCATGCGCGCGTCTTTGTAGGATTGGTCGGCCATTTCGGCCTTGGCCTGGGCGAATTTGTCTTCGGCCAGCTTCAGTTCAGGGGATTCATCGGCGCTGGCGCCCACCGCGTTGGCCTGCTCCAGGGCTTGCTGGGTGAGGCGAATTTGTTCATTCGGCGCAGGATCGGCCGCACATCCCGCCAGAGCGACAACGGCAAGGGCCGCGAAAAAAGGTCGAAGAGTCACTGAAAATCCCTACTTTGTTGGGGTGCCGACGGGTTGTTGCAATTGCGCTTTCCAACGCTCCAGATTGCGCTGCAGCGCGGCTTCCGTCACACCAGACCCGGGCAATTCTGTCATCTTTTTGGTGAGCTGTCCGCGCAACCACGGATCATTGCAGGCCGAGTTGTGGGAAATCGCCAGGTACAGCCCCGGCTGATCGATCGGAACATCGCGGGCGATCAAGTCGTTGCTCATGCCCAGTGTCTGAGCCATGGCCATTGCGGAATAACGTCCCGCCAGCACGTACTCCACCTCCCCCAGCAGCAGTTTCTGGAATGCCGGAGTCAACGTCGGCAGGCGCTGTAAGGTCAGTTGCTCACCGGCGAAGGTTTCGAATCCGGCACTAAAACGGGAACGCTCCGATACTGCACCCTTGTGCCCGTGCAGGTCGGCAGCTGTGGTGTAGACCAGTGCCGAGTCTTTGCGCGTCCAGACGAGATAATCGGTCTGCACCAACGCCGGGTGGATGTAATCAAGATTTTCCAGCTCGCCGAGGTTTAGCGGCGTATCGGCGAATATATCCATACGGCCGCTGCGCACCTCATCCAAGGCCTGGGAACGCTTGCCGCCGTAAAGCAGGTCGATTTTCAACCCTAGGTCCTTTGCCACTTGCTGGAGCACGTCGGCGGTGGCGCCGATCAGGTGCGTGGGGTCTTGGGGGTCGCGCCATAACAAGGGCGGTGCGTCAGGGCTGCCGGTGATCACCAGGCGCTCACATTTGCCAGCGGCCAAGGTCAGGCTCGGCAGCAGCGACAGGCCCAGCAATAGTGCCCAGGGACGCAGTTCCATGGCGGTTTCTCCGATATTCAAAAAGGCCGGACAAAAAAAAGCCCGGTCGCAAGACCGGGCTCTTTATAAGTGAAGCGGCTGGATTAGACCAGCTTCTCCAACTCAGGTACGGCTTCGAACAAGTCCGCTACCAGGCCGTAATCAGCCACCTGGAAGATCGGTGCTTCTTCGTCCTTGTTGATCGCAACGATCACTTTGGAGTCTTTCATACCGGCCAAGTGCTGGATCGCGCCGGAGATACCGACGGCAATGTACAGCTGTGGCGCCACGATCTTGCCGGTCTGGCCGACCTGCATGTCGTTGGGTACGAAACCTGCGTCGACGGCGGCGCGGGAAGCGCCAACCGCAGCGCCCAGCTTGTCGGCCAGGGCGTACAGGTGCTTGAAGTTGTCACCGTTCTGCATGCCACGACCGCCGGATACGACGATCTTGGCAGCGGTCAGCTCAGGACGGTCCGACTTGGCCAGCTCTTCGCCAACAAAGCTGGAAGTGCCAGCGTCGTGGGCAGCGGAGACGGCTTCAACGGCAGCCGAACCACCATCAGCAGCAACCGGATCGAAACCGGTGGCACGCACGGTGATGACTTTGACGGCAGCAGTCGATTGCACGGTGGCAATGGCGTTACCGGCGTAGATCGGGCGCTTGAAGGTGTCGGCGCTTTCAACCGAGATGATCTCGGAGATCTGGTCAACGTCCAACTGCGCGGCAACGCGTGGCAGGATGTTTTTGCCGTTGGAGGTAGCGGCAGCCAGGATATGGCTGTAGCCAGCGCCCAGCTCTGCAACCAGTGGAGCGACGTTTTCCGGCAGTTGGTGAGCGTAAGCGGCGTTGTCGGCCAGCAGTACTTTGCTCACGCCAGCCACTTTGGCTGCGGCTTCAGCCACGGCGCCAGCGCCTTGGCCTGCTACCAGCACGTGGATGTCGCCACCGATTTTGGCGGCAGCAGCAACAGTGTTCAGCGTGGCCGGGGCCAGCACTTTGTTGTCGTGTTCTGCGATTACCAAGATAGTCATGGTTAGATTACCTTCGCTTCGTTTTTCAGTTTCTCGACCAGTTCAGCCACCGACTTGACCTTGATGCCAGCGCTGCGTGCAGCCGGCGCTTCAACTTTGACGGTCTTGTTGGTGGAGGCGGTGGAAACGCCCAAAGCGTCAGGAGTCAGCACTTCGAGAGGCTTCTTCTTGGCTTTCATGATGTTTGGCAGGGACGCGTAGCGCGGCTCGTTCAAACGCAGGTCGGTGGTGACGATGGCCGGCAGTTTCAGGGAAACCGTCTGTGCGCCGCCGTCGATTTCGCGGGTCACGGCAACGCTGTCGCCGCTTACTTCGACTTTCGAGGCGAAGGTGCCCTGGCCGTAACCGGTCAGTGCAGCCAACATCTGGCCAGTCTGATTGTTGTCGCTGTCGATGGCCTGTTTGCCGAGGATCACCAGCTGAGGCTGTTCCTTGTCGACAACAGCCTTGAGCAGCTTGGCAACGGCCAGGGAGGTCAGGTCTTCAGCGGATTCGACCAGGATAGCGCGGTCAGCGCCCAGTGCCAGGGCGGTACGCAGCTGCTCTTGAGCAGTGGTAGGACCGATGGAAACCACGACGATTTCAGTCGCTACGCCTTTCTCTTTCAGGCGTACGGCTTCTTCCACAGCGATTTCACAGAAAGGGTTCATCGACATCTTGACGTTAGCAAGATCGACGCCGGAATTGTCCGCCTTGACGCGAACTTTCACGTTGTAATCGACAACGCGTTTGACAGCTACAAGAACCTTCATGGATTCCTCGTTACTCTCCGGTGAAAAGAAAGTCGCCTAGGCGAACCTGGCGGTTGATGCTCATCGGCACACAAGGGCACCTCCAAAAACCTGGGCAAATGACCTTGCTCACGGGAAATGACGACCGTTCGTCAGTGGTGACTGAGAGGTCATTCTTTATCGCGGCGTGTAAACTGCGCGCCGGTGTTTAGGCGCGCGTCACCTGTTTCGCTTTTGGACGTGCTCTTGAAACCTGCTGTCTGCCTACGGTAAGCGCAAAACCGACCGTATATTGACCGGAACGCCTATTCTGGTCAATACGGCAAAATGGCCAGTCATAAGCCGCGTTGCTTTGATTTTCCTAGCCTGCGGGCAATTCAAACAAACGTTTGTATTGGACGCTGACAGTGGTCTATATATAATGCGCCACCTAGAGAGAAAGGTGGGTCTTGCCGTTGCCGCAAGACGACACCGAACCTCCACCCATTAGAAAAAAAGCCTGTTGAGCCTTGAGTAGGAGATAGCCTGTGGAACGCGAATACATGGAATTCGACGTGGTCATCGTCGGCGCTGGCCCGGCTGGCCTGTCCGCCGCCTGCCGACTGAAGCAGAAGGCCGCCGAAGCCGGTAAGGAAATCAGCGTCTGCGTGGTCGAGAAAGGCTCCGAAGTCGGCGCACACATCCTCTCCGGTGCCGTGTTTGAACCACGGGCCCTGAACGAACTGTTCCCGGACTGGAAAGAACTCGGCGCCCCGCTCAACACACCCGTGGTGCGCGATGACATCTATGTACTGCGCAGCCCCGAAGCTTCCACCAAAGTGCCTGACTTCTTCGTGCCCAAGACCATGCACAACGAAGGCAACTACATCATCTCCCTCGGCAACCTGTGCCGCTGGCTCGCCCAGCAGGCCGAGAATCTGGGCGTGGAAGTCTACCCAGGTTTCGCCGCCCAGGAAGCACTGTTCGACGAGAACGGCGTGGTGCGCGGGATCATCACCGGTGACCTCGGCGTCGACCGCGAAGGCAATCCTAAAGAAGGCGTGTACACCCCAGGCATGGAACTGCGTGGCAAGTACACGTTGTTCGCCGAAGGCTGCCGTGGGCATATCGGCAAGCAGTTGATCCAACGCTTTAACCTGGACAGCGACGCCGACGCCCAGCACTACGGCATTGGTCTCAAGGAAATCTGGGAAATCGACCCGGCCAAGCACCAGCCAGGCCTGGTGGTCCACACCGCCGGTTGGCCGCTGGACATCATGAGCAACGAGAACACTGGCGGCTCCTTCCTTTATCACCTGGAAAACAACCAGGTGGTCGTGGGCCTGATCGTCGACCTGTCCTACAGCAACGCTTTCCTGTCGCCGTTCGATGAGTTCCAGCGCCTCAAGCATCACCCGGTGCTCGCACAGTACCTGGAAGGCGGCAAGCGCATCAGCTACGGCGCTCGCGCACTGGCCAAGGGCGGCATCAACTCGTTGCCGAAAATGGTCTTCAAGGGCGGCGCTTTGATCGGCTGCGACCTGGGCACCATGAACGTGGCCAAGATCAAAGGCAGCCACACCGCCATGAAGTCCGGCATGCTCGCCGCCGACGCCGTGGCCGAGCGCCTGCTGGCAGAGTCCGAAGGCGGTGATGAACTGACCAATTACGTCGACAGCTTCAAAGCCAGCTGGCTCTACGAAGAACTGTTCGCCACCCGCAACTTCGGCCCGGCGATGCACAAGTTCGGCCCGATCCTCGGTGCGGGCTTCAACTGGTTCGACCAGAACATCCTCGGCGGCAAGATGCCGTTCACCTTGCACGACACCAAGCCGGACTACGCCTGCCTGAAGCTGGCCAAAGACAGCACCAAGATTGACTACCCCAAGCCAGACGGCAAGCTGAGCTTCGATAAGCTGAGTTCGGTGTTCATCTCTGGTACCAACCATGAAGAAGAGCAGCCGTGCCACTTGAAGTTGAAAGACCCGAGCATCCCGATCGGCACCAACCTGCCGCTCTACGATGAGCCGGCACAGCGCTACTGCCCGGCCGGTGTGTATGAAGTGATCACCAAGGAAGACGGCGAGAAGCGCTTCCAGATCAACGCCCAGAACTGCGTGCACTGCAAGACCTGTGACATCAAGGACCCTTCGCAGAACATCACGTGGGTCACGCCGGAAGGCGCAGGTGGACCGACTTACCCGAACATGTAAGACGATTGCCTGAAACACAAAAAGCCAACGCCCAAAAGCGTTGGCTTTTTTGTTTGCGTCAGCTCAGCAGATAAACCGGAAAGCACTCGCACAGATGCATCACCCGGCGCCGGGTGTTCTCCAGCAGTGTCGCGTTGTTCGGCTGCTCCAGCAGGTCGGCGATCAGGTTTGCCACTTCAGCACACTCCGCCTCCCCAAAGCCCCGGGTGGTCAGCGCCGGCGTGCCGATGCGAATGCCGCTGGTGATCGCCGGTTTTTGCGGGTCGTTGGGAATCGCATTCTTGTTCAAGGTGATGTGCGCACTCTCCAACAACGCTTCGGCATCCTTGCCAGTGATGTTCATCGCGCGCAGATCAAGTAGGAACATATGGCAATCGGTGCCTCCCGACACCACACGCAAACCACGGCGAGTGAGGACGTCGGCCATGGTGCGGGCGTTGTCGATCACCCGTTGCTGGTAATGCTTGAACCCATCACTAAGCGCCTCGTTGAACGCCACAGCCTTGGCTGCGATGACATGCATCAGCGGGCCGCCCTGGTAGACCGGAAAAATCGTCTTATCGAGCAACGCCGCGTATTGCGCCTTGGCCAGGATCAAGCCGCCGCGCGGGCCACGCAGGGTTTTATGAGTGGTCGAGGTGATGAAGTCGGCAATGCCGACCGGCGACGGGTACACGCCCGCCGCGATCAAACCGGCGTAATGCGCCATGTCCACCATCAAGTAGGCGCCTACCTCATCGCAGATCTTGCGAAAGCGCTGGAAGTCCAGGGTGCGCGAATAGGCGGATGCCCCGGCGATGATCATCTTCGGTTTGTGCTGCCGGGCCAGGGCTTCCATTTCGGCGTAGTCCAGGGTCTCGGTGTCAGGGTCCAGGCCGTAGGAAAACGCCTGGTAGAACTTGCCCGAGAAATTCACCGATGCGCCATGGGTCAGGTGACCACCATGAGCCAGGGACATCCCCAGAATGGTATCGCCGGGTTCCAGCACCGCGAGAAACACCGCCTGATTGGCCTGCGACCCGGAGTGCGGCTGAACGTTGACGTATTCACAATTGAACAGTTTGCGGGCGCGTTCGATGGCCAGGTTTTCGATCTCGTCGACGACCTTGCAACCACCGTAATACCGCTTGCCCGGATAACCTTCAGCGTACTTGTTGGTGAGCACCGAGCCCTGGGCCTGGAGCACTTCGTCGCTCACATAGTTTTCTGAAGCGATCAGCTCCAGGTGGGTTTCCTGACGATTGCGTTCACGGTCGATCAGGCGGGCAATGGCGGGGTCGAAATTTTGCAGGCTCATGGTGGGATTCCTAGGTCAGCAGGTCGGCCAGGGGCTGGGATTGCACCCGTGTCTGGCCCCTGGTCGAGTTGGAGAGAAAAATGGAGGTGTCTTTCAAACCGCTGCCGGTGATCAGGATCACGGCGGTCTGCGGGGTGTCGGGGTGTGCTTCGGCGTACTTGATCAGCCCGGCGAAGGCACTCGCCGCGCCGGCCTCGGGAAACACACCGGTGCTGGCGGCCAGGCGGGAAGCCGCCGCGACAATGCTCGGATCGCTGACGCAAATGAACTCGCCGCCGCTGGCCGTCACGGCGCGCATGGCTTTGAGACGGTCGCGCGGCAAGGCCACATTGATGCTGCTGGCCAGGCTGGTGGGGGCTATGCGTTCAATCTGCTGCATCGGCCGGTCACTGCGCCAGGCCCGGTACATAAAGTTGCTGTGCTCGGCCTGGACGCCGATTAGCCGTGGAATACGCTCGATCCAGCCCATTTGCAGCAGGTCGAAGAACCCCTTGTAGACCGAGCCCAGAATGCAGCCATTACCGACCGGCACGAACACCAGGTCCGGCACCTGCCAATTGAGTTGCTCGCACATCTCGAAGGCCACGGTTTTCTTGCCTTCGCTCATGTACGAGTTGATCCCGGTGGTGCGGTTGTACCAACCGTGGGTTTCACAGGCGTTGAGGCATTGTTCGAAGGCTTCGTCGTACTGGCCATCGACCAGTACAATCTCGGCGCCATAGCCTTGCATCTGAGCGAGCTTCTCGCGGGGCGCACTTTTGGGCAGGTAAATCACGTTATGCAGGCCCAGGCTTGCACTCATCCCGGCCAGGGCCGAGGCGGCGTTGCCGGTACTGGCCACCGCCACGGTGCGTGCACCGGACTGCATGGCATGGGCCACCGCCAGGGCGCTGGCGCGGTCTTTCAGCGAGCCGGTGGGCTGGCGCGATTCATCTTTGATATAGACCTTGATCCGCGCGCCCCTACCGAGCAGTTCCGGGCGCGAATACAGCGGCGTGTTCCCCACCAGCAGCGGCGGGATGAACTGCGTCGAACGCAATGGCATCAGCCGGTCATAACGCCACATGCCTCGGGCGTGATCATGGACCAGGGTATCCCTGGACCACTCGCGCTTGAGCGTCGAATAATCGTAAAGCGCATCGAGGGCACCGTCGGTTTTGCAATGAGGGCAGTAGTAGCTGACCTCATGCGGCTGGTAGCTGCGATCGCAGACCAGGCACTGCAACACATACTCGCTGTACGAATGTTTCATGACCAACCCCCTGAAAATACGCGGTGCGGGTGCTTTTGCTGCCGACGTCGGTCCACTGCCCCGGACCGACGGGCACTGCACGCAGAGAGTGGGCTTCAGACCACCATGATGGCGTCGATGGCGACCAGGGTATTGCGCGCCAGGGCGCTGGCCCCGGCAGTGGTGCGCGCCGGGTATGGCTGGGTGAAGTACTCCTCCATCACCCGGTTGAGGGTCGGGAACTCGCTCAAGTCCGTGATGAACGCCGTGACCTTGACCACGTTCGCCAAAGTGCCGCCTGCGGCCTCGGCCATTTGCTGCAGATTGTCCAGGGTCTGACGCAACTGGCCTTCGAAGTCCTTGGCCAGCACCTCGTTGTTCAGCGCCGAGACGGGAGTCTGTGCCGACAGGTAGATGGTTTGCCCGTGACTGACCTTTATCCCTTGGGAATACGTGCCCAGGGGCAACGGCGCCTTGTCGGTGAAGATCACGTTTTCTTCGCCCAGGAAAGGCTTGGCGACGGACTGGTGTTGAGCGTTGGTCTGCATGGTGACGTTCCTTGTGAAGTGGGTGGAGGGTTAGTGCAAATCGGCAACCTGTTTGACGGCCAGGCTGGAAAACGCCTCGTCGCGGCAACGCGCCGGGGAGAAATGCTGGTAGTTGAGTTGCAGCGCCGCCAGATCGGTCGGCATGGCGATGCCCAACGCCGCGTGACTGCACAGCCGGGCAATGGCTGGCGCGGCTTGAATACCGTAGCCACCGAGGGCGGCTAGCCAGATAAAGCTCTCGTGTTGCGGATCCTGGCCGAGCACCGGGGACCGGTCGGCAACAAAGGTACGCAGGCCTGCCCACTTGTTGATGATCGAGCGTGGACGCAGGCGCGTAGTGCTTTGCAGACGGTCCATGGTGATCGCCAGGTCCAGCTCGTCAGGCAGCGCGTCACAGGGCAGCGACGGGTTTTCATCGCAGGGCGAGACAATCAGGCGCCCGGCTTCCGGCTTGATGAAAATGTCTTCGTCCACCGTGCCCAGGTACGGCGTGTGGTGCACGTCGCACTGCGGATCCACCGCCAGCACCGTGCGGCGCAGCGGCCGCACACCAACCTTGGGCACCCCGCAACGCTGGGCAAACTCATCAGCCCAGGCACCGGCGGCGTTGACCACGATCGCCGCCTCCAACCGTTGGCCGTCAGCGGTGTGCAAGGTCCAGTGATCGTTGCGGTGTTCGCCGCGCACCACTTCGGCTTCGCGCTTGACCACACCGCCGCGCCCCCGCAGGCCGCCGAGGTAGGCGCCATGAATGCCGTGCACATCCAGGTCGAACGCGCTGGGCTCATAGATGCCTGCGCTCCAGGCGCCTTCGGCCAGGTAGGGCACCAGTTCGAGCACCTGTTTGTCGTCGAGGAACTTTGCCGTGGGCACTTGCCCGAGCACCGCGGTGAACCGCGCAGCCAGTTTGTCCACCCGCTGCGCTTGCGCCACGATCAAGGCACCGCGTGGCGACCACAGCGGGTGTTCGGCCAGGCCTTCGGGCGGGTTCTCGAAAAAGCCTCGGGAAGCGCAGGTCAGCGAGCGGATCTGCTGGTTGCCGTAGCTTTCCATGGAGATCGCCGCCGAACGGCCAGTGGTGTGATAGGCCAGTTGCTGCTCCTGCTCCAGCAGGCAAACGCTGCCGTGGGCCGCCAGCTCATACGCCGCCGACACGCCAGCGATGCCACCGCCCACCACTATGAAATCGTAACGTGCGGTCATGGACGGCTGCCCTCAGCCATCGCGATGGCCTTGCTTTCTCGGGTGTAGGTCAGCACGAAGTGGGCGACGAGACCGAAGATCAACCCCCAGAACGCCGCGGCCAAGCCGAGGAAACTCATGCCCGAGGCGGTGACCAGGAAGGTGATCAACGCGGCTTCCCGTTGCTTCTCGTCGGCCATGGCACCGGTCAGCCCGGCGCTGATCGCACCGAACAGGGCCAACCCGGCGAGGGACGCAATCAACTCTTTAGGCAAGGCGGAAAACACCGAAGCCAGGGTCGCGCCGAAGGTGCCCATCAGGATGTAGAACACCCCGCAGGCGATCCCGGCGATGTAGCGTTTGTCGCGGTCCTCGTGGGCTTCGCGGCCGGTGCAGATGGCAGCGGTGATCGCGGCGAGGTTGAAGCCGTGGGAACCGAACGGTGCCATCAGCACCGAACCGATCGCCGTCACCGAAATGATCGAGCGCGCCGGGGTGTTGTAGCCCGAAGTGCGCAACACTGCCATGCCCGGCACGTACTGCCCGGTCAGTGTCACCAGCGCCAACGGCAGGCCGATGTTGATGATGGCGTGCCAACTCCACTCCGGCGCGATAAACACCGGGTGCGCCACAGCGATGGTGATTGCCGTGCTGTTCAACTCTCCAAACGAGGCGGCGACTGCACAGCCGATAATCAACACCGAAAGAATTGCGTAGCGCGGCGACAGGCGTTTGAAGATCAGGTAGGCCGCGATCATCGACAATACCAGCGCGGGTTGCAGCTTGATCGAGGTAAACAGCTCGGCGCCGAAGCGGAACAGAATGCCGGCAAGCATGGCAGCGGCGATGGCCTTGGGCAGTCGACTCATCAACTTGTCGAATGCGCCGGACAACCCCACCACGGCAATGATCACCGACGCGACCACATAGGCACCGATGGCCTGTGGCAGCGTCACCGTCGGCAGCATCGAGACGAGCAATGCCGCGCCAGGTGTGGACCACGCGGTAATCACCGGAACCCGTAGGCGCCAGCTGAGGAACAGGCCAGTGATGCCGCTGCCGATGGAAATCGCCCAGATCCACGAAGACACCACGTCATTGGGCAGGTGCGCTTCCTTGGCCGCCTGAAACACGATGATCAAAGGGCCGGCATAAGAAATGATCACGGCAATAAAGCCCGCGATGACGGCTGACAGGGATAGATCCTTTCTGAGTGTGTCCATGATGTCTCGACTTGGCGCGGCGGGGCCGGGCAGTGAACAGGGGAAGATTGAGTCGATTGCTTCGATTCGAGATGAGTGTATTTGAAGGAATTGAGTTGATTCAATAGCTGGCGAGGTTGTTACGGGATGTTTTTTTGCTATACGTGCCTATTTTCGCGCCATTACGCATTTAATTATTTGATTTATAAGGCGATTAAAAAACCAAAAAATATCTGAACCTAGCGATCAATATCGATTCAATCACGGGATCAATCGAATCAATTCGCCAATTGTGTCGATTTATTAGTTGCCTAACCTCCATGTGATATGCTCGGATATTCATCATTTCTACGATGGGCAGTGATCATTCATGTGGGTTCCCCAGCTAAGCGAATTCGGCCAGCCGATGTATTTGTCGATTGCCGATGCGTTGGCACGCGATATCGGCAACGGCGTATTGAACGAAGGCGATCGCCTGCCGACCCTGCGGGAGCTGGCCACGACGCTGAATGTCACGCCGGGCACCATCAGCCGCGCGTACAGCGAAGCCCAGCGGCGTCGCCTGGTGCAGGGTGAAGTGGGGCGCGGCACGTATGTGCTCAATCAAAAGCAGTTGGAACTGCCGGCGAGTAACAGCGCGTCCGTACCCTTGAATCTTGGGCAGTCCGAACTGCTCGATCTGTCGATCATCAAGCCCTACAGCGAAACCCTGGAATACTGGCTGCGCGATGCATTGGTGAGCATGGCCAAGAGCACCGATTTCGCGCGCGCCCTGGACTACGCACCCGATGGCGGCCACCCGGCTCATCGCGAGGCGGGTGCACAGTGGTTGCGGCATTCGTTGCCCGATGCGCAGTGGCAGCAAGTGATCATCACCGCCGGGGCCCAGCATGGCTTGATGGTGGCCATGAGCGCCCTGACCAACGCCGGCGACTTGGTGCTCTGCGAAGCGCTTTGCTACCCCGGCATCATTTCCCTGGCCCACGGCCTGGAGCGCCGTCTGCGGGGTGTGCCGATGGATGACGAAGGCATCATCCCCGAGGCACTGCGCGAACTGTGCCAGCGCGAAAAACCGGCGATGCTGGTCTGCGTGGCAACCTGCCAGAACCCGACGGCGGCGATCATGTCGCAAAAGCGTCGGGCGCAAATCGCGGCGCTGGCCGAAGAGTTCGACTTCATCATCCTCGACGATGACATCTACGGTTTTCTCGCCACCGACCCGTCAATCAAACCGCTGTCGGCGTTCGCCCCGGACCGTTCGGTGTACCTGACCAGCCTGTCGAAGTCGGTGATGCCTGCGCTGCGCATCGGCTACCTGTACAGCCCGCCAAAACTACTGTCACGCTTGACGTCGATGGTCCGCAGCAGCGTGTGGATGCCGTCGCCACTGACTGCGCAACTGGCCAGCAATGTCGTCACCGAAGGCCTGGACAAAAAACTGATCCGTATCCAGCGCAACGAAGCCGCCGGGCGCCAAGCGATTGCCCAGGAGATCTTCGCCAATTACGAACTCAAGACCCAGCCGTACTCCTACCATGTCTGGCTGACGCTGCCCGAGCCCTGGACCAGCGACGAATTCACCATGCTGGCGCGGGCCAATGGGGTGCTGGTGCTCAGTGGCACTCAGTTCCAGGCCGAACGTTCCGGGGTGACACGCAGTGTACGGCTGGTACTGATGTCGCCCACCAGTCAGGACGAGCTGCGCTTCGCCCTGACCAAGTTGGCCAGCCTGATCGATTCTGACCCGCGACGTTACTACTAAGCCGCGCGCTCTTCCCCCGGGTTGCGCTCGAAGTAGCGCTTGTATTCGCGACTGAACTGCGACGTGCTCTGGTAACCCACGTTGTGCGCCGCCTGGGCCACGCCCATGCCTTCCACCAGCAGCAATTGCTGAGCCTTGAGCAGGCGCAGACGCTTGAGGTACTGCACCGGCGACAGCAAGGTGCAGCGCTTGAAGTGCTCATGGAAGGTCGACGCACTCATGTGCGCATACCCGGCTAACGTCTCGATATTGAGCGGCTCGGCGAAATGGGCATGCAGGTGACTCAACGACGTGGCAATCCGCGAGAATTGCCCCTGTTGCTCTACCAACGCACGCAGCACATCCGCCTGCGGCCCGCGCAGCGCGGTGAACAACAATTCGCGCACCCGCGCTGGACCCATGATCCGGCTTTCCAGCGGATCGTGCAGGCACTGCAACAACCGTTCGACGCAACCGCGCATGGCGTCATCCAGCACCACCGAACTCATCGACTCCAGGGTTTGCGGGGTCGGTGGCGGCCCAGCCTGCATGCCCATGGCCATCACCAACTCCCCCAACACCACACGGTCGATACCCACCGACACACCCAACAGCGGTGCTCCGGGCGCCATGGCGAATGTTTCGCACTCGAACGGCACGGGCATCGCCTGGATCAAGTAATGCCCAGCGCCATACTCCAGGGTCCGCGGCCCCAGATAAGCGAGTTTGCTGCCTTGGGCCACGAACATCAGGCTCGGCTCATAGATCTGCGGGCCGCGCGCCACGTCGCAACTGGCGCGCAGCACCTTCACACCGGGCAGATGGGTAGGGGAAAAACCGTCACAGGGCGTGAGCCCCTCAATCAGGGAAACCAACGTGGCGTTGGCGTCGAGATGGCGGGTCAACAACATGGCAAAAAACTTCGCGAAAAAGGGATGAGAGCATCATCGCAGGTCTGGCGGCACATAAATCCAAACAAGGGGCACTCCCGGACGAATAGGCATGAGACTCGGAGCAATCGCCATGGTCGCCTCGACGGTCGATGGGGAGAATGGCCCGCCTCACTTGTCACTGCTTTTTGCGAGGTTTCACCATGTATACCGCCATCGGTTATGCCGCCCAGTCGGCCACCACTCCCCTCGCCCCCATGTCGTTTGAACGCCGCAGCCCGCGCGCCGATGACGTGGCGATCGAGATTATGTACTGCGGCGTCTGCCACTCCGACATCCACCAGGCGCGCAACGAATGGGGCATCGCTGTGTACCCGCTGATGCCCGGCCACGAAATTGTCGGCAAGGTCACTGCCGTCGGCGCCAGCGTTACCGCGCATAAAGTCGGCGACCTCGTCGGCGTAGGCTGCATGGTCGATTCGTGCCGTCACTGTGAAGCGTGCAAATCGGACTTGGAGCAATATTGCCTCGAAGGCCCGACCATGACCTACGCCACGCCGGATCGTGTGGATGGCAGCAACACCATGGGCGGCTACTCCGACAGCATCGTGGTCAGCGAGCACTTTGTGGTGAAGATTCCGGCCAAGCTCGACCTGGCCAGCGCCGCGCCGATCCTGTGCGCCGGCATCACCACTTACTCGCCGCTCAAGCACTACGGCGTAAAGGCCGGCGATAAAGTCGGGATCCTGGGCATGGGCGGTCTGGGCCATATGGGCATCAAGTTCGCCAAGGCCATGGGCGCGGAAGTCACGCTGTTCACCCGCTCCGCGAGCAAGGCTGAAGAAGGCCGTCGCCAGGGCGCCGACCACGTGATCGTGTCCACCGACGCCGAGCAGATGAAAGCTGCTGCAGGGCACTTTGATTTCTTGCTGGACACTATCCCAGTGCAGCACGACCTGAACCCCTACCTCGACGTGCTGCGCTTTGACGGCGTGCACATCCTGGTGGGTTTGATCGAGCCAGTGGACCCGCCGGTGAATGCAGCCAAGCTGGTGCTGGGCCGTAAAGTACTGGCCGGTTCGCTGATCGGTGGCATTGCCGAAACCCAGGAAGTCCTGGATTTCTGCGCCGAGCATGGCATCACCTGCGACATCGAAATGCTCGACATCCGCCAGATCAACGAGGCCTATGCCCGCATGATCGCCGGTGATGTGAAGTACCGCTTTGTCATCGACATGGCGACCCTGAAGGTCTGATCAGACCTTCGCGCCCAACTCCGCTGACAGCCGCGCTGCGACTTGTTTGATGACAGGGATCAGCTCGGCCATTTTCTCCAGCGGCATATAAGGCACGGTACTGGCGATGCTGATACCGGCGACGATTCGCCGGCTCGCATCGCGCACCGGTGCCGCCACGCAGCGGATCGACGGTTCGTTGTCTTCCAGATCGAACGCATAACCGCCCACCACATATTCATGCATACGCTGCTCGAACTGTGCCCAGGATTGCTCCGGGTGCTGCGGCCACTGCAGGTTTTTTCCTCCCGCCGGCAGGCTGGTTTCGTACAAGCGTTGCCACTCTTGCACCGTGTCATCCAGCAGCATTGCCTTGCCTACGCCCGTGCGCGCCAACGGCATGCGATGGCCGACCCGTGAACGCATTTCCGGGCCATTACGGCCGGGGTTCTTGTGCAGGTACAGCACGTCGTCAAATTCGCGAATCGCCAGGTGGATGGTGTCACCGGTCAGCGCCGACAACTCGTCCAGATACGGCACCGCCAGGGTCACCAATGGCAGCTCTTCCCGTGCCTGGAAGCCCAGTTCAATCAACTTTGGACCCAGCAGGTAACCGACTTGCGGCACCACGCGCAGGTAACGCTCATCCACCAGGCAACTGGCCAGGCGGTGGGTGGTGCTGCGGGTGGTGCCGATGCGCTTGGCGATCTCTTTCAGATCCCGCGCACCGGCCGCCACTGCCTGCACCACGCCCAGGCCACGCAGCAGGGTCTGGGTGCCGGTGGGGGCGGCGTCTTTGACGGGGGTGTGGGCGTTTTCCTGCATATCGGGCCTATAAGTATGAAAGCGCGGGCATTATGGCAAATACCGCCCGTCAATACAGTTGAGATCTATAGGTGGGAGGGGCTTGCCCCCGATGGCGGTGTGTCAGAGACAAATGTGCAAACTGACACTCCGCTGTCGGGAGCAAGCCCCCTCCCACATTCGGCTTTCATAGGGTTTGGATCAGCGTTGTTTCATGAGATCGATGACCACCGCCAGTAGCAGGATCAAACCGCAGATCACGCATTGATGAACCCAATACAAACTTACAACCAGAACACCGTCTTCAAATTCTCCGCCGATTAAAACTGTGGGAGGGGGCTTGCTCCCGATGGCGGTGTGTCAGCTACATATTCATTACC
>NZ_JBGQOI010000038.1:0-27123 GCF_052113765.1 Pseudomonas sp. W22_MBD1_FP4 | reverse complement strand
GCAGCGGACGGGACTCGAACCCGCGACCCCCGGCGTGACAGGCCGGTATTCTAACCGACTGAACTACCGCTGCGCGTCGGTGCAACTTTTAACGTTGCGTTTTACCCGAAGGTAAAACTCTCAAGAAGTGGTGGGTGATGACGGGATCGAACCGCCGACCCTCTGCTTGTAAGGCAGATGCTCTCCCAGCTGAGCTAATCACCCTTTGCTTCGTTGAGGCCGCGAAATTTACGCAGGTAGCGGACCTAAGTCAATAGCCTGCTTGAAGTTTTTCTGAAAAAGACAAAATTGCTTCAAGATCCCACTACTCGCTGTAGATCATCTTCTTGCTCATACCACCGTCCACCACGAACTCCTGGCCAGTGACAAACCCGGCCTGGCGCGACAGCAGCCACGCCACCATTGCCGCCACATCCTCCACTACCCCCACCCTGCCCGCCGGATGCTGGGCATGATCGGCGTCAGTCAACGGCTCGGCACGCCGCGCAGCGGGGTCACGGGCATCGATCCAGCCAGGGCTGACCGCATTCACCCGCACTTCCGGCCCAAGACTCATCGCCAAGGCATGAGTCAGGGCCAGTAGGCCACCCTTGCTCGCCGCGTAAGCCTCGGTATCAGGTTCCGATTGACGGGCCCGAGTCGACGCCAGGTTGACGATGGACCCGCCGTGAGCACGCAGGTAAGGCGCACAGTGCTTGGCCAGCAACATCGGCCCGCTCAGGTTCACCGCCAGCACGCGGTTCCAGTAAGCCAGGTCCAGGCTTTCCAGGGTGATATTGCGCGGGTCGGCCACCGCCGCGTTACACACCAACGCGTCCAGGCGGCCGAATTGCCCGAGCACTTCAGCAACCCCTTGGGCAACCTGCTTCTCGTCGGCCACGTCCATGGTGATAAACCAAGCGTTCTCGCCCAGCACCTTAGACACCTTGGAGCCGCGCTCGCGATCCAGGTCGGTCAATACCACTTGCCAGCCTTCGCTGATCAGCCACGCGGCAATCCCGAGGCCAATACCTCGCGCCGCGCCAGTCACCAGTGCGACGCGCCCATTACTGGCCGCTGCAGCCTCCATGGACCATTCGATCACAAGGCAGCCAGCCCGCGGGCCAGGTCTGCCTGCAAGTCGGCCACGTCTTCCAGGCCTACCGCGATACGGATCAGGCTGTCCCGAATGCCGGCCGCTTCACGCTCCTGCGGCGCCAGGCGCCCGTGGGAGGTGGTGCTCGGATGGGTAATGGTGGTTTTGCTATCCCCCAGGTTGGCCGTGATGGAGATCAGACGCGTCGCGTCGATAAAGCGCCAGGCGCCCTCTTTGCCACCCTTCACCTCAAAGCTCACCACGGCACCGAAACCACGCTGCTGGCGCTGGGCCAACTCGTGTTGCGGATGGCTCTTGAGGCCGGCGTAGTGCACTTTCTCGATACCGTCCTGCTGCTCCAGCCACTCGGCCAGAGCCTGAGCGTTGGCGCAATGAGCTTTCATGCGCAGGCTGAGGGTTTCCAGGCCTTTGAGGAAGATCCATGCGTTGAACGGGCTCAGGGTTGGGCCGGCAGTGCGCAAGAAACCCACCACTTCCTTCATCTGCTCGCCGCGACCGGCGACCACGCCACCCATGCAACGACCCTGGCCGTCGATGAACTTGGTAGCCGAGTGCACGACGATGTCCGCGCCCAGCTTGAGCGGCTGCTGCAAGGCCGGCGTGCAGAAGCAGTTGTCGACTATCAGCATCGCGCCCTTGGCGTGAGCCACTTCGGACAGCGCGGCGATATCCACCAGCTCGGCCAGCGGATTGGACGGAGACTCGACGAACAGCAACTTGGTGTTCGCCTTGATTGCAGCGTCCCAGCCGGACAAATCTGCCAGGGGCACATAGTCCACTTCGATACCGAAGCGCTTGAAGTACTTCTCGAACAGGCTGATGGTCGAACCAAACACACTGCGCGACACCAACACGTGGTCACCAGCGCTGCACAGACTCATCACCACCGACAGGATGGCCGCCATGCCGGTGGCCGTGGCCACCGCTTGCTCAGCGCCTTCCAGGGCCGCAATGCGCTCTTCGAACGCGCGCACGGTCGGATTGGTGTAGCGCGAATACACATTGCCAGGCACTTCGCCCGCAAACCGCGCAGCCGCATCGGCGGCAGTGCGGAACACGTAGCTGGAGGTGAAGAACATCGGATCACCGTGTTCGCCCTCTGGCGTACGGTGCTGGCCAGCGCGCACAGCCAGGGTATCGAAAGCTACGCCATCGAGGTCGCTGTCCAAGCGACCGGCATCCCATTCCTGACTCATGCTGCGACTCCTTACTCAATTCTTTATTTAAGATACAAAACCGGCCCCTCAGGGCCGGTGTTTACTCAGTTGTTGTACAGATCGATGATCGCGCTCACCGCCTGGGTCTTGATCTTCGACGAGTCGTTACGCGCCTGTTCGATCTTGTTCAGATAAGCCTCGTCGACGTCACCGGTCACGTACTTGCCGTCGAACACAGCGCAATCGAACTGGTCGATCTTGATCTTGCCACCGCCGACAGCCTCGATCAGGTCCGGCAGATCCTGGTAGATCAGCCAATCGGCGCCGATCAGGTCGGCCACGTCCTGGGTCGTGCGGTTGTGTGCGATCAATTCGTGAGCGCTCGGCATGTCGATACCGTACACGTTCGGGTAACGCACGGCAGGCGCTGCGGAACAGAAATACACGTTCTTAGCACCGGCTTCGCGGGCCATCTGGATGATCTGCTTGCAGGTGGTGCCGCGCACGATGGAGTCATCCACCAACATCACGTTCTTGCCGCGAAATTCCAGCTCGATGGCGTTGAGCTTCTGGCGTACCGACTTCTTGCGCGCAGCCTGGCCAGGCATGATGAAGGTACGACCGATGTAACGGTTCTTCACGAAGCCTTCGCGGAACTTGACGCCCAAGTGGTTGGCCAACTCCAGCGCAGCGGTACGGCTGGTGTCCGGGATCGGGATCACCACGTCGATATCGTGCTCGGGACGCTCGCGCAGGATCTTGTCGGCCAGCTTCTCACCCATGCGCAGGCGCGCCTTGTACACCGAAACGCCATCGATGATCGAATCCGGACGCGCCAGGTAGACGTGTTCGAAGATGCACGGGGTGAGTTTCGGCGCGACGGCGCACTGACGGGTGTGCAGCTTGCCGTCTTCGGTGATGTACACCGCTTCGCCCGGCGCGAGGTCGCGAATCAGGGTGAAGCCCAGCACGTCCAGGGATACGCTTTCGGAAGCGATCATGTACTCGACGCCTTCGTCGGTGTGACGCTGGCCGAACACGATTGGGCGAATACCGTGCGGGTCACGGAAGCCGACGATGCCGTAGCCAGTAATCATCGCGACGACGGCATAACCGCCGACACAACGGTTGTGCACGTCGATCACGGCGGCAAATACGTCTTCTTCGGTCGGCTGCAGCTTGCCGCGCTGGGCCAGCTCGTGGGCGAACACGTTGAGCAGCACTTCCGAGTCGGAACTGGTGTTGACGTGGCGCAGGTCAGATTCGTAAATCTCCTTGGCCAGTTGCTCAACGTTGGTCAGGTTACCGTTATGCGCCAAGGTAATGCCGTAAGGCGAGTTGACGTAGAACGGTTGAGCTTCGGCCGAGGTCGAGCTACCGGCAGTCGGGTAACGCACATGGCCAATGCCCATGTGCCCGACCAGGCGCTGCATGTGACGCTGATGGAACACGTCACGTACCAGGCCATTGTCCTTGCGCAGGAATAACCGGCCGTCGTGGCTGGTCACAATACCGGCAGCGTCCTGGCCGCGGTGCTGGAGGACGGTTAGCGCGTCATACAGCGCCTGATTGACGTTCGACTTACCGACGATACCGACGATGCCACACATGCGACGCAACCCCTACTTAATGAATCTTGACTGAACACAGCTTACTGCGGCGTTTTGGCCGGCAAGAGGTGTTCCTTGAACGGAAGATCAGCGGGTACGCTGATTCCGCTGGCCAGCCACTGACTGCTCCACCCCAATATGAGGTTCTTGGACCAATCTGCAACCAATAGAAATTTTGGCACGAGTACCGACTCCTGCCACCACGAATCCTGCTGTACCGGCCCCAGGCTCAACAGCCCGACCGCCACGACCACCAGCAACGCGCCACGCGCAGCACCGAAGGCCATGCCGAGAAATCGATCGGTCCCGGAGAGGCCGGTGACACGTATCAACTCGCCAATAAGATAATTGACCATTGCCCCCACCAGCAGCGTGGCGATGAACATGATGGCGCAGCCCGCTATGACGCGAGCCGAGGGTGTCTCTATGTATCCGGCCAGGTAGACCGACAGTGAACCACCGAACATCCAGGCTACGACTCCTGCGATGATCCAGGTCAGCAACGACAGTGCTTCTTTTACGAAGCCGCGGCTTAGACTGATCAAAGCGGAGATGGCGACGATTGCAACAATCGCCCAATCAACCCAGGTAAATGGCACGTTTGAGCCTACGGACAGATAAGGCGGCGCATTTTAGCAGAGCGCCGGGCTATCGGTAAGCTGTGATTGCAGCTGCTTTGCAAATCAATAGTTTGTGGCGAGCCAGCACCATTTCAACCCCATTGAAAAACCAATGTGGGAGAGGGCTTGCTCGCGATGGCGGCGGATCAGTCAATTCATCCGTTGACTGTCACACCGCCATCGAGAGCAAGCCCCCTCCCACACTTGATCGCATTCCAGGTCAAAATCGATGCGGACTCAGCCGCGCTCAGGCTGGAAACGCGTAACGAACCCCTTCAGATTCTGCTGGCGATCCAGCAAGTCACGCAGGCGATCCGCCTCGGCGCGCTCGATCAGCGGCCCGATAAACACGCGATTCTTGCCATCAGCACTGCGAATATAGGCGTTGTAACCCTGGCTGCGCAGCTTCTTCTGCAAGGCATCGGCACCTTCGCGATTGCCCAGGCTAGCCACCTGGATCGACCAACTTATCGGCAAGCCGTTAGGATCGATACGGCTCTGACCCACGTCTGGCTTGCCCGGCGCAGCAGGTTGCGGCGCTACCGGCTTGGGCGCAGGCACCGGTGCGGCAGGCTTGGCGGCTACGACTGGAGCCGGAGCGGGCTTGACCACCGGCACGCTCGGCTGCACCGGCGTAGAGGGCGCCGCCATTTCCTCCTCGGTCGGCACGGGCTCTTCCTCAGGCAAGGCCTGGGGCTCAGGGACCACAACCGGCTCAACCTGCACCTGCGGCAATGACGGTGCCTCGGGCGCAGCCGGGGCCTCGACGACCACTTGGCGCTGTTCGTCCTGACGGGAAAACAGCATCGGCAGGAAAATCACCGCCAATGCCACCAATACCAGGGCGCCGACCATTCGCTGCTTGTATGCGCTATCCAGTAATGCCATGTGCAGCTTCCTCCGTGGAGCGCCGGGCCAACCATTCAAGCGCCTCGGCAACACAATAAAATGATCCGAACAACAGAATCTCGTCCTCGGCCGTCGCTAACGCGCACTGCGCCTCAAGGGCAGCGGTCACGCTTGCATACGACGTCACGGGCGCACCAAGGTTCTGCAACGCAACTTTAAGCTCTGCGGACGGACGGCTGCGCGGTGTATCCAGCGGCGCCACCGCCCACGCCTGAACACTGCCCTGCAACGGTGCAATCACGCCGTCCAGATCCTTATCGGCAAGCAAGCCAAAGACGGCCAGACGACGCCCCACCGGCGGCGTAAGCGCCAGGCGCTGCGCCAGGTACTCGGCCGCATGAGGGTTATGACCTACATCCAGCAACAAGTTGAGGCGTTTGCCCTGCCACTCGAATGCGCGACGATCCAAGCGGCCCACCATTCGGGTTGCCAGCAAAGTCGCAGCAATCTGCTCGGCATGCCAAGGCAGATCCAGCAGCAGATAGGCTTGCAAGGCGAGCGCGGCGTTTTCCATCGGCAGGTTCAGCAGCGGCAGATCGCGCAGCTCTACAACTTGGCCACGGGCATCCCGCCCTTGCCACTGCCAGTGCTGCGCGCCGATTTCAAGATTAAATTCGCGACCACGCAGGTAGAACGGGCAATCCAGCTCGCGCACCTTGTCCAGCAAGGGCTGCGGCGGATCCAGATCACCACACAGCGCGGGCTTGCCTTGGCGGAAAATTCCGGCCTTTTCGTAAGACACCGACTCGCGGGTATCCCCTAGGTAGTCAGCATGGTCAACACCAATACTGGTCACCAGCGCCAGGTCGGCATCCACCACGTTGACTGTGTCCAGACGCCCACCCAGACCGACTTCCAGAACCACCACATCCAACTGCGCACGCTCGAACAACCAGAACGCAGCCAGGGTGCCCATCTCGAAGTAAGTCAGGGAAGTCTCGCCCCGGCCGGCATCCAGTGCGGCGAAGGCTTCGCAGAGTTGCTCGTCAGTGGCCTCAAGGCCATTGAGTTGCACCCGCTCGTTGTAGCGCAGCAGGTGCGGTGAGCTGTACACGCCTACCTTCAGCCCTTGGGCTTGCAGCAGCGCGGCGACGAAGGCGCAGGTAGAGCCTTTGCCGTTGGTGCCGGTCACCGTGATCACACGCGGTGCCGGACGGCCCAACCCGAGGCGGGCCGCTACCTGTTGCGAGCGCTCCAGGCCCATGTCGATGGCGGACGGATGCAACTGCTCAAGGTAGGCGAGCCACTCGCCCAGGGTACGTTGGGTCATAGGTTCGCAGGCACTGGCGGTACGACGATAGGCTCGACTTTAGGCGCGACGTACACAGGTGTCGGCAGGCCCATCATTTGCGCCAACAGGTTACCCAGACGTGGACGCAGCTCACCACGCGGGATGATCAAGTCGATTGCGCCGTGCTCCAGCAAAAACTCGCTGCGCTGGAAACCTTCCGGCAATTTCTCGCGAACGGTCTGCTCGATCACGCGCGGGCCGGCAAAGCCGATCAGGGCTTTTGGCTCGCCGACGATCACATCGCCCAGCATCGCCAGGCTGGCAGAAACACCACCGTAGACCGGGTCGGTCAGCACGGAGATGAACGGAATACCTTCTTCGCGCAGACGCGCCAGCACCGCTGAGGTCTTGGCCATTTGCATTAGAGAAATCAGGGCTTCCTGCATACGCGCACCACCGGAGGCGGCGAAGCAGATCATCGGGCAACGGTTTTCCAGGGCGTAGTTGGCGGCGCGCACGAAGCGCTCGCCGACGATCGCACCCATGGAGCCACCCATGAAGGAGAACTCGAACGCCGAGACCACCACCGGCATACCCAGCAGCTTGCCGCTGACCGAAATCAGCGCGTCCTTCTCACCGGTCTGCTTTTGTGCAGCGGTCAGGCGGTCCTTGTACTTCTTGCCGTCGCGAAACTTCAGGCGATCCACTGGCTCCAGGTCAGCACCCAGCTCGTTACGGCCGTCAGCGTCCAGGAAGATGTCGATGCGGGCGCGGGCGCCGATACGCATGTGGTGGTTGCACTTTGGGCAAACGTCCAAGGTCTTTTCCAGCTCAGGACGGTACAGCACCGCGTCGCAGGAAGGGCACTTGTGCCACAGACCTTCAGGAACCGAGCTTTTTTTCACCTCGGAACGCATGATCGAAGGGATCAGTTTGTCTACTAACCAGTTGCTCATGCTTTCTTTCTCCAGTACCGGTGGCTTGAACACAGCCCCGCGTATGCCCTTGAGCTAAATTCATATGTGGCGATGACGCCGGCTGGACGGGGTCAGACGTTCGACCTGCCATTTCCAGCCTGCATCCTCAGCCTTCCAGACAACCTGCCAGCGCAGGGTTGCCACTTCATTTCCGGACCATCCTCAGACGGCACCGGGCTGTTTTACACAGTGGTAGTTATGGACGGCGGCAGACTGCCAGCCGTCACATCCCGCGCACAGCCTGCATAAATGCGCGAATCTTGTCGTGATCCTTGAGACCCTTGCCCTGCTCCACGCCACCGCTGACATCCACGGCGTAAGGGCGAACCTGCTCAATGGCTGCCGCAACGTTCGCGGGATTGAGCCCACCTGCCAGGATGATCGGCTTGCTTAAACCCTCAGGAATCAGCGACCAATCGAACGCTTCGCCGGTGCCACCGGGCACGCCTTCGACATACGTATCCAGCAAAATCCCGCGGGCGCCACCGTAGGCGGCACACGCGCTGGCGATATCGTCCCCAGACTTCACGCGCAGCGCCTTGATATACGGACGCTGATAGCTTTCACATTCGTCCGGGGTTTCGTCGCCATGAAACTGCAACACGTCCAGTTGCACGGCATCCAGGGTTTCATTGAGTTCACAACGACTGGCATTGACGAACAAACCCACGGTAGTCACGAACGGTGGCAATGCGGCAATAATCGCCCGCGCCTGCAACACATTCACCGCCCGCGGGCTCCTGGCATAAAACACGAAACCAATGGCGTCTGCCCCCGCCTCGACTGCCGCCAGCGCATCTTCTATGCGGGTAATCCCGCAAATCTTGCTGCGAACGACGGGCATATCGTAGAAACCTCAGGGTTGGACCGAGAAAGTCCCGGATGGTAACAAAAGCTTTTCCGGGCGTCAGCCGCCAAGTTCGCTGAATCCGGTAAGGAAGTGCGGCCCGATAAATCGCTGGGGCAGTTCGAACTCGTCGCGGTACTCCACATCCACCAGATATAGGCCAAATGGATGCGCAGTTACCCCGCCGGTACGGCGAACCCTGCTCTCCAGCACTTCCCTGGCCCATTCGACCGGGCGTTCGCCGGTACCGATGGTCATCAGCACGCCGGCGATATTGCGCACCATATGGTGCAGAAACGCGCCAGCGCGTATATCCAGCACGATCATCTTGCCGTGGCGGGTCACACGCAGGTGGTGGACTTCCTTGATCGGCGACTTGGCCTGGCACTGGCCGGCACGGAAGGCGCTGAAATCATGCACACCCACCAGATGCTGCGCGGCCTCGGCCATGCGCTCGGCATCCAGCGGACGGTGGTTCCAGGTGATTTCTTCGTTAAGGTGCGCCGGGCGGATCTGGTCGTTGTAGATCACGTAGCGGTAACGCCGCGCAATCGCCTTGAAGCGCGCATGAAAATGCGCTGGCATGATTTTGGCCCAGCTGACGCTGACGTCGTGGGGCAAATTGATGTTGGCGCCCATCACCCAAGCCTTCATCGTGCGCTCGGCCTGAGTATCGAAGTGGACCACTTGGCCACAGGCGTGCACACCGGCGTCGGTACGTCCGGCGCACATCAGCGAAACGGGCGAATCGGCGACCTTGGACAGGGCCTTTTCCAGGGTTTCCTGTACCGTCAGCACGCCAGAGGCCTGGCGCTGCCAGCCGCGATAGCGCGAACCTTTGTATTCCACGCCCAGGGCGATGCGGTAAAAGCCTGCGGCCGCCATTTCGGCGGCCGCGTTATCTATATTTGCCAAGAACTGAGAGCCTGATGAGTTGCGCAAAGGCGGCCATTATAAATGCGGCAGCCGTGTGACGGGCGCTTTTGTTAGGGATTGACGCAGACCACATGTGAAAAGGGGCTTGCTCCCGATAGCGCGGTGCTAATCAGCACATGTAAGGCTGATCCACTGCTATCGGGAGCAAGCCCCCTCCCACATCAGAGCGGTATCGACCTTCAGATTTTGCCGAGCATTTCCTTGGCTTCGCCGCGCTGGGACTCGTCGCCCTCGGTCAGTACTTCGGACAGGATGTCCCGAGCGCCGTCCGCATCGCCCATGTCGATATAGGCCTGGGCCAAGTCCAGCTTGGTAGCGACCTCGTCGGTACCAGACAGGAAGTCGAACTCCGGCTCATCACCGCCCAAGGCTGCGTCTTCAGCAGTGAAAGATGGCTCGATGGATGGATGCTCAAGGCTCTGGGACAGGCGATCCAGCTCGGCGTTGACATCGTCCAGCTCCGATGCAAACGCGTCAGGCTTGACGACTGCGTCCGGCTCATCGGCAAGGGACAGATCAAAATCTTCCGGCAGGTCGAAGTCATCCACGGCCGCAGGCGTCAGCGTAGGCGGCTCAACGGCAGGCACGTCGTTCATCTGATCTTCAAGGCCGGACAGGAAGTCATCATCGGACTGAGCTGACGTCGGCGCATCCAACTGCAGGTCCAAATCAAAGTCAGACAGGTCGTCCGAGGCCGGCTTAGTGGCGGTTTGCTCTCGCAGCAGCGACTCGAATGTCTGCTGATCGTCCTTGATCTCGGCCGGTGAAGCAGCCTCCAGATCATCCAGGCTCAAATCAAAATCGGTGTCAAAAGCCTCTGGCTTGGGGGCTGCCGGTTTGTCTTCGAGCAAGTCCTTGACGTACTGAGCATCCAGGGCAGCGGCAGCAACCGCCGCACTGACGCCTGCCGCCAACACCGCCATCGCCGGAAAGCGCGACTTCAGTTGCTCGACCTGGGCGTGGTTTTCACCATTGGCTACCAGTTGACGCTCCTGGGTCACGAAACCGTCTTTGTCACTTTGCAGGCCGTAGACCTCCATTAACTTCAAACGTAGGTCACTGCGCTTGGGCTCGTGCTTGATGGCTTGTTCGAGCACATCAGCGGCCTGGTTCAGATGACCACGGTCGATATGGGACTGGGCTTGCACCAGTGCGTCGTTGGCGTTTTGCGGCGCAACGGCAACGGCCAGCGGCGCGAGCACGGAGGCGACCGTCGGCACTACCACTGCAGGCTCAACCACTGGAGCGGGCGCCGGAGCGGCGGACAGCTTGACGTTCGGCGGCGGGACTTCAAGCCCCTCGAAACTATCCGAAGGAAGGTCGTGTTCGATATCAGAGGTAAATTGCGGCTCTTCGGCCAATGCACGCGCCATCCGCAGGTGTTTTTCCTCTTCGCGACGGGCATTGCGATGGCGCAGCCACAGCAGCAGGAGCAACAACACCACCAGGCCCGCCGCACCACCGATCACAGAGAGGACAACCGGGTTGGTCAGCAGGTCATTGAACTTGCCTTCGGGAGCGTCAGCTGCGGCAACCGGTGTAGCCGCTTCCGGTGCGGGAGCAGCTACCGGAACGGCCGGCGTTGGTGCTGGTGTTGCCGCCTGTTCGGCGGGGGTTGCCGGAGTGGCTGTCGGTTCGCTGGCCAACTGCGCGGGCATCGCCGCTGCAGCCGTTGCAGTCGTTGCAGCCGTTGCCTGCGTCGCCGGGTCGCCTTTTTCCGCCTGCAAACGGGCCAACTGATCATTCTTCAATTGAATCAGTTTTTGCAGTTTATCCAGCTGGCTTTGCAGGTCAGCTGCACGGCTCTTGAGTTCGTCGTTATCGCGGCGAGTGGTATCCAGCTGTTCCTGGGTCATCGCCAGCTTGTCGCTCAGACCCTGGCTGTCGCCCGCCTTGCCCTTGCCGCCCTTCTTGGCCGCCTCGGCCGAAACCAGGCTCAAGTTGTCCTGGGCATTGGTGGTCGACGGCGCACTGCCCGCCTGGGTACGCTTGGTGGCGTCCAGTTGTTGCTTGCCGGCGGCCTGGTTGGCTGCCGTGCGACGCCCCTGGCGCCAGGCATCATTCTGCGCGCGAACTTCGGCAATCGCCTGGGGTTGCGGCAGTGCGGTGCTTTGGACAGTGTCCGGCAGGCGCAGCACCTGGCCGGTTTTCAGGCGGTTGATATTGCCGTCGATAAAGGCGCCAGGGTTAAGCGCCTGAATCGCAAGCATGGTCTGCTGCACCGAACCGCCATTGCGGTGTTTCTCGGCGATTTCCCATAGGGTGTCGCGGGAGGTGGTGGTGTGCTGGGCCGGTTTGCTTGCGGCAGGCGCGGCGCTGGCAGGTGTGCCCAAGCGTGGGGCTGGCGCCACAGCGGCCGGTGTCGACCGGTCGAACTTGGACGGATCAAGCAATACGCTGTAGTCGCGCATCAAACGACCATTGGGCCATTGCACTTGCAGCAGAAAGCGAACGTAAGAGTCAGGCAGCGGCTTGCTGGAGGTGACACGCACCACGCTGCGACCGTTGGGGTTGATCACTGGGGTAAATGTCAGGTCATTGAGGAATGCCTGGCGATCGACGCCGGCATCCACAAACGCCTGCGAGGACGCCAGGCTAGGAGTGATCTCGGACGCGGTGAGGCCGCCGACATCGAGCAATTCGATTTCCACCGACAGCGGCTGGTTCAACTTCGACTTGAGGGTCATTTCCCCCAGCTGCAGCGCCTGCGCCATACCGGAGGACAGCGCCGAGGCGGCCGCTATTGCTAACACCAGTTTGCGAACTTGAACCATAGCCTCATCCTTTGTTTGAACACTCCCCGGACTGCGAGAAGGTTGGTAACCGCTTGCCATAAGGCATGGCGAGCCGATAGGTTACCGACACGCTTCTGTTGCACTTCGGGCCAAGCATAGCGCCTGGCTAGAATCAATCTACAAATTGCGGCCAAGTATCTTTTACGCAAGGCCTTTTATCAACAACTGCGCCAGTTGCACGGCGTTAAGTGCAGCGCCTTTGCGTACGTTATCTGACGTCAGCCACAGATTTAGTTCCGCCGGGTCATCCACACCGGCGCGAACCCTGCCGACATAGACCACGTCCTGGCCTACCGCATCACCAACGGCTGTTGGGTAATCCCCCTCCTCCACGAGTTCTATACCCGGCGCAGCGTCGAGCGCACGGTTGACCGCAGCAAGGTCGACCGGCGCAGCCAATTGCAACGACACCGTCAGGCTATCGCCAAAAAACACCGGAGCTTGAACGCAGGTCGCAGAAATCTTTAGTGACGGTAATTCAAGCACAGCACGCAGTTCGTGTACGAGACGCTTCTCAAGGGCTGTATGACCTTGGGCATCTGGCGTGCCGACTTGTGCCAACAGGTTGAAGGCCATTTGCCGGTCGAAGAATTTCGGCTCCAGCGGGCGTACGTTTAGCAGCTCGGCGGTCTGACGGGCCAGTTCGCTGACGGCTTCACGTCCTTGAGCAGACACCGCCAGGTTAGCCGTGACGCTGACGCGCTGGATATCCAGCAGCCCACGCAACGGCGCCAGCAATACCGCCAGGTTGGTCGCGGACGGGCTCGGGCTGCCGAGCTGGAACGGCTTTTTCAAGCCCTTCAGGACGTGGGCATTGGCCTCCGGCACGACCTGTGGCGCCTGTTCGGCGGGCAATGCACCGGACAGGTCGATCACCGAACAACCCGCCGCCGTGGCACGTGGGGCGAAGCTCAGGGTGACGGCTGGACCGGCGGCAAAGAACGCCAGTTGCACCTTGCTGAAATCGAATTCATCAACTTCCTTGACCCGCACGTTCTTGCCGCGAAACGGTACCGACGCACCGGCGGAATTATTGCCGGCCAGCAAGTACAGGGTGCCGACCGGGAATGCCAACTCTTCGAGAATCTGCACCAGGGCTTCGCCAACAGTGCCGGTGGCGCCGATCACGGCAATTTCAAAGGTCTGGGTCATGGGGGCTGCCTCGGGCATTGCGGGGGGAGCGGCACTTTACCGGGTGGCTGGAGGTGAGGCAATTAACCTGGGGGTGGGGCCATGGCTGACGGCGCTATCGGGGCAAGCCACCGCCCACGATGAACAGCATTTCAACGTTGGAATTCGGTCGAATGTGGGAGGCGGCTTGCCCACGAAAGGCCCCAAAAGAACAATAAAAAACCCGCGCCTGTCACCAGAACGCGGGTTTCTATTATTGCTTCAAGCGATCAACGCTCCAGCAAAATCCGCAGCATGCGGCGCAACGGCTCAGCCGCGCCCCACAGCAGTTGGTCGCCGACGGTAAACGCGCCGAGGAACTGGCTGCCCATGTTCAGCTTGCGCAGACGGCCCACCGGTACATTCAGGGTACCAGTGACCTTGGTCGGGCTCAGCTCCTGCATGCTGATGTCGCGGTTGTTCGGCACCAGCTTGACCCACGGGTTGTGCTGGCTGATCAACCCTTCGATATCGGCGATTGGCACGTCTTTGTTCAGCTTGATGGTCAGCGCCTGGCTGTGGCAGCGCATGGCGCCGATGCGCACGCAGATACCGTCAACCGGGATCGGGCTCTTGAAACGGCCGAGAATCTTGTTGGTCTCGGCCTGGGCCTTCCACTCTTCGCGGCTCTGGCCGTTCGGCAGCTCTTTGTCGATCCATGGGATCAAGCTACCGGCCAATGGCACGCCGAAGTTCTCGGTCGGGTAAGCATCGCTGCGCATGGCTTCGGCCACACGACGGTCAATGTCTAGGATTGCGCTGGCCGGGTCGGCCAGTTGATCGGCGACGGCCGCGTGGGTGGCGCCCATCTGCTTGATCAGCTCACGCATGTTCTGCGCGCCGGCACCGGAGGCCGCCTGATAGGTCATGGCGCTCATCCACTCGACCAGACCCGCTTCGAACAGGCCACCCAGGCCCATCAGCATCAGGCTGACGGTGCAGTTGCCACCGACGTAGTTCTTGGTGCCGGCATCCAGTTGCTGGTCGATGACCTTGCGGTTGACCGGGTCAAGGATGATCACGGCATCGTCCTGCATACGCAGGCTCGACGCGGCGTCGATCCAGTAACCCTGCCAGCCCGCTTCGCGCAGTTTCGGGAAGACTTCGCTGGTGTAGTCGCCACCCTGGCAGGTCACGATCACGTCGAGTGTCTTCAACTCGTCAATGCTGTAGGCATCCTTGAGCGGGGCAATATCCTTGCCCACGGACGGCCCTTGGCCACCCACGTTCGAGGTGGTGAAAAACACCGGCTCAATAAGATCGAAATCCTGCTCTTCCAGCATCCGCTGCATGAGCACGGAACCGACCATACCGCGCCAACCGATCAGACCTACACGTTTCATCGCAACTACACCTTGTTAAAAAGTGGGCCGTCTTGCAGCAACAACTGCAAGCGGGCCCGAGAGATTACAGATTCCGCAGCGCGGCGACTACTGCGTCGCCCATTTCTTGCGTACCGACTTTGGTGCAACCCTGCGACCAGATGTCACCGGTGCGCAAACCCTGATCCAGCACCAGGCTTACGGCCTTCTCGATCGCGTCCGCCGCATCGCTCAGGTTGAAGCTGTAACGCAGCATCATCGAGACCGACAAAATGGTCGCCAGCGGGTTGGCAATGCCCTGGCCCGCAATGTCCGGCGCCGAACCGTGGCAAGGCTCGTACATACCCTTGTTGTTGGTGTCCAGCGACGCCGAAGGCAGCATGCCGATAGAGCCGGTGAGCATCGACGCCTGGTCGGACAGGATGTCGCCGAACAGGTTGTCGGTGACGATCACGTCGAATTGCTTCGGCGCGCGCACCAGTTGCATGGCGGCGTTATCCACGTACATGTGGCTCAGTTCGACATCCGGGTAGTCCTTGGCCACTTCCTCGACGATTTCGCGCCACAGTTGGCTGGAGGCCAGTACGTTGGCCTTATCCACCGAGCAGACTTTCTTGCCGCGCACGCGGGCCATGTCGAAACCGACACGGGCGATACGGCGGATTTCGCTCTCGCTATACGGCAGGGTGTCGTAGGCCTGGCGCTCGCCATTTTCCAGTTCGCGCACGCCGCGTGGCGAGCCGAAGTAGATGCCGCCGGTCAACTCACGCACGATCAGAATATCGAGACCAGCCACCACTTCCGGCTTCAGGCTCGACGCGTCGGCCAGTTGCGGGTAGAGGATCGCCGGGCGCAGATTGCCGAACAGGCCCAGTTGCGCGCGGATCTTCAGCAGGCCGCGCTCAGGGCGGATGTCACGTTCGATTTTGTCCCACTTCGGACCACCCACGGCGCCGAGCAGCACAGCATCGGCAGCACGGGCGCGGTCCAGGGTTTCATCGGCCAGTGGCACGCCGTGTTTGTCGATGGCGGCGCCGCCGATCACGTCGTGGCTCAGCTCGAACCCCAGGCTGTACTTGCTGTTGGCGAGTTCCAGTACTTTGACCGCTTCGGCCATGATTTCCGGACCAATACCGTCGCCAGGGAGAATCAGAATCTGCTTGCTCATGGGTTCCTCATTTCATCGAGCGACCTGCCCGTGGGCAGGTCGGGAAAATTAATCAGCGTTCGGCCCATACCACGAGCACATCGGTGCTGAAGGTGCCATCGGCTTGAATCTCGTAGTAATCGCGCACTTCCTGGCCCATCGCCTGCTGCAACTCCAGGATCGCGGCGCGCAGCACTTGCGGTGTACGCATACGTTCGACCCACGAGGTGTATTCCAGGCGCAGGCGCTGGCGGCTGCTGTTGCGTACATGCAAACCGGCTTCGCTGAGCTGACGCATCCACTCGGCGGCGGAGTAATCGCGCACGTGACTGGTGTCTCGCAGCACCTCGACGGTCTGCAGGTAAGTGTCCAACAGCGGACTACCCGGTAACAACACGTCAACAAAGGCCGCCACGCCGCCCGGCTTGAGCACGCGGCGCACTTCACGCAGGGCCAGGCCAAGGTCGCTCCAGTGGTGGGCCGAGTAGCGGCTGAACACGAAGTCGAACTCGCCATCGGCGAACGGCAGGCGCTCGGCGGCGCCATTTACGGTGCTGATATTGGTGAAGCCGCGATCTTGCGCAGCGGCAGCCACCACATCAAGCATCTGCTGGGACAGGTCATAGGCCACCACTTCCTTGACCAGCGGCGCCACATTGAAGCTCACATGACCGGCACCGCAACCGAGATCCAGCAGTCGCGCACTGCCCTGCCCGGCCAGTTCTGCCTGCAGCAGCGCGAATTCTGTGCCCTGGGCGTGCACGGCACTGCTCAGGTAGGCAGACGCCTGTTCGCCGAATTGTTTTTGCACGACTTGGGTGTGGGCGGTGTTGGTCATGGTGGCATCCTTCAAGGGTTGCGTTGCTAGTACCGGCCCTATCGGGGGCAAGCCCCCTCCCACAGGGGAACGCATTCCAAATGTGGGAGGGGGCTTGCCCCCGATGAGGCCGGTCCTGCCTATATCAATTTAGGCGTCGCGAAACAGCCAAGGCTGGCTCGCTCGGTGCTTGGCTTCAAACGCCGCAATCGCATCACCGTCCTGCAAGGTCAGGCCGATATCGTCCAGGCCGTTGATCAGGCAGTGTTTACGGAAGGCGTCCACCTCAAAGTGGTAAATCTTGCCATCCGGACGGGTCACGGTTTGCGCAGCGAGGTCGACGGTCAACTGGTAGCCAACGTCGGCTTCCACTTGCTTGAACAGCTCGTCGACTTCTTCGTCAGTCAAGATGATCGGCAACAGGCCGTTCTTGAAGCTGTTGTTGAAGAAGATGTCGGCATAGCTCGGCGCGATGATGCTGCGAAAGCCATATTCTTCCAGGGCCCACGGCGCGTGCTCGCGGCTGGAACCGCACCCGAAGTTTTCCCGGGCCAGCAACACGCTGGCGCCTTGGTAGCGTTCGGCGTTAAGCACGAAGTCCTTGTTCAGCGGGCGCTTGGAGTTGTCCTGGTAGGCGTAGCCCACGTCCAGGTAGCGCCACTCGTCGAACAGGTTAGGACCGAAACCGGTGCGCTTGATCGACTTCAAAAACTGCTTGGGGATGATCTGGTCGGTGTCCACGTTGGCACGGTCCAACGGCGCGACAAGACCTGTGTGTTGGGTAAAAGCTCTCATCGGGTATTCCTCAGATCAATTCGCGAACGTCGATGAAACGACCGTTGACGGCAGCGGCGGCGGCCATGGCCGGGCTCACCAGGTGGGTACGGCCACCGGCGCCCTGACGCCCTTCGAAGTTACGGTTGGAGGTCGACGCGCAATGCTCGCCCGACTCCAGGCGGTCCGGGTTCATCGCCAGGCACATTGAGCAGCCCGGCTCACGCCATTCAAAACCGGCTTCGAGGAAGATCTTGTCCAGGCCTTCGGCTTCAGCCTGGGCTTTAACCAAGCCTGAGCCCGGAACCACAATGGCCTGCTTGATGGTCGAGGCGACTTTGCGTCCCTTGGCGATCACCGCCGCAGCGCGCAGGTCTTCGATCCGCGAGTTGGTGCAGGAACCTATAAACACGCGATCCAACTGGATGTCAGTGATTGCCTGGTTGGCCTTCAAGCCCATGTACTTCAAGGCGCGCTCGATGGAACCGCGCTTGACCAGGTCGGCCTCCTGAGCCGGGTCCGGCACGTTCTGGTCGACGGCCAGGACCATTTCCGGCGAAGTACCCCAGCTGACTTGCGGCTTGATCTGGGCAGCGTCGAGTTCGACCACGGTATCGAACACCGCATCAGCGTCGGAGACCAAGTCTTTCCAGGCTTCGACGGCGGCATCCCAATCGGCACCAGCCGGTGCGAAAGGACGACCCTTGACGTATTCGACGGTCTTTTCATCCGCCGCCACCATGCCCACGCGGGCACCGGCTTCGATGGACATGTTGCAGATGGTCATGCGGCCTTCGATGGAGAGGTCGCGAATGGCGCTGCCGGCGAATTCGATGGCATGGCCGTTACCGCCAGCGGTGCCGATCTTGCCGATCACAGCGAGGACGATGTCCTTGGCGGTGACGCCAAACGGCAACTTGCCTTCGACGCGCACCAGCATGTTCTTCATTTTCTTGGCAACCAGGCACTGGGTGGCGAACACGTGCTCGACCTCCGAGGTGCCGATACCGTGAGCCAGAGCGCCGAAGGCACCGTGGGTCGACGTGTGGGAGTCACCGCAAACCACGGTCATGCCTGGCAAGGTGGCGCCCTGCTCCGGGCCGATCACATGGACGATGCCTTGACGCACATCATTCATCTTGAATTCGGTGATGCCATATTCATCGCAGTAATCATCGAGGGTCTGCACCTGCAACCGCGACACAGTGTCGACGATGGCGTCGATGCCGCCCTTGCGCTCCGGGGTGGTCGGTACGTTGTGGTCCGGGGTGGCGATGATCGAGTCGACGCGCCAAGGCTTGCGCCCGGCCAGTCGCAGGCCTTCGAACGCTTGTGGCGAGGTCACTTCATGGATGATGTGACGGTCGATATAGATCAGCGACGACCCATCATCGCGCCGTTTCACTTCATGGGAATCCCAAAGCTTGTCGTAAAGCGTTTTGCCGGCCATCAGTCGGTCCTCATCAGCGGTGTTTCATTCGCCGGGCTTTTCAATAACCCTTTGGCTTGTGAGGCTGATGGTATGGCGCTACATTAAATAACTCAAATTCATATTTTTTATGCTTTGGATTACCAACTGGAATACCACAATGGACTTGGCCAACCTCAATGCCTTTATCGCCATCGCCGAGATCGGCAGCTTCTCCGGCGCTGGAGAACGCCTGCACTTGACCCAACCGGCCATCAGCAAACGTATCGCCGGCCTGGAACAGCAATTGAAGGTGCGACTGTTTGATCGCCTGGGCCGTGAAGTCGGCCTGACCGAGGCCGGACGCGCCTTGCTGCCGCGCGCTTACCAGATTCTCAATGTGCTGGACGACACCCGCCGCGCCCTCACCAACCTTACCGGCGAGGTCAGCGGGCGGCTCACATTAGCCACCAGCCACCATATAGGCCTGCATCGCCTGCCGCCTATCCTGCGAACCTTTACACGGGAATACCCAAACGTAGCGCTGGATATTCAATTTCTCGATTCTGAAGTGGCCTATGAAGAAATCCTCCATGGCCGCGCTGAAGTGGCAGTTATCACCCTGGCGCCCGAGCCCCACAACCTGGTGCGCGCCACGCCAGTGTGGGACGACCCGCTGGACTTTGTGGTGGCGCCGGAGCATAGCCTGATCAGTAACGGCTCCATCAGCCTGGCTGATATTGCCGGCCATCCGGCGGTTTTCCCTGGCGGCAACACGTTTACCCACCATATTGTCAGCCGGTTGTTCGAGGCCCAAGGCCTTACCCCGAACATCGCGATGAGTACTAACTACTTGGAAACTATCAAAATGATGGTGTCTATCGGCCTGGCTTGGAGCGTGTTGCCGCGCACCATGCTCGATGATCAGGTGGCAAGTATCGCTTTGCCAGGCATACAACTCAGTCGCCAGCTAGGCTATATCGTGCACACCGAAAGGACGCTGTCGAATGCTGCGCGGGCTTTCATGAGCCTATTGGACGCACAGATGGATTTGCCAGGGATACCGGCATGACACTGTGCGGCCTCGGGTTCTGAGTAAAACCGTGCTGTTTGCCCATCGAATCAAGGCCCTTTGATAATGCGCAACCCCGTCGACCCCGTGCCACCCCTACCCCGCATTTACGCGCTGGACCCTCAACAGGCGGAACAAAGCTGGGAGAGCGCGCCACAACTGCTGGCAGCCCTTAACGCTGCGCGGCTGGGCGCATGGTGCTGGGAAATAGACACCGGCCGCATAAGTTGGTCACGGGGCACCCAGGCGTTGTTTGGTTTTGATCCGCGCCAACCGCTGCCCCAGGACTTGGACTACCTTGACTTGCTGGCCCAGTCGGATCGCGCCCGAGTGGTACGGGCTTTTCACGCCGTACTGGCCGGCGAGCCGCTTGAGCAGGCCATGCATCACCGCATCCAATGGCCTGACGGCAGCTTTCACTGGCTGGAAATCAACGGCAGCCTGCAGCCGGACAAAACCGGTCGGCGCCGCATGATCGGGGTGATCCGCGAGGTTACCCACCAGCGTGAACGTGAAAACGCCCTCGGGCACTCCGAAAAACGCTTCGCCACGCTGTTTCACCTGTGCCCGAACATGGTACTGCTGACGCGCCGGGCCGACGGCCTGATCAGCGAAGCCAACCAGTATTTCGAGATGCTCTTCGGCTGGCCCTTGGGCGATGCCATCGGCCGCACGACCCTGGAACTGGGCCTGTGGCGCCACCCGGAGCAACGCGCACAATTGGTCAAGGCCACGCAGCGCAAGGGCGAGCCCATTACCATGGAGGTGCAGTTTTGCGCCAGCAACGGCCAAGTCCACAATGGCACGCTCAGCGCGCAAAAAGTCGAGTTGGAGGGTGAGGCCTATCTGATCAGCACCTTCCTCGACACCACCGAACGCAAAAATGCAGAGCAGGCGCTCAAGGACAGTCAGGAGCGCCTCGACCTGGCGCTGGACTCGGCACAACTGGGTACTTGGGACTGGCACATTCCCAGCGGCATGCTCTATGGCTCCGCGCGCGCAGCCCAATTGCACGGTCTGCCGTCCGAACCGTTCCACGAATCCTTCGACGCCTTTTTCGAAGGCATGCCCAACGAGGAACGGGACAACATGCGCAACGCCTACCGCACCCTGCGCGAAGGCCCTGCCGGAAACTACCAACTGACCTACCGCGTGGCCATGGAAGATGGCAGCTCGCGCTACCTGGAAAGCCGTGCTCGCCTGTACCGCGACGAGCGAGGTTTACCCCTGCGCATGGCCGGCACGCTGCTCGATATCACAGACCAAGTGGAGCGCGAACAACGCCTGAGCGCCTCCGAAGAAAAATTCGCCAGCCTGTTCCAGGCCAGCCCCGACCCGATCTGCGTCACAGGCCTGGAGAGTGGCGCCTTTATCGAGATCAATCCGGCCTTTACCCAAACCTTTGGCTGGAGCGCTGCCGAGGTAATCGACAAGAGCGCTGACCAGATCGGCCTATGGGATGATTCCAGCCAGCGCCTGGAGCGTATCGAGCGGGTCATTCGCGAGCAGTCGTTGAGCAACGTGGCCGTGGTGGTGCATCACAAGAATGGCCACAGCCTGACCTGCATGATTTCCAGCCGCCTGATCAAGGTCGGAGATCAAGCGTGCATCGTTACGACGTTGCGCGATATCACCCAACAACAGCGCTCCGAGGCCGCGCTGAAGGCCAGCGAGGAGAAATTCGCCAAGGCCTTCCATTCCAGCCCTGACGCGATTTCCATCACCGAGCGCGACACCGGCCGCTATGTGGAGGTCAACGATGGCTTCTGCCGCCTGACCGGCTTGCGAGCTGAAGAAGCTATTGGCCTGACTTTTTATCAGATCGGCATCTGGGCCGATGAGAACCAACGCTCGGCGCTGTTGGCCGAGTTGCAGATCAAGGGCCGCATTCACCATCTGGAAATGCTCTGGCACAACAAACGCGGTGAAGTGCTGGCAGTAGAAGTCTCGGTCGAGCCCATCACCCTGAATGAAACCCCGTGCCTGCTGCTGACCGCGCGGGACGTGAGCCTGCTGAAAAACGCCCAGGCGCAGATCCGCCATCTGGCCTACCACGACCCGCTGACCAACCTGCCCAACCGTGCGCTGTTGATGGACCGCCTGAGCCAGCAGATCGCCCTGCTCAAGCGCCATAACCTACGCGGCGCGCTGCTGTTCCTCGATCTTGACCACTTCAAGCACATCAATGACTCCTTGGGCCATCCGGTCGGCGACACCGTGCTGAAAATCGTCACCGCGCGGCTGGAAGCCAGCGTGCGCATGGAAGACACCGTGGCGCGCCTGGGTGGCGATGAATTCGTGGTACTGCTCAGCGGCCTGGATGGCTCGCGCCAGGAAGTCAGCAACCAGGTGCAGGAACTGGCCGACACCCTGCGTGAATTGCTTTCGGAGCCGATGTTCCTGGACGGGCACAGATTGCAGGTCACGCCGAGCATTGGCGTGGCGTTGATTCCCGATCACGGCTCCACACCGGCCGACCTGCTCAAGCGCGCCGACATTGCCCTTTACCGCGCCAAGGACTCAGGACGCAACACCACGCAGATGTTTCACAACAGCATGCAAAAAGCCGCCAGCGAACGCCTGCGCATGGAAACCGACCTGCGCCTGGCCCTGGCGCGCGGCGAATTCAGCGTTCATTACCAACCCCAGGTGGATGCGCGCGGTAACAAGATCGTAGGTGCGGAGGCACTGGTGCGTTGGCAGCACCCACAATTGGGTGCGCAGTCACCGTCGGAATTTATCAAGGTGCTGGAAGACAGCGGCCTGATCCTTGAAGTGGGCACCTGGATCCTTGATGAGGCCTGCGCCGCCTTTGGGCAACTGATCAAAGAAGGCTTGGTGGACCCGCTGAATTTCAGTCTATGCGTGAATATCAGCCCCCGGCAGTTTCGCCAGAACGATTTCGTGGAACGGGTGGAGCACAGCCTTAAGCAGCATTCCTTGCCCTGCAGCCTTCTGAAACTTGAAATCACCGAAGGTATCGTGATCCAGAACCTGGATGACACCGTCAACAAGATGCGCCGCCTGAAGAAGCTCGGCGTGAGCTTTGCGATGGATGACTTTGGCACCGGTTACTCTTCACTGACATACCTCAAGCGCCTGCCGGTGGACGCACTGAAGATCGATCAGTCGTTTGTGCGAGACGCGACCCATGATCCAAACGACGCGGAAATCATCAGGGCGATCGTGGCGATGGCTCGCAGTTTGAATCTGGAGGTGATTGCCGAGGGTGTGGAGACCCCCGAGCAACTGGCATTCCTGCAAGCGTTGGGGTGCCATCTGTATCAAGGGTTCATTTACAGCAGGCCGCTACCGCTGAAAGAGTTCAGGCAATTGCTGATATAACTATTAAATAGTCGACTGCTACTTTCATGACGAACAGCGACAGTCGATTATTTTTCAGGCCAACGCCAATACATTAATCAATTGCTAAAATATTACGCTTTAAAAAACGACTTCAATCCGCTCATGGCCCCACCCACCTTTTCAAACATCGAAGCAGCAAGTGAACCACCGATACTAACCGCACCGGAAATCGCCAACCCGACCGGACCTAATAACGGCGCTGCCAGACTTATCAACGGACTAAGTGCTTTTACCACTCCCCCCAACACCTTACCAATCCCACTGAAAACACTGCCGACTTTGTCAAAGACTTTTCCGAAAAAGCTGCCAATCTTGGAAAAAAAACTCTGCTTCTTCGGGGCTGGCTTACAAGGCCTGCAAAGCTTTGGCGGGGCTGGCTTGCAGGGTACACAGTATGTTGGCGGGGGCGGGTTATAACACCCAAACCGGATGCCGCAACCAGGGCCTGAGGCACGGATGGGCAACGTCGCACTGGAACCGCAGTTAGGGGAGTAAACGGAATTAACGCCATAGGTACGGCTCACAACTGGATCACGCATAAGAATTTTAGTCCTATATTTATCCGAGTTAAGACGGCAGATAGCAGCAATACAGAAGACCAGTATTTTTTACGCACTAACTACCTGACGCCCAACCCTTACGTGGCCATCCCCCCAAAAAAGTTCCTTGATCAATGCCAACCGCTCACGTTGAATTTGTCATACAGCCCGAATGACTTACATCAACATTTAAAGCACGTCAGGATGACTCATACCCAATAGACAACTTACCTGCCGCACATCCGTCTCGCGACGAAGGGCGGTAAACAGTTCCACCGCCTGCGGGTAATTACGCGTTAACATCGCCAACCATTGTTTCAATCGGCCAGGCGCCTGTTTTTCAGTCAGTTGCGCTACCGACTGGGTCCAGAACTCGCGGAGCATGGGCTGCATCTCTGCCCACGTCATTTCGACCACTTCCTCGCCTGCGCGTGCTGCTGCAATCTGCCGCGCCAGGTCAGGGCGCGCCACCAGGCCACGGCCAAGCATGATGTCCTCTACGCCGCTGATCTCCCGACAGCGGCGCCAGTCTTCGACGCTCCAGATATCGCCATTAGCGAACACCGGCACCTTGACCACGTCCTGGACCCGCGGGATCCACTCCCAATGAGCCGGCGGCTTGTAACCATCGGCCTTGGTACGCGCATGCACCACGATATGCGCCGCACCGCCTTCGGCCAGGGCCGTGGCGCACACCAGCGCGCCATCCGGGCTATCGAAGCCCAGGCGCATCTTGGCAGTCACCGGGATATGGGCAGGCACCGCACGCCGCACGTGTTCAACGATCTGGTTGAGCAACTCCGGTTCCTTGAGCAGCACGGCACCGCCTCGGGACTTGTTGACGGTCTTGGCCGGGCAGCCAAAGTTCAGATCGATCACTTGCGAACCCAGCTCACAGGCCAGTGCGGCATTCTCCGCAAGGCACACGGGGTCGGAACCGAGCAATTGCACGCGCAAGGGCACGCCCGCAGCGGTGTGGGCACCGTGCAGCAGCTCTGGAGCAAGTTTGTGGAAGTACGCCGGGGTCAGCAGGCGGTCGTTGACGCGGATAAACTCGGTCACGCACCAGTCAATACCGCCCACACGGGTCAACACGTCCCGCAGGATGTTGTCGACCAACCCTTCCATGGGCGCCAAAGCAATTTGCATGGAAAACACTCAACAAAAATCGTGGCGCAGTTTACTGGGTTTCCTACGGCAACCGTTAACCCCCTGTCAGGGCGGGGCCATAGCCATCGAGAAACTCGCTCGGCATGCGCTTGGGCTTGCCCGTGGACAATTCGATGCAGACGAAGGTGGTTTGCGCGCGCAGAAGGGTTGCACCGTCACGCGGGCGGACCAGTTGAAAACGGCGGGTCATCTTCAGACGCTGGTCCCAATCGACGATCCAGGTGGCCAGTTGCAGCTCGTCACCTTCGTAGCCTGCCGCTAGGTAATCGATCTCATGGCGCACCACCGCCATGGCGCGGTCCAGACGGCGATACTCGGTCAGGTCCAGCCCCAAACGCTGGGAATGACGCCAGGCACAGCGCTCCAGCCAGGACACGTACACCGCATTATTTGCGTGCCCCAGGCCGTCGATATCCTCAGGGGCGACCTGCAGGTCAATGATAAACGGCGTTGCCAAATCCCAGCCCATGCCTTGCTCCCAGTCGATTAATGGCGGCGGGAGGCAGTGTATCAGGCGCTTTGCCGCGCCTGTAGACGGCAACCCGCCAACAGCGCCAGCACGCCATCGATCACCCGCGGATCGGCCAGTACTTTCTGGTGGCCGCCTTGTTCAAGGCGCAGCAGGCGGCTGTCGAACCAGGCTTCGTGAATGGCTTGGGAGGCGTTGACGGGGACAAAGGTATCGTCTTCAGCGTGCACGATCAGCCCGGGAATATTCATTTGATAGTGGGCCACATCCAAATGCTTGAGTGGCATTCCGAATGTTTGCTCCACCTCCTGAATAAACACCGAACGCGCCTTCGCTGGCAAACCGACCATTTGGGTAAAACCACGCAGTACATCCAGGAAACGCGACGGTGCAGCGATACTGACCAACGCCTGGGTACGCAACCCCAACTGCACCGCCAACATCGCACTGGCGCCCCCCATGGAATGGCCGACCACTGCATGCAGGGGCGGCAACTCGGCCGCCGCCTCCAGCATGGCGCGAGCAAACAGCAGCACATGAGCCTCACGCCCCGGTGAGCGGCCATGGGCAGGCCCGTCCAGAGCAATCACGGAGTAGCCATTGTCGACTAAGGCGGTGATCAGACTGGCAAACTGGGTTGGCCGGCCTTCCCAGCCGTGCATCAACAAAACTGCCGGACCCTGCCCCCAGCGCAGGGCCGACAAGCCAAAGCGCAAGGTGATGCGCTCCGATTGCGCCAGCAGCGGTAACTCCCAGTCACGGGGCGGCAGGTCGCGGGGCGTCATGAAGGCTCGACGCATCTTGTTGGCCACCGTGTGCGGCGCCAGGTACCCCAGCGTGCCGTTGAAACGACGAATCCAGGTTAACGCGCCCATTTCGCGAGCCCTCTTCCTATCGCACAGCCGACTTGGCAGCGCGCAACACTCGGTCCGACAGCTCACCCGGCCCCAAGGCGCGGGCCAAGGCCAGGCCACCGATCATTAATGCCATATCGGCTAAGGCCTTGTCGGTGTCTTCAGGGCTTGCGGCAAGCTGAGCAGCCATCAACTCGACATGTTCGCTCAGCGCGTCGCGAAAGGCGTCCGGCAGGCGAGCCATCTCCCCTACAGTCGCTGGAATCGGGCAGGCCTGAGCGGTGGAGTCGCGATGCTTGCGCGAGAGGTAAAACGCCGCAACCAACCCCCTGCGCTCTTCTCCGGTCAACTGCGCGTCCATATCGTCAATGGAGGCGCGACGCCGTGCCAGCAGTTGCGTAAAGGCCTCCAGCATCAACGCATCCTTGCTTTCAAAGTGCGCGTAGAAGCCGCCGACGGTCAGCCCCGCCGCGCCCATGACTTCACCGACACTCGGCTCGGCCGGGCCGCGCTGGATCAACGCGGCGCTGGCGGCCTGCAGAATGCGTTCGCGGGTTTGCGCTTTTTTATCGTTCATCAAAGCCTCCGACTCTCATGGGTTGAATATTATTACCATAATAATATTTAGCAAGCGACAGTCATGACCACTGGTCAGAACAGGAAGAAAGGAGATGATGAGAGAAGTGGTCAAACGCCAGACAAACAAAAGGGCCATTCAATAATTGAATGACCCTTAAAAATCCCGCAGAGCGGGTAATCGTGGCGTCCCCTAGGGGACTCGAACCCCTGTTACCGCCGTGAAAGGGCGGTGTCCTAGGCCACTAGACGAAGGGGACA
>NZ_JBGQOI010000037.1:0-30351 GCF_052113765.1 Pseudomonas sp. W22_MBD1_FP4 | reverse complement strand
GGTGCACTCGACAGGATTCGAACCTGTGACCGCTCGGTTCGTAGCCGAGTACTCTATCCAGCTGAGCTACGAGTGCATTTGTTGCCGCGCATTATAGGCCGTTCAATCTCTATGTAAAGCTATTTTTTCGTTAATTTTCAACAACTTACCGAAAAAACCAGATTGCAACGTACTAAGCAAATAATGGCGGAGAACGGGGGATTCGAACCCCCGACACCCTTTTGAGGTGTACTCCCTTAGCAGGGGAGCGCCTTCGGCCACTCGGCCAGCTCTCCGCAACACGGGGCGTATATTAACCACGTTCCTCCCCGTTTGCAAACATAAAAAACGATAAAAATTAAAGGCTTGGTTCTTCGTCCTTCTCTTTCTTGATCCGCAGGTAGATTTCCTCGCGGTGGACCGCTACCTCTTTCGGAGCATTAACCCCGATACGTACTTGATTGCCTTTGACGCCGAGCACGGTCACGGTGATTTCGCCATCACCGATAATCAGGCTTTCTGCGCACCGACGAGTCAGAATCAGCATACCTTTCTCCTCACGCATTTCATTTCAGGAACAACAGTCTGCAAAAAAAAGGCGTTCGACCTACGACTCGAGAGTCATAGCCCTAACGACCTAAGTATTGTCGAGCGCACACAAAAGACCATGCGCCCTACAAAAAAAGGAAAGGCGCGGTAGACCGCGCCTTCCTGGCACTACATCACTCGCCCTGTCGGGCCGGAGCGTCTAGCTCAAACGCGGTATGCAGCGCGCGCACAGCAAGCTCCAGGTACTTCTCTTCGATCACTACCGAGACTTTGATTTCAGACGTGGAGATCATCTGGATATTGATGCTTTCCTTGGCCAGAGCCCCAAACATGCGGCTGGCAACGCCGGCATGGGAACGCATGCCCACACCCACGATCGACACCTTGGCAATCTTGATATCGCCGACCACTTCACGGGCGCCAATCTCGCTCGCGGTGTTCTCCAGGATTTTCAATGCCGCATCGTACTCGTTGCGGTGCACAGTGAACGTGAAATCGGTGGTGTTATCGTGCGAGACGTTCTGCACGATCATGTCGACTTCAACATTCGCATCACTGATCGGGCCCAGAATCTTGAAGGCCACGCCCGGGGTGTCTGGCACGCCACGGATCGTCAGCTTGGCTTCATCGCGGTTGAAAGCGATGCCGGAAATGATCGGCTGTTCCATGGATTCCTCTTCATCAATAGTAATGAGGGTGCCCGGACCCTCTTTGAAGCTGTGCAATACGCGCAGCGGAACGTTGTACTTGCCGGCGAACTCCACCGCGCGGATCTGCAAAACCTTGGAACCGAGGCTGGCCATTTCCAGCATCTCTTCGAAGGTGATCTTGTCCAGACGCTGGGCCACGGAAACGACACGCGGGTCAGTGGTGTAGACGCCATCCACATCGGTGTAGATCTGGCACTCATCAGCCTTGAGAGCTGCCGCCAGAGCCACGCCGGTAGTGTCCGAACCGCCACGCCCGAGGGTGGTGATGTTGCCGTGTTCATCCACACCCTGGAAGCCCGCTACAACTACCACGCGGCCAGCTTTCAGATCAGTGCGAATTTTCTGATCATCGATCTGCAGAATGCGCGCCTTGGTGTGCGCACTGTCGGTGAGGATACGCACCTGGCTGCCCGTGTAGGACACCGCAGGAACGCCACGCTTGTTCAGGGCCATGGCCAGCAAGGCGATGGTCACCTGCTCACCAGTAGAGACGATCACGTCCAGCTCACGCGGGAGCGGTTGCTGGTCGCCACTGATTGCCTTGGCCAGCTCGATCAAGCGATTGGTCTCGCCGCTCATGGCCGACAGCACCACCACCAGGTCGTCGCCAGCATCGCGGAATTTCTTAACCTTGTCGGCAACCTGCTCGATTCTTTCGACAGAGCCGACCGAGGTGCCTCCAAATTTCTGTACGATCAAAGCCATTTCTAAGCCGCCTCAGCCCGTAAAGGGGCGCCTAAATATCCAATCAACCAGCACCGAACAAGCCCGCGACTAGACCACGGGCCAGTTAACAGCGCCTTAAATACCTGCCTCGACAAACGGCACGGTCAGGGCCAGGGCCGCATCCAGAGCACCGGCATCGACACCACCGCCTTGCGCCATGTCCGGACGACCACCGCCCTTCCCGCCCACCGCCGCGGCGGCTTGCTTCATCAAATCACCGGCCTTGAGTTGGCCAGTCAGGTCTTTGGTTACACCGGCAACCAGAACGACCTTATCCTCATGGACACCGCCGAGCAGGATCACTGCGCGGCCGAGCTTGTTCTTCAACTGATCGACCAGGGCCAACAGCGCCTTACCATCCTGACCATCCAGGCGCGCCGCCAGGACTTTCACGTCCTTGACGTCCACCGCAGAAGACGACAGATCGTCGCCTGCCGCACTGGCTGCCTTGGCCTGCAACTGCTCCAGCTGTTTTTCCAGAGCACGGTTGCGCTCCAGCACGGCGGACAGCTTGTCGATCAGGTTGTCGCGGCTGCCCTTGACCAGGCTGGCCGCTTCCTTGAGTTGTTCTTCGGCCGCATTGAGGTAGGCCAGGGCCGCAGCGCCAGTCACCGCCTCGATACGTCGCACACCGGAGGCCACACCACCTTCACTGATGATCTTCAGCAGGCCAATGTCGCCCGTGCGGTTGGCGTGGATACCACCACACAGTTCCACCGAGAAGTCGCCGCCCATGCTGAGTACGCGCACGTTGTCGCCGTACTTCTCGCCGAACAGTGCCATGGCGCCCTTGGCCTTGGCGGTCTCGATATCGGTTTCCTCGGTTTCAACCGGGGTGTTCTTGCGCACTTGTGCATTGACGATATCTTCCAGGGCCTTGATCTGCTCCGGCTTAATCGCTTCGAAGTGGCTGAAGTCGAAACGCAGACGCTGGCTATCGACCAACGAACCCTTCTGTTGGACGTGCTCACCCAGCACCTGACGCAATGCAGCGTGCAGCAAGTGAGTGGCCGAGTGGTTCAAGGCGGTTGCATGCCGTACTTCGGCATCGACCTGCGTGTCCACTGGCGCGCCGACCGTCAAGTTGCCCAGCACCAACACGCCGTGATGCAGGAACGCACCGCCGGTCTTAGTGGTGTCACGCACTTCAAAACGACCCGATGTCGAGCTCAGGAAACCACAGTCACCGATCTGGCCGCCCGACTCGGCGTAGAACGGCGTCTGGTCCAGGACCACAACGGCTTCGTCGCCTTCATTTAGAACGTCGACCGACTTGCCATCTTTATAGAGGGCAACGATCTTGGCCGAGCCAAGGGTCGCCTTGTAGCCAGTGAACTCGGTAGGCACATCAACTTTGACCAGGGTGTTGTAGTCCAGGCCAAAGGAGCTGGCGGAGCGAGCACGTACGCGCTGGGCTTCCATCTCACGCTCGAAGCCGGCTTCATCAATGGTCAGCTCGCGCTCACGGGCGATGTCAGCGGTCAGGTCCATCGGGAAGCCATAGGTATCGTAAAGCTTGAACACCACATCGCCCGGCACCACGGTGCCTTTGAGCTCAGCCAGGTCCTGTTCCAGGATCTTCAGACCGTGCTCCAACGTCTTGGTGAACTGCTCCTCTTCAGCCTTGAGCACGCGCTCGATGTTGCCCTGCTGCTGCTTGAGTTCTGGAAACGCTTCGCCCATCTCGGCCACCAAGGCGGCAACGATTTTGTAGAAGAAGCTGCCGGTGGCGCCCAACTTGTTACCGTGGCGGCAGGCTCGACGAATGATGCGGCGCAGCACATAGCCACGGCCTTCGTTGGACGGCAGCACACCGTCGGCAATCAGGAAGCCGCAGGAACGAATATGGTCCGACACAACCTTGAGCGAAGACTGGCCCTCATTGGCGCAACCAATGGCCGCCGCCGACGCGCTCAGCAGGTTGGTAAACAGGTCGATTTCATAGTTGGAGTGAACGTGCTGCATCACCGCACTGATCCGCTCCAGGCCCATGCCGGTGTCCACCGACGGCGCCGGCAGCGGATGCAACACGCCATCGGCGGTGCGGTTGAACTGCATGAATACGTTGTTCCAGATCTCGATGTAACGGTCGCCGTCTTCTTCCGGCGAGCCCGGCGGGCCACCCCAGATGTCGGCGCCGTGATCGTAGAAGATCTCGGTGCAAGGGCCACATGGGCCGGTATCGCCCATCGTCCAGAAGTTGTCGGAGGCGTAAGGCGCGCCCTTGTTGTCGCCGATGCGAATCATGCGCTCGGCAGGCACACCGATTTGTTGGGTCCAGATGTCATACGCTTCATCGTCCGTCGCGTAGACGGTGACCCAGAGTTTTTCCTTTGGCAGCTTCAGCACGCCGGTCAGGAAGGTCCAGGCGAAGGTAATCGCATCTTTTTTGAAATAGTCACCGAAGCTGAAGTTACCCAGCATTTCGAAGAACGTATGGTGACGGGCGGTATAGCCGACGTTTTCCAGGTCACTGTTCTTGCCGCCGGCACGTACGCACTTCTGGCTGCTGGTGGCGCGGGTGTAGGCGCGCTTTTCCTGGCCCAGGAAGCAGTCCTTGAACTGGTTCATCCCCGCGTTAGTGAACAGCAGGGTTGGGTCATTGCCTGGGATCAAAGAGCTGGAGGCGACACGGGTGTGACCTTGCTCTTCGAAGAAGCGAAGGAAGGCTTCACGGATTTCTGCGCTTTTCATTAGGTTCTTCCACGGAGGCTGCGGCCAAAGGCCAGTGCGCAACATCATCAGACGGAGCGACGGCAAAAGGCCGCATTATATCGGCCCTTTGCCGGGGGTACAGCGTGTTTATGCGATAGAGACGCTCAATTAGACGGTCTGCACGATCATTTGCGCGAAAATTCGACGAATGTCGCGAGCACCTGCTCGATCTGCGCCCGGCTGACATCCAGATGAGTGACCATACGAAGGCGTGGCGCGGCGCTCAACTTGATCCCGCGCTCGGCAGCAAAGGCCTTCAAGGCCTGGGCCTGATCGCCGATCTGCACGTAGACCATGTTGGTCTGCACCGGCTCGACCTCATACCCCGCTTTGCGCAGCTCTTCGCCCAGCCACTGAGCGTTGGCGTGGTCATCAGCCAGGCGTTGCACCTGATGATCCAAGGCATACAGCCCCGCCGCAGCCAGGGAACCGGCCTGGCGCATACCGCCACCGACCATCTTGCGCAAACGCCGGGCCTTGGCGATCAACATCGTAGAGCCGCACAGCACCGAGCCGATAGGGGCACCTAGCCCCTTGGACAGGCACACCGACACCGAATCGAAATGCTGGGCGATCTCCCGCGCATCCACCCCAAGCTTGACCGCCGCGTTGTAGATTCGCGCGCCATCCAAATGGAGGGCCAAGCCATGTTCACGGGTAAACGCCCGCGCCTGGGCCAGGTATTCCAAGGGCAGCACTTTGCCTTGCATGGTGTTTTCCAGAGCCAGCAAGCGGGTGCGGGCGAAGTGGAAATCGTCCGGCTTGATCGCGTCCCGTACATGGTTCAAATCCAGGGAGCCATCCGCCTGCACTTCCAGCGGCTGCGGCTGGATCGAACCCAGCACCGCTGCACCACCGCCTTCATATTTGTAGGTGTGGGCCTGCTGGCCGACGATATATTCCTCGCCGCGCTCACAATGAGCCATCAACGCCAGCAGATTGCTCATGGTGCCGGTGGGCACGAACAACGCCGCAGCAAACCCAAGGCGCTTGGCCAATTCAGCTTCCAGCAGATTGACGCCGGGGTCTTCACCGTAGACGTCATCGCCGCTGACGGCAGTGGCCATCGCGTCCAGCATGCCGGGGGTGGGTTGGGTCACGGTATCGCTGCGCAGGTCAATCACGGTCATGAAACAGGCCTCTAACAGGTTGAGTACGTCCTTTTATCGATGATTACTGCGGGCAAAGCCCCGGAATATCAAGCCCCGTTTGCATTCAATCGAATACCAACCAAACAAACCGATATAGGTTATCGATACGGCGTCCGTGCAGTTTTTGAAAAACCATGTTAAAAATCTCCCCGCCGCCAGGGTTCTGGTGGCAACGTTCTCAGGGCGGGGTGTAATTCCCCACCGGCGGTAATTACACGCAATGTGTATAGCCCGCGAGCGCTTGGCGCCTCGAACTGCTCACGCGGGACGGCGACAAGGTCAGCAGACCCGGTGTGATCCCGGGGCCGACGGTCATAGTCCGGATGAAGAGAGAACGGGATTGAGACCTAAGGGCCGCGCGCCTATTGACGCATGCGTACCCTTAAATCCCATTCGATTCATAACGCCCTGTTTTTTTCTTAAACAGGAGTCAGAACATGCAACCCACCGCTATCGACAGCAAAAGCAAAAACCACTACGGCGAGCGCGTCGCGTTTATCCAAGCCTGCTGGCACAAGGATATTGTCGACCAATCCCGTAAAGGCTTCCTCGCCGAAATGATCGCCCAGGGCTACCAGGAATCGGACATCGATTTCTTCGAAGTCGGCGGCGCCTTTGAAATGCCCCTGCACGCCAAGCTACTGGCCAAGACCGGTCGTTACGCCGGTATCGTTGCCGCCGCGCTGGTGGTGGACGGTGGCATCTACCGTCACGAATTCGTCGCCCAATCGGTGGTCAGCGGCCTGATGCAGGTGCAGCTGGAAACTGAAGTGCCGGTGTTCTCGGTATCGCTGACGCCGCATCACTTCCACGCGGGCAGCGAGCACCACGCGTTCTTCCATGATCACTTTGTGCACAAGGGCCAGGAAGCGGCGAAGACCTGCGCAGATACCCTGCACAAAGTACGGGCGATCCGTCGTAGCGAGCCACGGGCGGTAGCGGTCTAAGCAACACTGCAAAACAAAATGTGGGAGGGGGCTTGCCCCCGATAGCAGTGTGTCATTCAGCTCATCTGTAGCTGAGACACCGCCATCGGGGGCAAGCCCCCTCCCACATTTGCATCCGGTTACGCCTTGAGACCTATGCCAGGCCAGCGTCCGTGGTCGGCACAATCAATATCCCTGCCCGCAAACCATTCTTCACCTTAGGGTTGGGAAAGATGATGCGTGCGCCCTCCTCCTCGATCACCCAACGCGTCTTGGCCACATCTTCGGCCAGCAGATAACCCTTTTCCAATTCCGAAAAGTTTTCCACGTCAGCCGGCAAGTGCAGCAGGAAAGCATCACTGTGCTTGATGACTTCACGCGACACGGCGAACAGTTTCAACCCGTCCAGGCTGTCAGTCTCAGGCTCCGTGCCTTCGATGATCTGTTTGAGGCGCAGCTCCAGGCGGGAAACATTCACCCCTTGGTTCTGCCCGAATGGCCGCGCCTTGCCCAGTTCCAGGGTGAAAGCTTCGGCGTCCAGTTGCTCGTAGGTAAACGCCGTGAAGGTGATCGACGTCTTGTTCTGCAGTAGCACCGCTTCCATGCCGGCAGCGTTCAAACGCGCCAGTTCGCGACGCGAATGCTGGCGCCCGTCTTTCCAGGGGTACAGGGCGAATTGCTCAATCTTCGAGCCGCGAATGGCGGTGTGCAAATCGTAATGCAGGCGCGAACGGCCAGGCTGGCTGAAGAAGCTACGGGCCAGTTGTTCAAGCTCGGCGGCGCGCATGGCTTCGGGGCCGATGTTTTTTTCGTGACGGCCGTTGAACAGCCGGTTGACGTCCAGTTCGAGGTAACGCTCGCCGCGGCGCATCGCCTCGGGGTTGCCGAACAGGAACAAAATACGAGTGCGGGGTTTGATCTCCCCACGGGCGATGCCATGCAACAAGCGGTCGAGCAGTTCGATCGGCGCGGTTTCGTTGCCATGGATGCCGGACGACAGCAGCAGGTCGCTGCCATTGTCCCGTGCTTCAGGAGGACGCACTTCAAGCGCGCCCTCGCTGAGCCAGCGCATCTGCACGCCGTCGACAGTCGATTGAATTTTTTGCGCCGGTTCACGACCGGCGAGGGTCAGTTCAAGCAATTTGCCGAGGGCGAGCATACGCAGCTTCCTTAGTGGTTGCAGCCTGGGCCGTGGACGTGATCGTCGTCATCACCTTCAACGTCGGCCGGTTCCATTTCCAGCTGCAGGCTCATCAGGTTGGTGGCCAGTGGGCGCATCAGCAGGTTGGCGTATTCGGCATCGCCTTCTTCGACGTCCACACCGATCAGCAGTTGGCCACGGCCGTCGTGCTGGATCCAGATTTCCTTGCCCTGCCAGACCACGGCGACGCGGGTGCAGGAGGTTTCCAGCTGGGTGCCGTCGGTGTCTTCAAGGATCAGCTTCAGGGTGTCGGTGGTCATAAAATAGTTCTCAGCCGTGCGGCGTTAATTGATCTGGAAAGGATAAACCGAGCCCAGTTTAAGGATTTGCGTCAGTTCATCCAGTGCCGTCCGACACTCAAGCAGCAACTGCGGGTCAGCCAGGTCGGTTTCACGCAGGCTGTCGCGGTAGTGTTTGTCGACCCATTGGGTCAGCGTGTCGTACAACGGCGCGGTCATGATAACCCCTGGATTCACCGCCGCCAGTTCCGTTTCGTTCAGCGCCACGCGCAAGCGCAGGCACGCCGGGCCGCCGCCGTTCTGCATGCTCTGCTTGAGGTCGAAGACCTTCACTTCGCGGATCAGCCCACCCGCAGCGGTCAGGCCTTGCAGGTAATGCCACACGCGCTCATTGGCGCGGCACTCTTCTGGCACGATCAACAGCATCGAGCCGTCAGGTCGGGTCAGCAACTGGCTGTTGAACAGGTAGGAACGCACTGCGTCCTCGACGCTGACCTGGGCGCGCGGCACGCACACCGACTGGAAGTTGCCGCCCACTTTGCCCAACTTTCCTTGCAGTTCGGCGAGCATCTGTTCGGTATTGAGGAACGCATCCTCGTGATAGAACAGCACTTCGCCGTTGCCCACCGCGATCACGTCGTTGTGGAACACACCCGCATCAATCACGGCCGGGTTCTGCTGGGCGTAGACCACGCCGTCGTCTTTCAAACCGTGCAGACGGGCGACGGCCTGGGAGGCTTCGAGCGTTTGGCGTGCCGGGTATTTCTGGGGGGCCGGGTAACGGGGATCGAACGCGCTGCGGCCGAACACAAAAAACTCTACCCCGGCCTCGCCATATTCACGGCAAAAACGCGTGTGGTTGGCCGCGCCTTCGTCGCCGAACTGCGCCACCGCCGGCAATGCGGCGTGATGGGCAAAGTGTTTCTGGTCAGCAAACATCGCGCCCAGCACGCGGCTGGTGGTCGGGTGTTCAATGCTGCGGTGGTACTTGCAGTTGAGGTTGGCGGCGGTGAAATGCACGCGACCATCCGCCGTGTCGGCGCTCGGGCTGACCGTGGCGGCGTTGGCCACCCACATGCTCGACGCAGAGCAACTGGCGACCAACAACGGCATGGCCTGCTTGGCCGCCTGCTGGATCACCTGGGCATCGGTCCCGCTGAAGCCAAGGCTGCGCAAGGCGGCCACGTCCGGGCGCTCTTGGGGCGCGAGTACGCCTTGCACAAAGCCCATGTCCATCAGGGCTTTCATTTTTTGCAGGCCCTGCAACGCTGCTTCCTTGGGGTTGGAATGCTGCTGGCTGTTGCTCTGGGACGCGACGTTGCCGAAGGACAAACCGCCGTAGTTATGGGTCGGCCCCACTAGACCGTCAAAATTGACTTCATAGGATTTCATCGGCGAGGCTCCACGAACATCTGTTTTTATAGGCATCGAATTACTTGAATACACCACTGAACCCCTGTGGGAGGGGGCTTGCCCCCGATGGCTGTGGATCAGTCACCTGATTCATCAACTGACACACCGCCATCGGGAGCAAGCCCCCTCTCACATTTAGATCAGCGTAATGCCGGGGGTTAGCGTGGCCGGCACCACCAGGCTTGGCGTTTCAAGCGACGCCACCGGGTACGCACAATAATCCGCCGCGTAATACGCACTGGCGCGATGGTTGCCCGACGCCCCCACCCCACCGAACGGTGCGGTACTCGCAGCGCCGGTCAGTTGTTTGTTCCAGTTGACGATCCCGGCGCGGCTTTCCAGCCAAAATTGCTGGTAACGCGCCTCGGAGTCCGACAACAAACCGGCGGCCAGGCCGTACTGGGTGTTGTTGGCCTCGGCAATCGCCGCCTCAAAATCAGCGTAGCGGATCACCTGCAACAGCGGGCCGAACAGTTCTTCGTCTTCGCGCTCGGTCACGCCGGTCACGTCGATGATGCCTGGGGTCAGCAACGCGGCCTGATCCTGCGGCTGGGTCATTTCCAGCAGCGCGACAGCGCCATTTGCCAGCATCAGCTCTTGGGCATCCATCAGCGCTTTCGCAGCGCCAAGGGAAATCACCGAGCCCATGAACGGCGCCGGTTGCTGGTCGAACGCACCGACTTCAATCGTCGCACTCACCGCCACCAGCCGCGCCAGCAATGCATCGCCCCAGGCGCCTTCCGGCACCAGCAGGCGACGGGCGCAGGTACAACGTTGGCCGGCAGAGATAAACGCCGACTGGATAATGGTGTAGACCGCCGCATCCACATCGGCCACTTCGTCCACCACCAGCGGGTTGTTGCCGCCCATTTCCAGGGCCAGGATTTTGTCCGGGCGTCCGGAGAACTGCTGGTGCAGGTGATTGCCGGTACGGCTCGAACCGGTAAAGAACAAACCGTCGATGCCTGGGTTGGCCGCCAACGCGATACCGGTTTCCCGCGCCCCTTGCAGCAGGTTCAACACACCCGCCGGCAGACCGGCTTCGATCCAGCACTGCACGGTCAGCTCGGCGACTTTGGGGGTCAACTCGCTCGGCTTGAACAGCACGGTGTTACCCGCCAACAAGGCCGGGACGATATGCCCGTTGGGCAAATGACCAGGGAAGTTGTAAGGGCCAAACACCGCCACCACACCGTGGGGCTTGTGGCGCAACACGGCGGTTGCGTCACCCAGGGGGCCGCTCTTCTCGCCAGTACGCTCCCGGTAGCTTTGCACCGAGATCGCAATTTTGTTGGCCATGCTGGTGACTTCAGTGGCCGATTCCCACAACGGCTTGCCGGTTTCCTCACCGATGCAGCGGGCGATTTCATCGGCGCGACGTTTAAGGGTCGCAGCGAAGGTTTCCAGCACGCTGATGCGCTCTTCCAGCGAACGCCTGGCCCAGGCCGGGAACGCCTGGCGCGCGGCCTGCACAGCGGACTCGACCTGCTCGGCAGTGGCGCCGTTGCCGGCCCACAGCACGTCTTGAGTCACCGGGTTGCGTGATTCAAACAACTCACCCTGGCCAGACAGCCAGCTACCTGCGATATACAGCGAATTCATTATTTCGACTCCCGAGCAGCAGACAACGGTACAGCGCGCACTTGATCACCCACCACCAGTTGCAGGCGTTTGGCGGTCTGCGGATCGACCACCAGCGTGCCTGCCGCCAGGCGGGCCGGTGCGGCGGTGATGCGGCACTCTTCGCGCTTGCGGTTATGGATCAGGAAAGGCGTGGCGTCGTCCCCCGGCGTGCCGATGGCCAGCACCAGCGACTGGCTGTCGCGCACCGCACGGATTTTGCTGGTCTCACACTCCACTGCCGGGCCGGCGTCGAAGATATCGACATAGCCCTGGTAGCTGAAGCCTTCGCTCTTGAGCATGCTCAGCGCGGGTTCGGTGTCCGGATGGACCTTGCCGATCACGTTGCGCGCGTCTTCCGACAGGAAACAGCTGTACAACGGAAACTTCGGCATCAGCTCGGCGATAAACGCCTTGTTGCCCACGCCGGTGAGGTAGTCGGCCTGGCTGAATTCCATCTTGAAGAAGTGACGCCCCAGGCTTTCCCAGAACGGCGAACGCCCGGCATCGTTAGACACACCGCGCATCTCGGCAATGATCTTGTTGCCGAACAACTGCGGAAACTCAGCGATAAACAACATGCGCGCCTTGGCCAACATGCGGCCGTTGAGGCCGTTGCGGTAGTCGGCGTGCAGGAACAACGAGCACAACTCGGAATTGCCGGTGAGGTCGTTGGCCAGGAACAGCGTCGGAATCTCGCGGTAAATGTTCAGTTCCTGGGAGGCGCTGACGGTCAGGCCCACCCGGAAGTTATACCAAGGCTCACGCAGGCCAACGGCGCCAGCGATGGCGGAAATCCCCACCACGCGGCCTTCGTCGTTTTCAAGCACGAACAGGTAGTCCGCATCGCCACGCCCGGCGTCGCCGCGAAAGGTTTTTTCCGCCCAGCCAACCCGATGGGTCAGGCGCTCTTCGTTGGCCGGCAAGGTCGTGAGGCCGGTGCCGGTGCTGCGCGCCAGATCAATCAGGGCCGGTAAATCGCTGCTGCGTACGGGACGAACGATCATGCTATCTCCTCAGACGGGCCGCTGTTGTCAGCCACCCGCGAAACTCAGTCTTTATACCGCTACCAAGCGCACACTCGCGCCTTCGCCAACGCCCAGGGCTTCGGCAGTTGCCAAGTCCAGGGTCACCGGTTTGCCGGGCGCGTAGTCCAGCTCCAGCATCACCGCACGGTAATCCTGCAACTGCGCGTTGCTCACGAGGTATTGGCGGCCGACACCCTTGACCATCTCGCCGATTTTCACCGGAACCACGCGGCTCTGGGCAATAGAGCGAATCCCCGAAACCCGCGCATGCAGCGTGGGGCCGCCATCGAAGATGTCGATGTAATGGTCGGTCTCGAAGCCCTCGCGCATCAGGATGTCGAAGGTAATCTGCGCACGCGGGTGCACCTGGCCCATGGCTTCCTGGGCTTCGTCCGGCAACAGCGGTACGTAGATTGGGTAGTGCGGCATCAGCTCGGCGAGGAACGTACGGCTTTTCAGCCCGCACAGACGCTCGGCGGCGGCGTAGTTGAGGTCGAAGAAGTTACGGCCGATGGCATCCCAGAACGGCGAATCACCGTTCTCGTCGCTGTAGCCGACAATCTCGGTCACCACCGAGTCGGCAAAGCGCTCGGGGTGGCTGGCGACGAACAGCAGGCGGCCACGGGAATTGAGTTCCGACCACGGCGAACCGACCAGCTCGGGCACCACGTAGAAACTGGTGAGCAGGCTGTTGCCGGTGAGGTCGTGGCACTGGGAAAGCACGTGGATCTTGTTGTGGATCTTCAGCTCGCGCGAGGCGTGCACGAAGGTCTCGTTACGAAAACTGTAGAAAGGCTCCGAGTAGCCGGCCGACGCGACGATGGCCGAGCAACCGGCGAGCTTGCCGGTCTCGGTGTCTTCGAGCACGAAGAAATAGCTTTCTTCACCGTTGAAACTTACCTCGGCCGCGAAGGACGCTTCGCTGGCGGCGATCTTGTCGCTGAGGCGTTCCACATCATCCGGCAAGGAGGTGACACCAATCGGGCTGTCCGCAGCCAGACGCTGTACCTCGCCCAGATCAGCCATTTGCGCGGGGCGCATCACCAGCATGGTGTCACTCCTTAACTCTAAAACTCATAGGGGAAAATTACCGGACATAGCTGGAACAACCATATTCCAATGTGGGAGGGGGCTTGCCCCCGATAGCGGTGTATCAGTCACCGGATGTATCAACTGAAAGACTGCTATCGGGGGCAAGCCCCCTCCCACATTTTTGACCCAGTCCGGCCGGCAGAAGGTGTAGTTATCAGGCTTGTGTCAGGGTTTTTACTGCACGTTCGAAGCGATCCAGGCCTTCGTTGATGTCCGCTTCTTCCACCACCAGGCTCGGCGCGAAACGCACCACGTCCGGACCGGCTTGCAGGATCATCAGGTTTTCTTTCTCGGCCGCGTTGAACACGTCCTTGGCCTTGCCTTTAAACGCATCGCTCAATACGCAACCGATCAGCAGGCCCATGCCACGCACTTCGGTGAAGATGCCGTACTGCTTGCCGATCTGTTCCAGGCGCGCCTTGAACTGGTTGTGTTTGGCGTTGACGCCGGCCAGCACCTCAGGGGTGTTGATCACGTCGATGACCGCTTCGGCCACCGCACACGCCAGCGGGTTACCGCCGTAAGTGGTGCCGTGGGTGCCGACCACCAGGTGCTTGGCCAGGTCTTCGCGGGTGAGCATCGCCGCGATCGGGAAACCGCCGCCCAGGCTCTTGGCGCTGGTGAGGATGTCCGGCGTCACACCGTAGTGCTGGTAGGCAAACAGGTGGCCGCTACGGCCCATGCCAGTCTGCACTTCGTCGAACACCAGCAGCGCATTGTTGGCGTCGCACAGTTCGCGGGCGCCTTGCAGGTAAGCCAACTCGGCCGGCAGTACGCCGCCTTCGCCCTGGATCGGTTCGAGCACCACGGCGCAGGTCTTTTCCGACACGGCGGCTTTCAGCGCAGCCAAGTCGTTATAAGGAACGTGGGTGATGCCGGTGATTTTAGGACCGAAGCCATCGGAATACTTCGACTGACCACCAACGTTGACGGTGAACAAGGTACGGCCGTGGAAGCTGTTCAGCGCGGCAATGATCTCGTACTTCTCGGTACCGAAACGGTCGAACGCCACGCGACGGGCCAGCTTGAACGCGGCCTCGTTGGCTTCGGCGCCGGAGTTACAGAAGAACACGCGCTCGGCAAAGGTGGCGTCGATCAGCTTATGGGCCAGGCGCAGGGCCGGCTCATTGGTGAACACGTTGGAGACATGCCACAGCTTGTTGGCCTGTTCGGTCAACGCACCGACCAGCGCCGGGTGGGCGTGGCCCAACACGTTGACCGCGATGCCGCCGGCAAAGTCGATCAGCTCGCGACCCGCCTGGTCCCACACACGGGAGCCTGCGCCACGCACGGGGATGAATGCGGCAGGTGCGTAGTTGGGAACCATGACCTGGTCGAAATCGGCACGTTGCACCGGGGCTTGCTCAACGGACATCGGAGTCTCCTGAAGAGGAACGCCTGCCTGGAACTGGCGGGCGATGCAGGGATTGTAAGGACAGTTTTCAGAGCGGCCTTGCCGCCAAGCGACAACTTCTTATAGCGCCAACCCGCGTTTTCAGCGGGTTTACGCCAATGCGACAAATAGCGTCGCAAAGGCGCAGTTTAAACCGTGCGCAGGCCTCGTGGGCAGGGGATGACAGGATCTTCGCAAATCAGCCCCAGCGCGCTGCGCTAACTGTCTACCGCCCAACGACAAGCCCGCGCTGTTTTGCTGAGCCTCTTCAAAAGCCATCAAGGAACGGCCCATGGCGCAGCATCCTGAAACCCAAACACCACACCTCGACATACTCCGCGACGCTATCCCTCCTTGGTTGGGCACGGCCAGTGCCGCCAAGCGCGTGGCGTTGAAAGCCTGCACGCCGTTGATTGCCGACTGGTATACCCGTGCAACCGAGTCGCAACATGCACAGCTCAAAGAACTCAACGCCGCCGCCTGGACCGCGCAGAACCTCGTGGACAAGGCTCTGGCGGCACTGAAAAGCCCGGAGCAGTTCGGCGCCGAACGCCTGCACGCGGCACTCAAGGACGAGTTCGGCATCGACACTGATGTGCGCACCACCTACCTGCAACTGTACGTCCCGTTGACCGTCGTCGGTTTTACCGTCAAGCAGGGCGCGGCCAGAACCTGGTCGGTCTCACTGCTGGAAGCGGCGCTGCACAACTTCGAAGCCGACGAGACCTACGCGCAGCACTCGGGCTTCAGCACGCAACCCACGGCCACAGGGCAGTTCAGCCCCCTGCCCGACCTCGACGCGAAGATCAGCATCGCGCAATTCACCCAACTCTGCCGGCGCCTGGACATCGGCGGCCAATACCAACGCTACCTGGACGAGTACCTCGACCTGGGCAACCCCGTGGCGCGCAACGCCCTGGAGCACTGGCTCAAACAAAGCCACTTGAGCGCGCTGAAATTCGCTCTGTACATGGCCTTGCTCAAGGACGAGCTGCCCGCCGCCAGCCACACCGCGGTACTCAATCTGATCGAAAACAGCGACGCCACGCACAACGGCTGCCCACCGCTGATGGCCCATGATTTATTCATCATGGATTGTCACCTCACTGGCGTGGTGCTGTTCGCTCCGGATCTGGAGAACAGTCGCGATACAGCCCCGCTGATCGCCTATATCCCCGACGATCCGCAACACCCGATCAAACACTACCCCAGTAGTACCGCGTTCATGCAGAGCCTGGTCGCCCGGCTGCGCTCGAAGGACTTTCAAGGGTTCTTCAGCCGTTTTGTCCGCCATGAAGACGCTGCGGTGTTCTTCGCCAACCTCAATCAACGCCTCAACCAAGTCACCTGGCATGCGCATAAACAGGGCGATCCACTGCCCAGTTGGCGTGACACCCCGACCCAGAGCCCCCAGCTGCAATTTCGCAGCCTCAGGATCAACGGTGACCTCTTCGCGCATCTATTCCAGATGCACCTGAGCAAGCTGCTGGCAGACGCGCAGAGCCGCGCGGTCTCCACCGCCAAGGTCGACCAGAACGCACGTTGGGAACGCTGGGAATTCCTGAAGAAAATCGGCGATACCCTGCTGCAGATCGTTGCCTTCGTGGCACTGCCGTTCGTGCCGCCGCTGGGCGCACTGATGCTGGCGTATACCGCCTATCAGGTGCTCGACGAGGCCTTCGAAGGCATCATCGACTGGGCTGAGGGCCTGCGACATGAAGCCCTGGGCCATGCTTTGGGCCTGCTGGAGCAGATGGTCCAACTGGGCCTGTTCGCCACCGGATTGCCCATCATCGAAGGACTGGTGCGCGAAGCATTGCCCGCGCAGCTGCTGGCTTTCATCGAGCGCTTGCAACCGGTCAAGCGGCCCAACAGTCAGCGCCGTCTGTGGCGACCCGACCTCAGCCCCTATCGCCAGGACGTGACACTGCCCGCCGAGGCACGCCCGGACGCGCAAGGCCTGCACCTGCACGCAGACAAAAACATCCTTAGCCTCAATGGCGAGCGCTATCACGTGCAGAAAGACGCCGGCCGCTATTTCATCCAGCACCCCACGCGACCTTCGGCTTACCGTCCGGCCGTGATGACCAACGGACAGGGCGCCTGGGTCACCGAGCTGGAAAACCCCTTGAGCTGGGATAGCACTACGCTGATGCGCCGCCTCGGTTACCAGACCGATTCATTGAGCGACGCGCAATTAGCGCAGGTCCGCGACAGCAGCGCTACCCATGACAACACGTTGCGCAAAACGCACAGCACCCAGCAGCCGCCACCACCGCTACTGGCCGACACCCTCAAGCGCTTCAAGATCGACCAGCAGTTGCAGGAGTTTGTGACACAGATGAACAGCGACGACCCGGCGATCTACGCCAAGGCCGATCCGCAGACCCAATTGCAGTTGCTGATCAGCTATGGCCTGTGGCCCTCCGGCAAGACCTTGCGGGTGGTGGATGCCAGCGGCAACACCCTGTGGGAGTTCCTCGGAGAATCCGGGGCCAGCACTGTGCAGGTACTTGAGGAGCAATTGCGCAACGGCGACCTGCTGCCCACCCTGATCGACAGCCTGAATGAGCCGGAGCGCAAGGAACTACTGGAAGAAGAATTCGGCCTGCCTCCCGCCTCCAGCCGCACCCGCGCAGCCGCTTTGCGCAAGAAACTTGCGCGTATTGCCCAGGACAAGCGCTTCTCACTGTTCGACTCACGCTACCGCGGCCAGGACCGCACAAGCGACCCACGTGTGCAAAAACTCATCGACAGTGCCTCGCGCCCCGGCCTGCCGACACCGGTTGCCGAGGAGTTACTGGCCGGTGCCAGTGGCGAGGAGCTCAAGTCGATCGACGCTGGCAACGTACCGACGCGCCTGACCGAACTGGCCGAATGGTCGTTGCATGAAGTGCGCACCACACGCGCCTATGAAGGCCTGTATCTGGACGCTGTGGAAAATCCGGACACTTGCCGGCTGGCGCTGCATTCGCTGGAAAACCTCAATGGCTGGCCCGAGTGGATTCGTCTGGAACTGCGCCAATACCGCGCTGACGGCGAGTTGCTCGACGCCATCGGGCCTACTTACGCGCCGACCAAACGTACGCTGGTGGCCACACCGGACGGCCAATTCATCCCCGAGAACGGCCAGACCGCACTGTTTGGCAGCACCGATTTCTTCACCGCCGTCCTGCAGGCCCTGCCTGACAGTGCACGCAATGCGCTGCAACTTCATATCGGCCAGGGCCCACGCCTCAAGCAGGCGATCGGCGATGCCCCGGTGGATCGCCCTACCTTGCGCGACATATTAAAGAGCGACCCGCACAACAAACCCAGCTACGACCCCAATGTCATGCGTTTGCGCGGCGGCATGGACGGTTACCCGCCAGCCATTCCCGAGGTGCCGGGACCCAGCCGCGGCCCCTCGCTCGAACAACAGCTGCAGACGCTGCGCCCGCAACTGTCGCGCGCAAGAATCCGCGACATGATCGCCGCCCTGCAAAATACCCCCGGCGGAGCACAACTGGCCTTAACCCGGTTGCGCAACGAATACATCCAACTGGACCTGAACCTGGTGGTCTGGGAATCCCAGACACCCCGTGTACACCCCACAACCGGCGCTACGCTGAGCGCGCTCCAATATGAATACCTGCGGCGCGACCGCAATTTGTTTGCCCACCAACTACGGCGAGCCTGGCGCCAGGAAACCGAGCTCGATAACTTCTATGAGCCGCCAGCCATCAACGGTCATATCCTGCGACTGTCAGCCCCCCTGCTGGGTGAGTTGCCCACCCTGAGTGCACGCTTCGAACATGTCTCTCACCTGGAATTGCAGGGTGCGCACCAACGCATGGAAATCGACGGATTCCTGCAGCTTTTTCCAAGCTTGCGTCGGCTGAACATCCGCAATCTTGCCGTGGACGAACTGCCGCCCAGCCTGGCCTCGATGAACACGCTCAACGAATTGATCCTGAGCAGCTGCAACATCCGCCTCACCGAGCAAAGCCATGCGGTCATCAACAACATGACGCGCCTGTTGACCCTTGACCTGTACAACAACCCCCTGACGCTGACTCCCAATGTGGAACAGATGCCGCAGCTGCAATACCTGGACCTGGCCAACACCGACATCGAGCAACTGCCCGAAGGATTGCTGAGTCGCAGCCACCTGACGCTGGCGATGCTGTCCAATAACAGGATCAGCGAGTTGCCTGCCGCCCTGTTCGATTTGCCCGTCGACATCACTCGGCATTTCGACCTGTCCAACAACCCGTTGTCCGAGCCGACACTGGAGCGCGTCAAAGCCTACTTCCAGCGTACCCAACACTACTTGGAAGCGATCCCGGCCAGGGTCGACGCGGAGCAGGCCAAAAGACTGTTCCCCTCGTTCAACGGTGACCAAATCAACCGCTTCATTTTTGGCCTGCCAGGGGACCTGGCAGCCGGTCGCGTCGAGATGAGTCGGCTGGAGAACGAATTTCCCACTATTCGTCAGGATTGCCTTGGCTGGGCCAACGACAGCAGCGTCACCGCCGAGGAACAGGCCCTGCGCCACCGATTCATCGTTGCCCTTGAGGCAGGCTGGCGACGCGATATCACCTCGGGCGATGTCAACTTCGGGCTGCCGATGCTCAGCTACGAATTCAGCCTTTTCCTCCCGGTGAGCGGCGATTTGCCCGCCCTGCGCACCTCGTTCAATCATGTGTCCGTGCTCGCCTTAAAGGGCTTGGGCTCACCGTTGGGTCTGGATGCGTTCCTGCGCAGTTTCCCGGCGCTGACTGCGCTGCATATCGAAAACTATGCACTGAGTGAACTGCCGCGACTCGGCCACCTGCCAAACCTGTCGTACCTGGTGCTGGACCGCTGCACGCTGCAATTGTCGCCATCCGCGCAGCAAGCCTTGCAGGGCATGCTTGAACTCAAGCACCTGAACCTCGATAACAACCCGCTGGCGCGACTGCCGGATTTCAACCAGCTGCCCAATCTGGTCAGCCTGTCACTGCGTAACACTGGCTTGAGCGAACTGCCCCGCTCGCTGATTCAGCCGGCGGTATTGCGTGCCCGCGTGGACTTGAGCCAGAACGCTTTGCGCGAGCTGCCTGAAGAGGCCTTCGAACTGCCGCGGGCGGCCAGCAACGCATTCGACCTGTCGGCCAACCCGTTGTCGCCCTCGACCTTGCACGCGATCAAGCGCTATTGCCAAGCCAAGGGCGAACACTGGAATGCCAGCATTCCCGATGCACAATTGCAGCGCATCAACGCGCTCTACCCCAGCCTCACGGAGCGAGATACCAAGCGCATCTTTTTTGAGCTACCCGGCGAACTGGAGGAAGCCGACGCGCAAATCAGCCGCCTGAGTGCCGAATACGAGCGGCTCGACAGCGACCTGGAGGAATGGGTACTCAACGTCCCCGCCATGGACCAACTGGCCAACCCCCTGCTGATCGAAAATGCCCGCGCCGAGGAGCAGGTGCGTCGCCTGGCATTCAAGGAATTGATACTGCGCTGCTGGCGCAGAGAAACCGATCTGGATGAAAACGAATGGCCCGCCCGAAACACTCACAAGCTGATCTTCAACGGCCAGCTTTCCGGAGATCTGCCAGCCCTGAATGCGCGCCTGGAACATGTGACGCTGATGGAACTGACGGGCGACAAGCGCCATGTTCGCGTAGGCGAATTCCTGCAGGCGTTCCCAAACCTGACTGCGCTGACAGTGGAGCAGCACGCCCTGCAGCGGATTCCCGACCGGGTGTTCGAACTCAAGCAATTGCGCCTGCTCAAGCTCAGCAATAACCAGATCCGCCTGACGCCGAACAGCATCGAGCAACTGTCACGCCTGACGGAGCTCACTTACCTGGATCTGAGCGACAACACCCTCACCCAAACGCCGGACCTGCGCAACATGACGCGACTGACGATGGTGTACCTGCACAACTGCAGGCTGCGCGACATACCCACGGGGATCTTCAGCCTACCGCGCCTGCGGGCCGTAGACCTGAGCGACAACCTGATCGAGCACTTGCCGGACGACCTGCTGGGAATGCCACTGCCGCTCGACGATGACTCGGATGTGAGCGGCAACCCCCTGTCTCCCGAAAGCCTGACGATCTTGCGTACCTATTACCGGCAGACGGGTTATGAGTTGGGCGTGGAGGAAGCGACATACGACGAAAACATGGAGGACATAACCCCGCCCGGCACACCGGAACCCATGGAGGAGTGAGACAGTCGCGTACCTGTTCGTGACAACCCGGTTTCAGCCGCGTTCGGACGGCACCGATGACAACTCGAACGGGCTGCTGCTGCGCCGTTGATTGCGGTCTTCACGCGGGGTGGCGCCGAAGAAGTTACGGTAGGCGCTGGAGAAGTGTGGCCCCGAGGAGAAGCCGCAGGACAGGCCGATCTGGATGATCGACTTGCTGGTTTGCATCAGCATTTGGCGGGCCTTGTTCAGACGCAGCTCCAGGTAATACTGGCTGGGGACGCGGTTGAGGTACTGCTTGAAGATCCGCTCCAGTTGTCGTCGCGACACACAGACGTGCTGGGCAATTTCGTCAGTGGTCAGCGGTTCTTCGATATTGGCTTCCATCAGCAACACGGCCTGGGTCAGCTTAGGATGGCTGGAACCCAGGCGGTTTTGCAGAGGAATCCGCTGGCGTTCGCCGCCTTCGCGGATGCGTTCCACCACCAGTTCTTCGGAGACCGCACCCGCCAGTTCGGCGCCGTGGTCGCGGGCCAGTACCGCCAGCAGCAAGTCGAGTACCGACATGCCACCGCAGGCGCTCAGGCGATCACGGTCCCAGTCGAACAGGTGGCTGGTGGCGATCACCTTGGGAAAACGTTCGGCGAAGTCATCCTGCCAGCGCCAGTGCACGGCGGCGCGATAACCGTCGAGCAGACCGAGTTGGGCCAACGGGTAAACGCCGGCCGAAAAACCACCGATCACACACCCGGCCCGCACCAATTGCTTGAGGGCCGTGCTCAGTTGCGAGGCAATAACGGTTGGCGGCTCGTCGGCCAGCAGAAACAGTTTCTGAAAGCCTTCGAGCTTGCCGGCCCATGGTTCGCCCGGCAATTGCCAGGCGCCTTCGGTGGCGGGCTCGGCGAGCAAAAACGACAGCTCGTAAACCACATCCGGATGCACCCGCTGAGCAACGCGTAAGGCCTCCTCAGCCAGCGCAAGCGTGAGTGCCTTTGTGCTGGGCCAAATCAGGAAACCAATTTTATGGGCGGTCATGGAGTGCTATCCGAAGCCTGTAACAGTAATGAAGACAAGGGCCAATGCTAGCCCGTAAACCAACACAAAGCTTAAAAACGATAAAGATCCAACTGTAGAACCCCAATGTAGAGATCCATGTGGGAGGAATTATTTCAAGCTGCCGGACAGGAACTGCTGCAACCGCTCGGACTGCGGGTTCACCAGCACTTCCCGCGGGTTGCCGCGCTCTTCAACAATCCCTTTGTGCAGGAACACCAACTGGTTCGACACTTCGCGGGCAAAGCCCATTTCGTGGGTGACCACCACCATGGTGCGGCCTTCCAGGGCCAGGTCCTGCATCACCTTGAGCACTTCGCCGACCAGTTCGGGGTCCAGCGCCGAAGTCGGTTCGTCAAACAGCATCACCTCAGGTTCCATCGCCAAAGCACGGGCAATCGCCACACGCTGCTGCTCGCCCCCGGACATATGGCCAGGGAACGCATCCTTACGATGGCCCACGCCGACTTTAGCCAGATAGTGCTCGGCCTTTTCACGGGCATCTTTCTTCGACATGCCCAACACGTGCACCGGGGCTTCCATCACGTTTTCAAGCGCGGTCATATGCGACCACAGGTTGAAATGCTGGAACACCATGGACAGGCGCGAACGCATGCGTTGCAGCTGCTTGGGATCAGCGGCCTTCAGGGCGCCGTCCTTGTTGGCCACCAGTTTCAGCTCTTCGTTATTGAGCAGAATCTTGCCGGCGTGGGGTTGCTCCAGCAGGTTGATGCAGCGCAAAAAAGTACTTTTGCCCGAACCACTGGAACCGATGATGCTGATCACATCACCGGCCGCAGCGGCCAGGGAAACGCCTTTGAGCACTTCATGACTGCCATAGCGTTTATGCAGGTCTTGGACTTCAAGTTTGTACATGCGGTCGGTTCTCACAAAAACAGGTGGTCAGTCGTTGAGCAAGCGCCCGTGTCGCAGCGCGTCGCGCCCCGCCACCTTGGCCAGCCAGAAACCCGCTTGGGCATAACGTAGCCGTTCAACGGCAAACAACACCCCCGACGTACCGGCGCAGATAATGCTCACGCGGTCTTGCAGGGGGTCAATCACTTCAAAAATCGGTTCGCCGGCGTCCACCCAGTCTCCGGCTTTGCGCAGGTAACTGATCACCCCGGCGTGGGGCGCGAAGAGCAACTCGGTGCCTTCAAACGGCATGCCTTCGCACGCTTCGTGCTGCGCAGCCGGCCATTCGCCGTTGATCAGGCCTTGCTCGGCAAGGAATGCGAGGATGCCCTCGGCGTGGAAGATTGCTTCATCACGCCCGGTGTCGGCTTGACCGCCCAGTTCCAACGTCGTCGCGAGGCACGCCAACGGGATCTGAGCGTCCGGAAACATCCGGGACAAACGCAACCATGGCAGCGAGCAGGCTTCATCAAACGAGCTGCCACCGGAATCCTCCGCCAACAAGCCCACCTTCACATTCAGATGCGCCGACAGCGAACGCCACTGGGGCCAATGCTGGGGCAGCGCGTACATATGCAGCGCGGCTTCGGCGTCGCAATGCAGGTCGAGGACGATATCGGCGGTGCACGCGTGGCTCAGCAAGACGCGCTGCATGCCTTGCAACTGGCTGCTCGGCTCGGGCAAGTCGCTGAGCGCATCGCTCATGGCCTGACGGATCAGGCGCACATTGGCATGGGGATCATCCCCCAGCTTGCCTTGAAGCAATGCGGCAACCGGTTCGCTCAACTCGACGAAATCGCGGTTGAAATTCTTGCCACTGCCTACTTCGAAACGCCCCTGGTGGCTGCCTTGCAACAACTGGCCCAGTCCCATCGGATTGGCCACCGGCACCAGCTCAATCACCCCGTTAAGGGCGCCTTGCTGTTCCAGTTCTGTCAGGCGTTTTTTCAGTTCCCAGGCGGCGCGCATGCCGGGCAGTTCATCGGCGTGCAGGCTGGCCTGGATATAGGCCTTGCGCTCGCCGCTGCCGAAACGGAACACGCTCAGTTGGCGCTCGCAGCCCAGGTGGCCCCAGGGCAACAGGTGGTCGATACGTTCCATATCAGTGCTTCCGTGGAGCCAGGTAGCTCAGCCAGCGGCGCTCGGCCAACTTGAACAGGCGCACCAGGATAAAGGTCAGGCACAGGTAGAACACGCCAGCGGTGATATAGGCTTCGAACGGCAAGTAGAACTGGGCGTTCACCGTGCGTGCGGCACCGGTGATGTCGATCAGGGTGACGATGGAGGCCAGACTCGTGGTCTGGAGCATCATGATCACTTCGTTGCTGTACTGCGGCAGCGCACGGCGCAAGGCCGACGGCAGCAGGATGCGGCGATACAGCTTATAGCGCGACATGCCCATCGCCTTGGCCGCTTCGATCTCGCCATTAGGCGTGGCCTTGAGGCTACCGGCAATGATCTCGGCGGTGTAGGCGCTGGTGTTGATCGCAAAGGCCAGGCACGCACAGAACGTGGCGCTGGACAGCAGGGGCCACATAAAGCTTTCGCGCACCGCTTCGAATTGCGCCAGACCGTAGTAGATCAGGAACAGTTGCACCAGCATCGGCGTGCCGCGGATCACGTACGTATAGAGCCAGGCCACACCGTTCACGACCGGCTGCTTGGACACACGCATCAACCCCAGGGGCAAGGCGGCGAGCAGGCCGAAAAACAGCGAGATGGCGAGCAATTTCAGGGTAGTCAGCAGGCCGCCAAGGTACAGCGGCATGGCCTCCCAGATGACGTTGTAGTCGAAGATCATAGATCAGCCGCCCTTACGCCTACCGAGTAGCGCTTCTCAAGATAGCGCAGCGCCAGCAACGATACGCTGGTGATCACCAGGTACATCGCCGCCACTGCGAGGAAGAAGGTAAAAGGCTCGCGGGTGGCATCTGCCGCCTGCTTGGCCTTGAACATCATGTCTTGCAGGCCTACCACCGAGATCAGCGCGGTGGCCTTGGTGAGTACCAGCCAGTTGTTGGTGAAACCAGGGATCGCCAGCCGAATCATCTGCGGCACCATCACCCGGAAAAACACTTGGAAACTGCTCATGCCATATGCAAGGCCGGCTTCGGCCTGTCCCTTGGGGATGGCCATGAAGGCGCCACGGAAAGTTTCCGAAAGGTAGGCGCCAAAGATGAACCCCAGAGTGCCGATACCGGCGGCCAAAGGGTTCAAGTCGATATAGTCGTCGTAGCCGAGCATCGGCGCGACGCGGTTGAGCAGGTCCTGGCCGCCGTAGAAAATCAGCAGGATCAGCACAAGGTCAGGGATCCCGCGGATCACCGTGGAGTACAAGTCACCCAGCCAGGCCAACCAGCGCACCGGCGACAGGCGTAACGCGACCCCGATCAGACCCAGAACAATGGCCAAGGCCATGGACGACAAGGCGAGCTGAAGCGTCAACCATGCGCCATCGAGGATGACGGCCCCGTAGCCTTTCAACATGATTCAGGTCCTCGAAAAGGGGGATGAAAAAATGGCGCAAACCGCAGGAATTCTGTTGCTTGCGCCATTTAGGACAGACCGCTGCGACGTTTTACTGGGCTTCTGGGCCGTAAATGTCGAAGTTGAAGTACTTTTTCTCGATTTCTTTGTATTTGCCGTTGGCACGGATCGCAGCGATAGCAGCGTTGATGCGGTCCAGGTTTTCCTTGTCGCCTTTACGTACCGCGATGCCTATGCCGTCGCCGAAGTATTTGGCGTCAGTGAAGGATGGGCCAACGAACGCATAGCCTTTACCAGCGTCGGTCTTCAGGAAACCGTCTTCCAGCAGGGTGGCGTCGGCCACGGTACCGTCGAGGCGGCCAGCGGCCACATCCAGGTAGATTTCGTTCTGAGTGCTGTAACCCTTGATGTCAGCGCCTTTTGGAGCCAGGACTTCACGAGCGAAGCGGTCGTGGATCGAACCACGCTGCACGCCGATCTTCTTGCCTTTCAATTCATCCAGACTGTCGCTGACAGCGGTGCCTTCCTTCATCACCAGGCGTGCTGGGGACAGGTAGTAGCGATTAGTGAAATCAACGGACTTCTTGCGGTCTTCAGTGATGGACATGGACGACAGGATGGCGTCGATCTTGCGCACTTTGAGCGCAGGGATCAGGCCGTCGAACTCTTGCTCGACCCACGTACATTTGACCTTCATCTCTTCGCACAGGGCGTTGCCGATGTCGTAGTCAAAACCAACGATGTTGCCATCCGGCGCCTTCGAGGCAAACGGAGGGTAAGCCGCTTCGATACCAATTTTCAGAGGCTTGCCTTCAGCGAAGGCCTGCATGGACAGCACGGACAGCGCCAGGGCGCCCAACAGCACGAGTTTCTTCATCTTGGGACTCCATCGGTATAGGGCAAAACAGCAGTATGAGCCATGGCCCACGATGCGGCGAAGGTGAAACCGAATAGCGGTGCTGCGTCCGACACCAATTCAACATCGGCGACGACGAGCGAGTGATCGGCATTCTAACGACAGGCCGGAAGCCGATATTTCCTCAATGCGACAACAATTTACAGAAGCACAGAGAAAGCGGTTCCAGCTCATTGACAGCCCCTGGATTTTATGCAGAGACAAAAGACATTAAACCTGTAGACGCTGCAAATTGCGGGCCTATTATTCGCAAACCCTTCTGGCACGGCAAGTCTGGCGTTTAATCTTATTTCTTGGGGTGTCTGGAATGGGGTTTTTCGGGGCACGGGCGTAGCGCTTTGCCTCATGTGTGGACATGGGGTTACACATTTGCCCCGCCCGGTAACATTCAGAAACCTCCTACGCGATAAACCGATATTTATTCGGGTGGCGCAGATCCAAACGTGGGAGGGGGCTTGCTCCCGATGGCGGTAGACCCTTGACAGCTGTATTCACCGACCCACTGCAATCGGGGGCATGCCCCCTCCCACACTGGATCCCCACCGGCTCGAAGCGAACATAAAAAAGCCCCACCCGGCTCACACCGAATGGGGCTTTGTCCAACCAACCTCGCCTTAAGCGACGTTCATGGTCTTGTGGGTTTCAATCAAATGCGCCACTACACCTGGATCCGCCAGGGTGGAGATATCGCCTAACCCGTCGTACTCAGCCGTGGCGATCTTGCGCAGGATACGGCGCATGATTTTGCCCGAGCGGGTCTTCGGCAAGCCCGGCGCCCACTGGATCACGTCCGGCGAAGCAATCGGCCCGATTTCTTTACGCACCCAATTTTTCAGCTCCAGGCGCAGCGCTTCGTTTGGCTCTTCGCCATTTTTGAGGGTGACATACACATAAATGCCCTGCCCCTTAATGTCATGCGGCACCCCAACCACCGCTGCCTCAGCCACTTTAGGGTGGGCAACCATGGCGCTTTCAATCTCGGCAGTGCCCATGCGGTGGCCGGAAACGTTCAACACGTCATCCACACGCCCCGTGATCCAGTAGTAACCGTCCTCGTCACGGCGCGCGCCGTCACCGGTGAAGTACATGCCACGGAAGGTCTTGAAGTAGGTATCTACGAAACGGTCATGATCGCCAAACAGCGTACGCGCCTGGCCCGGCCACGAATCGAGGATCACCAGGTTGCCTTCGGCAGCCCCTTCGATCAGGTTGCCCAGGTTATCCACCAACGCCGGCACCACACCGAAGAACGGCCGTGCAGCCGAGCCTGGCTTGAGCGCATGGGCGCCCGGCAGCGGGCTCATCATGTTGCCGCCGGTCTCGGTCTGCCACCAGGTGTCGACAATTGGGCAACGGGATTGACCGACGTTCTTGTAGTACCAATCCCACGCTTCCGGGTTGATCGGCTCGCCAACGGAACCGAGCAGGCGCAGGCTGCTGCCGTCAGCACCTTCAACGGCTGCGGTGCCGGAGGCCATCATTGCGCGAATGGCGGTCGGCGCGGTGTAGAGGATGTTGACCTTGTGCTTGTCGACGATCTTCGCCACCCGAGTGATGTCCGGGTAGTTAGGCACGCCTTCGAACAACACCGTGGTCGCGCCATTCGACAGCGGGCCATAGACAATATAGGTGTGGCCGGTGACCCAGCCGACGTCGGCAGTGCACCAGTAGATTTCGCCCGGGCGATAGTCGAACACGCGCTCGTGGGTGAGGCCGGCGTAAAGCAGGTAGCCGCCGGTGGTGTGCTGCACGCCTTTAGGCTTACCGGTGGAACCGGAGGTGTAGAGGATAAACAGGGCTTCTTCGGCGCCCATTTCTTTTGGCGCGCATACGGTGCCCGCCACTTTCATCAGGTCTTCGTACCAGATGTCGCGATGCTGGTTCCACTTGATCTGGCCATTGGTGCGTTTACACACGATGACCTTCTGGATGCTGCTGGTTTCCGGGTTGGTCAGTGCGTCGTCGACGTTCGCCTTGAGCGGAATTTTCTTACCGGCGCGAATGCCTTCGTCGGCAGTGATCACCACCTTCGACTTACAGTCGATGATGCGACCGGCCAGGGCTTCCGGCGAAAAACCACCAAACACCACCGAGTGAATCGCACCGATGCGGGTACACGCCAGCATGGCAACCACGGCTTCGGGGATCATCGGCATATAGATAGTCACCACGTCGCCGCGGTGCACGTCCTGGCCACGCAGGGCGTTGGCGAACTTGCAGACTTCTTCATGCAGCTCGCGGTAAGTGATGTTGCGGCTCTCGGCAGGGTCATCGCCCTCCCAGATGATCGCAATCTGGTCGCCACGCTCGGCGAGGTGACGGTCCAGGCAGTTATAGGACACGTTCAGGGTGCCATCGGCGAACCACTTGATGTCGACATGGTGATCGTCGAACGAGGTCTGCTTCACCGTGGTGAAAGGCTTGATCCAGTCAAGACGCTTGGCTTGCTCACGCCAGAAACCGTCGGGGTTGACCACCGACTGCTGGTACATGGCCTTGTAGGTCGCCTCATCGGTCAGCGTGTTGGCTGCTACTTCGGGGCGAACGGGGTACAGGGAAGCCGCACTCATCTTTCTTACCTCGGTGACAATAGTTGTTTTTGTATGCCCTGTTGTAGCCGGGGCGACCCCATAGAACCATTCGACGATGGTAGTAACAAGCCCCTACACATTGCCCTGGTATCGGCTGACAGGGCTCTGGGCCAAGGGCTGCAAGGCTTCTGGCGCTGTGTGAAAAAACCTTTACCACGGGATTGTTACAAAAACCGCCAATAGTGTTTATCAAAAGCACGGGTATATGAATATAACCCGCAGGCCTAAAATCAACTCCGTCAACACGACGCCGTGGTTTACACGGCAGTGATTAACAACGTAACAGCCCCCACGAAGGCAACGTTAATCCGAACTAACCAATCCTAAGTTACACACGTGGCCTCACAAGGGCCCCGTGACCCCTTTCGCCCTGAAGAAGGTAAGTAAAGAAATGAAAGCTCTCGTAGTTATGGCCCTCAGCAGCTTGTGCGCCACAGCCGCCCTGGCCGACGAAGCCCCGACCGAGCTGGCCGGCCAGAACGCCCCGATTGTTGAAGATTACACCTACAGCACCCACTTGGACGTTGCCAAAGTATTGTCCATGAGCGAAGTTCCGAATGTATGTGAAGTTGTACCTGCGAAGATGGAATATGAAGACTCCCAGGGTCAACGCCATATTCTTAATTACAAGATTATGGGCAACGGTTGCTCTAACGGCTAACAACTTAGTCAGTTAGAAAACACCCGGATCTTATTCGCCGCAAGAAATCGTTCTTGCGGCAAAGAACCGGCTTGAGGCACCACGCAGTCCAGGTGTGGGAGGGAGCTTGCTCCCGATAGCGTCAACCGCCGCACCTCTCTATTACACCCTACGTCCCGTCCCCTGCCCCCTCCCGCAAAAAGCCGCTCATCGCTCCTCAAAAAAAACCAACCCCAGCAAAGCCTCGCAAACACACGCCTTGGCCGAAAACCACGCCATTTTGGCCCTCGCCCGTGACCATCCACCGCAACACAAAACCGAATTTTTCCCTATAATGCGCGGGTAAATCGGGCCTGCAATATCCCTTTACACTGGGACGAAGAGCCAGACCTGAGGCCTCCGCGCGAGCTTGCACCTACCGCTGCGCACCTCAAGCCTCAAGCAGAGTACCCGTAACCCTATTCCGTTTAATGCCTGCGCTAGCTGCTGCAACAAACGATTCCTTAAGATCCACCGCGGCCCTAGGGCCGTGTGAACACCCAACCATCCGGTTTCACACGGGCACCTTTGAGCCCTCACGCAGGAGACGACACGTCATGCTGAGCTGGGACGAATTCGACAAAGAAGAAGAAGGCGAAGTAGCCACCAAAGGCGCCAACGCCGGCCACGCCACCGAAGCCAACATGGACCGCCTCGACGGTGCCGGCGCCGCTGCCGCCATCGAAGCCCGCGCCGTCACCGCCAGTGACTCCGCCGCCATCGTGCGCGCCAAGGCTGCCCTGGACAAACTCGACGTCGCCGAAGGCCTCGCCGAGCTGGAAGG
>NZ_JBGQOI010000036.1:0-34255 GCF_052113765.1 Pseudomonas sp. W22_MBD1_FP4 | reverse complement strand
CCCATCGCGGCGGCCCACGGATTCAAGCCGGAGTGCGGGCACACCGAGCCTAGGCGAGGTGCCGAGTGTTGGGGCGAAGGCCTTTTGCTTACTTTTGGGCCTTTCCAAAAGTGAGCCGCTGTAAGAGCGGAACCATAAGTAGCCGTTACCTAACCAACGGATATGTACTCAACTCAACCCCCCCCCCCGACTACCGGCTCTTGTAAGAAATTTCCCATAAGAGTACAAATGTACTCCATGACGACCCTGACTCCCCGCCGCACCGCCATCCTGACCTTCATCCGCGACCGTATCGCGCAACAAGGCCAGCCCCCCAGCCTCGCCGAGATCGCCGAGGCGTTCGGCTTTGCCTCCCGCAGCGTCGCGCGCAAACACGTGGTGGCCCTGACCGAAGCCGGCTTCATTGAGGTCAATCCCAACCAGGCTCGCGGTATTCGCCTGCTCAACCAACCCATGCGTCCGGAGTGGCTGGACGTGCCCGTGCTCGGCCGAGTCGCCGCCGGCCTGCCCATCGGTGCTGACGCCGAAGTGCACAGTCGCCTGCAACTCGACCCAAGCACCTTCGCGAAAACCCCCGACTACCTGCTGCGGGTGCAGGGCGATTCGATGATCGAAGACGGCATCCTTGACGGCGATCTGGTAGGCGTACGCCGCAGTGCCGAGGCCTTGAACGGGCAGATCGTGGTGGCGCGCCTGGATGGCGAAGTCACCATCAAGCGTTTCGAACGCAGTGGCGACCGCGTGCGCCTGCTGCCGCGCAACCCCGCGTATCAACCTATTGTGGTGGGCCCTGATCAGGACCTGGCCATCGAAGGGGTGTTCTGCGGCCTGGTGAGGCAAGGCTGATGGGCGCCGTCGTTGCCCTGGACGCGCTGTTCAATGGCGGCCGCGTCTGGAAAGGCCGGCCGGCCGCGCCTCCCGCCAGTGTGCACCCCACCGGGCTGGCCGCGCTGGATGCGGTGCTGCCCAGCGGCGGCTGGCCTGAATCGGCTTTGAGTGAAATCCTCATGGCCAAGGAGGGCATCGGCGAACTGCAACTGGTGCTGCCCACCCTGGCGCGCCTGTCAAAGGCGGGGGAGCGCATTGTGTTGGTGGCGCCGCCGTATACGCCGTATCCCCATGCCTGGCAGAACGCCGGGGTGGATGTACGCCAGCTTTCAGTGATCCAGGCCGAGGAACGTGATGCGCTATGGGCCGTGGAGCAGTGCCTGCGCTCCGGCAGTTGCGGCGCGGTGCTGTGCTGGCCGCGCAAGGCCGATGACCGGGCGCTGCGGCGCTTGCAGGTGGCAGCAGAAACCGGCCAGACCCTGGCGTTTGCCTGGCGCGCCTTGAGTGAGGGGGTCAATTCATCGCCTGCTGCCCTGCGTTTGGCGGTCGATGCGAAACCCGCCCAAGTACGGGTGATCAAGTGCCGTGGCGGTTTGGCCCATCCGGCGCCGATTGCGTTGGCGGGGCACTGAGGTTGCCATGCGCTGGGTGTGTATTGTCTTCCCGCAATTGGCGCTGGACGGGGTGCAGCGTGTGCACCCCGAGCCCGACCAACCCCTCGCGCTGCTGGCCGGTACGCCACAGCGGCGCGTACTGCAAACCGTCAACGACGCCGCCCGCGCCTTGGGCCTGCGTCCAGGCCTTTCACTGACGGCGGCCCATGCCCTGGCCAAGACTTTTGCCAGCGCCGAATACGACCCCGTGGAAATCGAACGCTGGCAGCAGTTCCTGGCAGCCTGGGCCTATCGCTTCAGTTCCCAGGTCAGTGTGCATTACCCGCGTGCGTTGCTGTTCGAGATCGAATCGAGCCTGGGCCTGTTCGGTCCCTGGCCGCAGTTCGAAGCGCGCTTGCGCAAAGAATTGACCGAGCTGGGCTTTCGTCACCGCATCGTCGCCGCGCCCAACCCGGCGGCGGCGCGGGTGCTGGCCAATATTTACGACGGTCTGGCCATCGACGATGAGGCATTGATGCAGGCCCTCGCACCACTGCCCATCGACCGCGCCGGCCTTGAACCTCAGGCCGCTACCGCCTTGTCGCGCATGGGCCTGCGCACCCTGTCCCAGGTCCAGGCCTTGCCCCGGCACACCCTGGCACGGCGCTTTGATGCCGGCCTGCTCAAGCACCTGGATGCCTTGACCGGGCAACGCCCGCTGGCCCTTGGGTTTTATCAGCCGCCGGACCAGTTCGATGTGCGCATCGAATTGAATTTCGACGTGCAGTCCCACCAGGCGCTGCTGTTTCCACTGCGGCGCTTGACCGGTGATTTATCCGCCTTTCTCTGCGGACGCGACAGTGGCGTGCAGCGTTTTGACCTGCACCTGGAGCACGCCCAGTTGCCCGACAGTGTGATCAAGGTCGGCCTGCTCAGCGCCGAGCGCGAACCGGCGATGCTGTTCGAGCTGGCCCGTGGGCGCCTGGAGCAAGTGCAAGTCACGGCGCCGGTGCGCGGTTTTCGCCTGGTGGCCCAGGACTTGCCGGTGTTTGTGCCGCAGCGCCAGGACCTGTTCGACGACCGCCCGCAACAGACCCTGCCCTGGGAGCAATTGCGCGAACGCCTGCGCGCGCGCCTTGGGGATGAGGCGGTACAAGGCTTGCGTTTTCATGCCGACCATCGCCCCGAGTGCGCTTGGCAAGCAACGGCCGACAGTCGCACATGCCCGACCTTGAACAAGGTGCAACGCCCCGGTTGGCTGCTCAGGGAACCCACCTTGCTGACCGAGCAAGGTGTGCAGATTCTGATGGGCCCGGAACGTATCGAATCCGGCTGGTGGGACGGCGCCGATATCCGCCGTGACTATTACCTGATCCAGACCCGCGCCGGTCAGCAAGGCTGGGCCTACCGCAGCGTGGGGCAGGGCGATGGTTTGTGGCTGCAAGGCTGGTTTGCATGAACTACGCCGAGCTGCATTGCCTGTCCAATTTCAGTTTTCAGCGCGGCGCGTCCACCGCGCTGGAGTTGTTCGAGCGCGCCAAGCGTCAGGGCTACAGCGCCTTGGCGATCACTGATGAATGCACGTTGTCAGGCATCGTGCGTGCGTGGCAGGCGGCGAAGGCGGTGGAGTTACCGCTGATTATCGGCAGCGAAGTGCGCATCGAAAACGGCCCGAAACTGGTGCTGCTGGTAGAAAACCTCAGCGGTTACCAGCACCTGTGCCGCCTGATCACCCTGGCCAGGCGGCGTGCGGAAAAAGGCAGTTATCGCCTGCTGCACGAAGACTTCGACGCACCGCTCAACGGCCTGTTGGCGCTATGGGTCGCCGACGACAGCGACACCCAGGCCTCGATCCAATGGCTGCGCCGCACGTTTGCCGAGCGCCTGTGGCTGGCGGTGCACCTGCATTGCGGCCAGGACGATGCGCGGCATCTGGAGCAGCGCCTGCACCTGGCCGCCAACCTGAATATCCCGGCGGTGGCCTGTGGTGATGTGCACATGCACGCACGCGGTCGACGCGCCCTGCAAGACACCATGACCGCCATCCGTCATCACGTCCCGGTGGCCGAAGCCGGCACGCGCCTGCACCCCAATGGCGAGCGGCATCTGCGCGGCCTTGATGCCCTGGGCACGCTGTACCCCCAAGCCTTGCTCGATGAAACCCTGGTCATCGCCCGCCGTTGCACCTTCGACCTCGGCCAGTTGCGTTATCACTACCCGCGCGAATTGGTGCCCGAGGGGCATGACGCCGAATCCTGGCTGCGCGCCGTCACCGAAGAAGGCATCGCCCTGCGTTGGCCTCACGGAATCGACGCCAAGACCATGCAGCAGATCAATCACGAACTGACATTGATCAGCAAACTGGGTTACGAAAGTTATTTCCTCACCGTGCACGATATTGTGCGCTTCGCCCGCAGCCGTTCGATCCTGTGCCAGGGCCGCGGGTCGGCGGCCAACTCGGCGGTGTGTTTTGCCTTGGGCATTACCGAGATCAACCCGAGCCTTACGAATATGCTGTTTGAGCGCTTCCTGTCAGAGGAGCGCAACGAGCCACCGGATATCGACGTGGACTTCGAGCACGAACGCCGCGAAGAAGTGCTGCAGTACGTTTTCCAGCGCTACGGCCGCACCCGCGCGGCGCTGACGGCGGTGGTCAGCAGCTACCACGCCGCCGGTGCGGTGCGCGATGTGGCCAAGGCCCTTGGGTTGCCGCCGGACCAGATCAACGCCCTGGCCGACTGCTGCGGGCGCTGGAGTGATGATGCGCCTCCGCTGGAACGCCTGCGTGAAGGCGGCTTCGACCCGGACAGCCCGATCCTGCGCCGTGTGCTCACGCTCACCCAGCAACTGATCGGTTTTCCCCGGCACCTGTCCCAACATCCCGGCGGTTTCGTGATTTCCGAATACCCGCTGGACACTCTGGTGCCGGTGGAAAACGCGGCCATGGCCGAGCGCACCATTATCCAATGGGACAAGGACGATCTGGATGCCGTGGGCCTGCTCAAGGTGGATATCCTCGCCTTGGGCATGCTCAGTGCGATTCGCCGCTGTTTCGATTTGCTGCGCCGCCACCGTAACCTCGACCTGGCCCTGGCGACGATCCCCAAGGAAGACCCGGCCACCTACGCGATGATCAGCAAGGCCGACACCATTGGCGTATTTCAGATCGAGTCGCGGGCGCAGATGTCGATGCTGCCCCGGCTCAAGCCGCAGACGTTTTATGACCTTGTGATCGAGGTCGCTATTGTGCGACCCGGTCCGATCCAGGGAGGGATGGTGCATCCGTATCTGCGACGACGTAACAAGGAAGAAAAAACCACCTACCCTTCACCGGAACTTGAAAGCGTATTGAAACGCACCCTGGGCATTCCGCTGTTCCAGGAGCAAGTGATGCAGATCGCCATGGTCGCCGCCGACTACAGCCCTGGCGAGGCCGACCAGTTGCGCCGCTCCATGGCCGCGTGGAAACGTCACGGCGGCCTGGAACCCCACCAGGACCGCTTGCGCACCGGCATGCTGAAAAACGGCTACACCGAGGAGTTTGCCGCGCAGATTTTCGAGCAGATCAAGGGCTTTGGCAGCTATGGCTTTCCTGAGTCCCATGCGGCCAGTTTCGCCTTGCTGACTTACGCCAGTTGCTGGCTCAAATGCCACGAGCCGGCGGCCTTCGCCTGCGCGTTGATCAACAGCTGGCCTATGGGGTTCTACAGCCCGGACCAGATACTGCAGGACGCACGGCGCCATCGCTTGCAGATTCGCCCGGTGGATGTGCAGGCCAGCGACTGGGATTGCAGCCTGGAACCCATTGACGGCCAGCAACCGGCGATCCGTATGGGCTTGCGCATGATCGCGGGGTTTCGTGAAGAGGATGGTCGGCGCATCGAGGCCGCCCGCCCTGGCACAGGTTTCAGCGACATTGCTGATCTGGACCAGCGCGCCGGTCTGGACGCCCGTGCCCAGGCGTTGCTGGCCGACGCCGGCGCCCTGCGTGCCCTGGCTGGAAACCGGCACCAAGCCCGCTGGGACGTGGCGGGGGTGCACAAACAATTGGGGCTGTTCGCCGGGCTGCCCAGCCCCGACGAAGCCGTGGTCGCTTTACCGGCACCGACGGTCGGCGAGGACTTGCAGGCTGATTACGCCACCGTCGGCACCACTCTCGGCCCGCACCCGCTGGCATTGTTGCGCGATGAGCTGCGCAAGCGGCGTTGTCGCAGCTCCCGCGAGCTGATGGCGGTGGAGCATGGGCGTAATGTGAGTGTCGCGGGGTTGGTCACGGGGCGGCAACGTCCGGGCACGGCCAGCGGTGTGACCTTTGTCACCTTGGAAGATGAGTTCGGCAATCTCAATGTGGTGGTTTGGCGCGACCTGGCCGAACGTCAGCGCCAGGCGCTGGTGGGGTCGCGCTTGCTCAAGGTAGACGGGCGCTGGGAGGCGGTCGGCGAGGTGCGCCATCTGATCGCCGGGCGGCTCACCGACCTCACGCCGTTGCTGGAAGGCATGTCTGTGCGCAGCCGGGATTTCCACTGAGGTGACCCCAAATTAATACCAGATGAAACCATCTGCTCCGTGTAAGCTCCAAAAATGGCGACTGTCTTCTCTTTTGCACTGAGCCGAACGATGCAATTTTTATCCAACCCCCACGGCTGTGAAGGTTGGGCCGGTGAAATGGCCCAGCGTATTCGCGCGTTCGATTGGTCGACCACGGACCTCGGTCCCATTAACCAGTGGTCCACCAGCCTGGTCTGTAACGTGCAGATGATGCTCGCATCGCCGATGCCGATGGTGATGTTGTGGGGGCGGGCCGGGTACATGATTTACAACGACAGTTACTCGGTCTTTGCCGGCGGCCGCCACCCGTCTTTGCTGGGGGCTCCGGTGGAGTTGGGTTGGCCGGAGGTGGCGGATTTCAATCGCCATGTGGTGGACACCTGTCTGGCCGGCGGCACTCTGTCCTTCAACAACAAAGACCTGGTGCTGCTGCGCAATGGCCAGCCGGAAACCGTGTGGCTGGATTTGTATTACAGCCCCGTCGCCGGCGACAACCAGCAACCGGCCGGCGTGTTGGCGATTGTGGTCGATACCACCGAACTGGTGAAGTCCGAACAGGTGCGCCAGGAACTCACCCATAACCTCGAACAACGGGTGGCCGCTGAAGTGCAGGCGCGCTCCAGTGCCGAGGACCAGTTGCGCCAATCGCAAAAACTCGAAGCCATCGGCGGCCTCACCGGCGGCGTGGCCCACGACTTCAATAACCTGTTGCAAGTGATCGCCGGCAATCTGCACTTGCTGGCCCGCCATGAGCCAGACAATGCCCAGGTGCAGCGCCGCGTCAACGCGGCCATCGCGGCAGTGGAGCGCGGGGCCAAGCTGTCGGCGCAACTGCTGGCCTTTGCCCGCCGCCAGCCGTTGTCGCCGGCGGTGTACAACCCGCAACGCATCTATGCCGGCCTTGGCGAACTGTTGCAGCGCGCACTGGGAGAAACCATTCATATCGATGTGCAGTTGCCCCAGGATTCCTGGAGCATCAACGTCGACCGTAACCAGTTGGAAAATGCGTTGCTCAACCTGGCGATCAATGCCCGCGACGCCATGAAAGGTGAGGGGGTGATCCGCATCAGCGGCGAAAACATCATCCTTAACCCCGGCGATTGCATCGGCAAGAGCGTCAGTCCCGGAGAATATGTGCGCCTGGCGGTCACCGACACCGGGGTGGGCATGCCACCTGGGATCCAGGCCAGGGTGTTCGAACCGTTCTTCACCACCAAGCGCGACGGTCACGGTACCGGCCTGGGCTTGAGTATGGTGTTCGGCTTTGTGCGTCAAAGTGGCGGGCATGTCGAGGTCAGCAGCGAAGAAGGCCAGGGCACCGTGGTGCAGTTGTACTTCCCGCGCAGCCTGGGCGAGGAGTGCCTTGAAGCGTCAGACGAGCCCGTTGCGTCCGTAGGCGGCCAGGAAACGATCCTGGTGGTCGAAGACAATGAAGGCGTGCGCCTGACGGTGGTGGACGTGCTCGAACAGTCGGGCTACACCGTGATCACCGCCGAGGACGGCGACCAGGCCATGTCGAAGCTCAAAGCTGGCCTGCAACCCGAGTTGATTTTTACCGACGTGGTCATGCCCGGCCGCCTTAAAAGCACCGACCTGGCCGCCTGGGCCCGTGCACAAACCCCGCCCGTGCCGGTGCTGTTCACTTCCGGTCACACCCGCGACATCCTCTCCAGCAACCACCTGCTGAGCCCCGACATTCATCTGCTGAGCAAGCCCTACAGCCCCGAAGCCCTGACGCTACGGGTGCGCAGCGTGCTCACCGCACGATAAGGTTGACCATGACTTCACAGCGCAACATCCCTGCGATCACTGCCCAACGCCCAGGCTTTGTCAGGGTGCGCGGCGCCCGCGAGCACAACCTGCAAAACGTCGACGTGGATATTCCCCGGGATGCCCTGGTGGTGTTTACCGGCGTGTCGGGTTCGGGCAAGTCGTCCCTGGCGTTTTCCACGGTGTATGCCGAGGCCCAGCGGCGCTACTTCGAATCGGTGGCGCCTTATGCGCGGCGCCTGATCGACCAGGTTGGCGTGCCCGACGTGGACAGCATCGAAGGCCTGCCGCCCGCCGTGGCCCTGCAACAGCAGCGTGGCACGCCCAGCGCGCGATCTTCGGTGGGCAGCGTCACCACGTTATCGAGCCTGATCCGCATGCTCTATTCCCGCGCCGGCAGCTACCCTGCGGGGCAAGCGATGCTGTATGCCGAGGACTTTTCGCCGAACCTGCCCCAGGGTGCGTGCCCGCAATGTCATGGCCTGGGCCGCGTGTATGAAGTGACCGAGGCGCTGATGGTGCCCGACCCTTCGCTGAGCATTCGCCAGCGCGCGGTGGCCTCCTGGCCGTTGGCGTGGCAGGGCCAGAACCTGCGCGATATTCTGGTGACCTTGGGCTATGACGTGGATATCCCATGGCGCGACCTGCCGAAAAAGCAGCGCGACTGGATCCTGTTCACCGAAGAAACCCCCACTGTGCCGGTGTATGCCGGTTTCACCCCGGAGCAAACCCGCGAGGCGTTGAAGCGCAAGCTGGAGCCTAGTTACCAGGGCACGTTCAGCGGCGCGCGGCGCTACATCCTGCACACCTTCAGCCACACCCAAAGCGCGCTGATGAAAAAGCGCGTGTCGCAGTTCATGCAGGGCAGCGCCTGCCCGCTGTGTGAAGGCAAGCGGCTGACCAAGGCGGCGCTCTCGGTGAAGTTTGCCGGGGTGGATATTGGCGAGTTGTCGCAGCTGTCGTTGTCGCAGCTGGCCGAACTGCTGCGGCCGGTGGCGGCGGGGCAGGACACGATGAAGCTCTCGGTGGAGAAGCGCCTGGCTGCGCAGCGTATCGCCCAGGACTTGCTGGAGCGGGTCAGCACCTTGATCGAATTGGGCCTGGGTTATCTGTCCCTGGAGCGCAGCACACCGACCTTGTCGTCCGGGGAGTTGCAACGTTTACGCTTGGCCACGCAATTGGGCTCGCAATTGTTTGGAGTGATCTATGTGCTGGATGAGCCTTCGGCGGGCTTGCATCCGGCGGATGGCGAGGCGTTGTTCACCGCGCTTGAGCGCTTGAAGGCCGCCGGTAATTCGTTGTTTGTGGTGGAGCACGACTTGGAAACCATGCGCCGCGCCGACTGGTTGATCGACGTCGGCCCGGCCGCTGGCGAGCATGGCGGGCAAGTGCTGTACAGCGGGCCACCTGCTGGGTTGGCTGACGTAGAGGCGTCGCAGACCCGTGAGTATTTGTTCGCCGAGCGGCGTACATCAAATCCCTCTCGCCGCGAACCCAGTGGTTGGTTGAAGTTGGAGGGCGTGACGCGCAATAACCTCAATGGTCTGAACGTGGATTTTCCCTTGGGCTGCTTCACCTCAGTGACCGGCATTTCCGGCTCGGGCAAGTCCAGCCTGGTCAGCCAGGCGCTGCTGGAATTGGTGGGCAGTGGCCTTGGGCGTGTGGTGGAGAACGACGAAGAGCCGAGCCTGGAAGATGAGACGCCACAAACCAGTGGCGGGCGCATCAGCGCCGGGCTGGAACAGATCCGACGCCTGGTGCAGGTGGATCAGAAACCCATCGGCCGTACGCCACGTTCCAACCTGGCGACCTACACCGGGCTGTTCGACAACGTGCGCAAACTGTTCGCCGCCACGCCTGCGGCAAAGAAGCGCCATTACGATGCGGGCCAGTTCTCCTTCAACGTCGCCAAGGGCCGTTGCCCGAACTGCGAGGGCGAGGGCTTTGTCAGCGTCGAGTTGTTGTTTATGCCGAGTGTGTACGCACCCTGTCCGACCTGCCATGGCGCGCGCTACAACCCCGAGACGTTGGCGATCAAATGGCAAGGCTTGAGCATCGCTCAGGTGCTCGGGCTGACCGTCGAGCAGGCAGTCGAGGTCTTTGCCGAGCAGCCAGGGGTACTGCGCTCGTTGCAGGTGCTGCGGGATATCGGCCTGGGTTATCTGCGACTGGGTCAACCGGCTACCGAACTGTCCGGGGGGGAAGCGCAGCGGATCAAATTGGCCACCGAGCTGCAACGCAATGCCCGTGGGTCGACCTTGTATGTGTTGGATGAGCCAACGACCGGGCTGCATCCACGGGATGTGGATCGCCTGCTCAGCCAGCTCAATCACTTGGTGGATGCAGGGCACACGGTGGTGGTGGTCGAGCATGAAATGCGTGTGGTGGCCCAGAGTGACTGGGTGATCGATATCGGTCCGGGGGCAGGGGATTTGGGCGGGCAAGTGGTGGCCAGCGGTACGCCGCAAAAAGTTGCCAAGAGCAAGAAAAGCCGGACTGCGCCATTCCTGGCCCGAGCGTTGATCTAACAGTTAAACAGGTCCACATGTGGGAGGGGGCAAGCCCCCGATAGCGGTGGGTCAGTCACCCCATCAAGTGCCTGACAGATAGCTATCGGGGGCAAGCCCCCTCCCACAGAGTGATCAGTGTCTGGTCAGTTGGATTTGTGCCTTGGCCTGCTTCACCACATGCTCCACCGTAAACCCAAACTTCTCCTGCAACTTCGCCAACGGCGCCGAAGCCCCGAAGCTGCTCATCACCACCTTGGCGCCGGTTTGCCCGACATAGCGGTCCCACCCCAAAGGCCCGGCCTGTTCCACCACCACACGTGCCGTCACCGCTGGCGGCAACACACTGTCGCGATAGGCCTGGTCCTGTTCTTCAAACAACTCCCAGCTCGGCATCGAGACGACTTGTGCGGCAATCCCTTCGCACTTGAGCTGTTCATAGGCCGCCACCGCCAGGCTGACTTCGCTGCCGGTACCGATCAAAATTACCTGGGGTTTATCCGCCCCCGCCAACACATAAGCGCCTTTGGCTGCACCGGTCGCCGCTGCGTATTGCGTGCGATCCAGAGTCGGCAGCGGCTGGCGTGACAGCACCACACAGCTCGGCCGATGGGTTTGCGCCAGCGCAACTTTCCACAGCTCCAGGGTTTCGTTGGCGTCGCCAGGGCGAAGGGTCAGCAACCCTGGCGTGGCGCGCAACTGCGTCAGGTGCTCAATGGGCTGGTGCGTCGGCCCATCTTCACCCACGCCGATGGAGTCGTGGGTAAACACGAACACCACCGGCAACTCCATGATCGCCGCCAGACGGATCGGCGGTTTCATGTAGTCGCTGAACACCAGGAAGGTCGAGGTGTACGGCCGCAAATACGACAGCGCCATGCCATTGGCAATGGCGCCCATGGCGTGTTCGCGAATACCGAAATGCAGGTTGCGCCCGCTGTAGTCATCGGCGCTGAAGCGCCCGGCACCGTCGAAGGTGAGGTTGGTTTTGGTCGAAGGCGACAAGTCCGCCGAGCCGCCGAGCAGCCAGGGGATTTGCTGGGCGAAGGCATTCAGTACCTCGCCACCCGCCGCGCGGCTGGCGACGCCCTTGGCATCGGCGGCAAAGTCGGGCAGGTCAGCCTGCCAGTGCTCGGGCATCTCCCCGGCGCGCATCCGCCGTAGTTCATCGGCCAATTGAGGGTCGAGACGGGCCAGGGTCTGGTTCCATTGCTGGTAGAGCGGTTCGGCGCGGGCGTGCAGGGCGTCGCGCAAGAGCGTGCGCGCCTCATCGGGCACCAGGAAGCTGGAATCCTGCGGCCAACCATACGCAGCTTTGGTCAGGCGGATTTCGTCATCACCCAACGGCTCGCCATGGGCGGCGGCGGTGTTGTGCTTGTGGGGCGAACCGTAGCCGATCACGCTGTCGACCACGATCAGCGTCGGCGCGCCGGTATTCGCCTGAAAGGTCTCCAGGGCTGCGCTCAGTGCCTGCAAGTCGTTGGCATCGGTGACGTGCAAGGTGTGCCAGCCATAGGCCTGGAAACGCTTGATCACGTCTTCGCTGAAGGCAAGCTCAGTGTGGCCTTCGATGCTGATGGTGTTGTTGTCGTAGATCCAGCACAGGTTATCCAGCTTCAAATGGCCGGCCATCGACGCCGCTTCGCTGCTGATGCCCTCCATCATGTCGCCGTCGCCACACAGGGTGTAGACGTTGTAATCGAACAGCACCTGGTCATCGTGGTTAAAGCGCTCAGCCAGCCAACGCTCGGCCATCGCCATGCCCACGCTGTTGGCACAGCCCTGGCCAAGGGGGCCTGTGGTGGTTTCCACGCCTGTGGTCATGCGGTATTCCGGATGCCCCGGCGTCTTGGAGTCGGCCTGACGGAATTGCTTGATATCGTCCAGGCTGATCGCCGGGTGCCCGGTGCGCTTGCCATGGGCATCAATTTCTTTCACACCGGCCAAGTGCAGCAGCGAATACAAGAGCATGGATGCATGCCCCACTGACAACACAAATCGGTCACGGTTGGGCCAGTCGGGATGCTCGGGGTGATAGCGCAGAAACCGGCTCCACAGCGTGTATCCCACCGGCGCCAGGCCCATGGGCGTGCCCGGATGGCCGGAGTTGGCCTTCTGCACGGCGTCCATCGCCAGGGTGCGCAGGGTGTTGATGCATAGGGTGTCGACAGTGGTTGCGGCGTTAGTCATGAAACCGGTCTCCCTCAAGTGACGATCTACTGTGGAGGGCCGGGCGCCGCGAAGGTTTGATCCCATTGCCGTTGCCGCGACGAACGGGGACGTATTGACTTCAAACATGACAAGACCCTTTGCAATGGTCTAGCTTCAAGGGCGTAGGCCATTGATCAACTTGCGGAGGTACGTCATGCCAGTGAAACACGACCTGTATCAGGATTTGGGTTTGAGCAAGGAAGTCGTTCACGAACGCAGGGCGAGCGATAAACGGCTGGACTCGCTGCTCACCCAATACGACGCTGCCGACGGCGAGGTGCTCCGGGCGGAATCAGAAAAGGCCGACGACACGGTGGTGGAGGTGTTGAAGAAGAAACGCCTGCTGATCAAGGACGAAATCGCAGGGCGCCTCGACGCCTGAAACGCGGCAAGGTTTGTTCAGATTTGACTGAGGGACATCGTGGGAATCACTCCTTATGATGCGCCCCGTCCGCCCGGCTCTGGGGACGTTTTGCAGCGCACGGATTGTGCTGTCGAGCCGGGTGGACGCTGTCTTTCAAGCCAGCAGCGCTTCAGTGCATGCATCGATCGAGCGCTGTTGGGTCTCGCTGTACAGCTGCAATTCATCGATGGTCTTGCGCCCCAACGCCTTTTCGAATTCCGCCTGGTTTGAATTGGCGGCGTAATGACTCTGTGCCGCATCCCCCAAATTCGACTGGAAAATCCCCGCCGCACTTACCGGCAGAAAATCCTCATACACCAACGGCTCTACATCCACATGACCGGCGGCGATCAGTGCTTGCAATGTGCGTGGTTGATCGGCTTGGCCGCGTGCCGCCAGGCCTTGTTCCGTGGCGAAGTAGCGGAAGTACGCCAAGCCTTGTTCGCGCATCTGCCCGTGGTTGTCGGGGAAGGCCTGGAAGTGTTGTTCCATCAAGTGCATGTAGCGCGCGGCGTTGGATTCGTTGGGGAACGCGCCCAGTTCGTCGCGGGCGGCGTTCAGCAGTTGGTCGTAGAGGGCGCGGCCTTTGGGCGTGAGGGCGACGCCACGCTGTTCGATTTCACCGAAGCGGGCGCTGTGGCTGCCTTGGGCGTCGGTGAAGGCGATGGCTTCGTCGAGGGCCTTGAAGCTGGTCTGGCGCAGCAGGATCGGGCACTGGCGGCGCGGTGGGCCTTCGATCACAGCCTTGGGGGTGATGCCCTTGCCGGGCATGGCGGTCTGTACCTGATCAATGTCCAGGGTGCGCGGGGTGAGGTGGTTGATGTGCGGCCCCTTGAAGGCCACCACATCGGCGATCAGGCGGTGCTGGTCACTGAGTTGCTGGTACTGCGCGGCGGTAACGGTGGCGGTGTGGTGCCAGCGGAAGGTTTCCAGGGCCTGGCGGATGAATTCGGCGGCATCGTCGGCGTTGAGGCCGCCGTTTGTTTCCGCTTTTTCGATAAGCGCCAGGGCGCCGGGGGTGAAGATCGAGCGCTTTGCCAATGCAGTTTCGGCGAAGGCGCGAAGTTCGGCATTCTCGATCAATTCCAGGCGCAGCAGGGAGGTGAACACCCGAAACGGGCTGGCTTGCAGCGCGTGTTCATGCACCGCGCGAAATGCTGTGGAATGCACCGGCACGCCGGCTGGCGTGAGGTCGTAGTAGCCCACGGGCTGCATGCCCATCACCGCAAACAGGCGGCTGATTGTGGCCAATTCCGCTGCTGTGCCCAAGCGAATGGCGCCGTGGCGTTCCATGTCGAGACGCTGGATTTCGCCGGTGCGTTGCAGCTGTTGCGCCAGGCTCGGTTCGCTGTCGAGCACGCGGCTATTGGTCTTGGCTACCAACTCCATCAGCGCGCCATACAGGGGAACTTCATCTCGGTACATATCGGACATGGCCTTGGAAAACCCCTTGCGGATCTCGTCTGGGCTGACATGTGCGGTACTGGGCATAGAAAAATTCCTGATGACGGTGGAGAGGGTGATGGTCTTTTACTGGATTTTGTTGGGCCCCAGGTGCGCTTGCAAACGAAGATTCCTCTGGACTTCATTCTGCAAATGAATGAACGGCATTCTCTTCCAAGTCTTCATGTGCACGCGGGTGTGGATGGGTTCTACACTGCTCCTCACCTTGTCGGCGATGGAGGACCCAATGACGGCCACGCCCGTAACGCAAACGATTGAAGGCCAACGCCTGGCCACTGAAGACGCCGAGCGTTGGCGCGAATGGGGCCCATACCTGAGTGAACGCCAATGGGGCACCGTGCGTGAAGACTACAGCGCCGATGGCGATGCCTGGCGCTACTTTCCCCATGAACACGCGCGCAGCCGCGCCTACCGTTGGGGTGAGGACGGCCTGGCCGGTTTCAGCGACAAGGCGCAACGCTGGTGCCTCGGGCTGGCGCTGTGGAACGAGCGCGATGCGATCCTCAAGGAGCGGTTGTTCGGTCTCAACAACGCCGAGGGCAACCATGGCGAGGACGTCAAGGAACTGTACTTTTTCGTCGATGGCGTACCGAGTCATGCCTACATGCGCATGCTCTACAAATACCCCCATGCCGCCTTTCCCTATGCTGACCTGATCACCGAGAACGCCCGTCGCGGGCTGGGTGATGCCGAGTATGAAATCCTCGATACCGGCGTGTTTGAGGACAACCGCTATTGCGATGTCAGCGTCGAGTACGCCAAGCAGCAGCCTGACGATATTTTCATGCGGGTCACGGTGCATAACCGCTCGGAGCAGCCGACGCGTTTGCAGGTAATGCCTCAACTGTGGGCGCGTAACGACTGGAGCTGGACCTTTGATGCGCCCAAGCCGCAGTTGCGGCTGGACGGCGAGCAGGTGTTGGCCCGTCATCATGAATTGCCGGATCGTTATCTGAGTGCCTGGGGCCAGGATGGCTTGGAATGGTTGTTCTGCGAAAACGAAAGCAATGTCGTCAAGCTGGACGGGCAGGTGGCACCGGGCCCGTTCAAGGATGGCATCAACGATTACGTGGTCGGTGGCGCTCAATCGGCGATTCGCCGGGACACCGGTACCAAGGTTGCCGCGCGGTTCATCCTTGAACTGGCAGGGCAGGAAAGCAAAACCTTGTACCTGCGCTTTGCCCCCGTGGATGCGCCCGCGGCCAACGCCCGTAAATTGTTCGAGCAACGTCGTCAGGAAGCCGATGACTTCTATGCGGCGCTGCAACAGGGCATTGGCGATGCGGACGCGCGCAATGTGCAGCGCCAAGCCCTGGCTGGCTTGTTGTGGTCCAAGCAGCTCTACTATTTCGACGTGAACCAATGGCTCGATGGTGACCCAGCCCTGCCCGCGCCGCCGACTGAGCGCCTGCATATCCGTAATACCCATTGGCGGCACCTGTCCAACTTCGACATCCTTTCCATGCCCGACACCTGGGAATACCCGTGGTATGCCTCGTGGGACCAGGGCTTTCAGGCAGTGGCGATGGCGCTGATCGATCCGGGTTACGCCAAGCAACAGTTGTTACTGCTGGTGAAGGATCGCTTCATGCATCCCAACGGCCAACTGCCGGCTTATGAATGGCGCTTCGATGATGCGAACCCGCCGGTGCATGCCTGGGCCGTTTGGCGGGTTTACCAGCAGGACAAGGCGTTGACCGGTGTAGGCGACATGGATTTTCTAGAGCGGATTTTCCATAAGCTGCTGCTGAATTTTTCCTGGTGGGTCAACCGCAAGGACGCCGAGGGCCGCAACTTGTTCCAGGGCGGTTTCCTCGGGCTGGATAACATTGCGTTGTTTGACCGTTCGGCGGCATTGCCGCCGGGGTATCAGTTGGACCAGGCCGACGGCACAGCGTGGGTTGCCGCGTATGCCCTGGACCTGATGCGCATCGCCCTGGAGCTGGCCAGGCGCAATGCCGTGTACGTGGATATTGCGGTGAAGTTTTTCGAACATTTCCTGTATATCGCCGGTGCCATTAACCGGGTCGATGACAGTGCCGAAGGTTTGTGGGATGAGCAGGACCTGTTCTTCTACGACGTGCTGCACAGCCCCGATGGGCAGAACGAGCCGGTACGTTTGCGCTCCATCGTCGGCCTGATGCCGTTGTTCGCCGTGCTGGTGCTGGAGCAGCGCGAGCATGAAGGCCTGGAGGGTTTGCGCCAACGGTTGCTGGGCTTTATGAAACACCGGCCGGACTTGGCTAAATTGGTCTCACGCTGGAACGAGCCGGGGCAGGGCAATCGCTTGTTGCTGGCGTTGTTGCGGGGCGAACGCACAAAGGACCTGCTTCGACGCATGTTGGAGGACAGTGAGTTCCTCTCTGCGTTTGGCGTGCGCTCGCTGTCCAAAGCCTTCGCCGAGCAGCCCCTGGCGCTGAAGATGAACGGCGACACCCTCAGCGCGCGTTACCAGCCTGGCGAGTCCGACTCACGATTGTATGGCGGCAACTCGAATTGGCGTGGGCCCGTGTGGATGCCTGTCAATTACATGCTGATTGAATCGCTGCGTGAGTTTCATCGGTACTACGCGGATAACTTCTCGGTGGAGTACCCAACGGGCAGCGGGTATCTGTCATCCCTGGAGGAAGTGGCTGAAGGCCTCAGTCAGCGGCTGACCGGGCTGTTTCTAAGGGATGACAATGGATGTAGGCCATCGATGGCGGGGTATTCGCAGTTGGAAGCGGACCCGCTCAGCCGTGATCTGGTGTTGTTCCATGAGTATTTTCACGGGGAAACCGGGCGCGGGTTGGGGGCGTCCCATCAGACGGGGTGGAGTGCGTTGGTGGCGTTGCTGCTGCAACCGAAGGTCTGAGTTGCACTGCTGAGCTGCCGCCTCGGACCTTGATTGATCCCAGGTTAGTTGGCAAAAAAAATCCCGCCTGGAGAGGCGGGATCGAGATGCAAGCTTGCCTGTGAATCAGGAAGGGAACAGCTCACTCAGTTTCATCGCCAGCATCATGTCGCCTTCAGTGCGCAGTTTGCCGCCCATGAAGGCCTGCATGCCGTCAGTCGAACCGTCGACGATGCCTTCCAGGGTCGCGCTGTCCATGACCAGGGTCACTTGTGCGTCTGGGTTTTCACCTTCATGCAGTTCGCAGGTTTTGTCTTTGACGACCAGGGAAAAGTTCTTGGTGTCATCGATACGGAAACCGAATACCAGGTCCAAGCCGTCGGCAGCGCTTGGGTTGAATTTGGCTTTCATTGCTTCTACAGCTTTGGCTACGTCAGTCATGGTTTCGATCCTTTTGGGTGGAGTCCAGTGACCTTGGGGTCACGGTTGGCCGCACTTCATCGGAAGGTGATGAGTTGCGGCGCCTTCAACAGTTGCAAGTGGCTATGACTGTTGAAGGAAGCCAGTGCCACCTCGCGACCGCGGAATTTCAGCTGGTTGAGCGAGGTGTTAACAATTTGCCAGTTCAGTTCGAAAGCCTGTGTAGCAGGCATTCGGGTAATCAGGTGGAGCAGGGCAGTGATGGTGCCGCCGGAGGTGAACACGGCGATTTTCTGTGTGTTGTCTGCGGCATCGAGAATGCGTTGCAAGCCACCCTGAACGCGCTCGACAAACCCCAGCCAGCTTTCCAGTCCCGGCGTGTCATAAGTGCCGGCCAACCAGCGTTCGATGATCAGGGCGAAGATGCGTTGGAATTCGCTGCGGTTCTGCGCGGCATTGCGCAGGATGTCCAGGGCGTCGGGTTCGGTGGTGAGGAGGTCGGGGAGCAGGGCGCGGATGATAGCTTCAGCATCGAATTCGTTGAAGGCGCTGTCGGTTTCCAAGACCGGAACCGGCAGGCCAAGGGCGCGGTATTGATCGAAGGCAGCCGTGGCGGTGTGCTGCTGGCGGCGCAGGTCGCCGGCCACGCAGCGGTCGAACACGATGCCCATGTCCGCCAGGTGGCGACCGAGCACTTGTGCCTGCTCCACACCAACGGGCGACAGGACGTCATAGTCGTCTGCACCGAAGGAGGCCTGGCCATGTCGAATCAAATAGATGCTGCCCACGTCCGTTTTCCCGGTACGTTGAAAGTCTGGCGAGGTTATGGGGATGCCAGGGAGCTGTCAATGAAAAAACATACGCTTGTTTTAAAAGCTCCTTAGAGGCCTTGGCTGCCAACGGTTTGATCACTGGCCCGAATGCGGTGCCATCGGTATGCTTGGGCAATCCGCGCCTGGCGCACTGCTCTTGTAAATGCACTTGTAAGGAGTCACATGGATTTTTTGGCCGAATATGCCAGCTTCCTGGCGAAGACTGTCACCCTGGTGGTCGCTATTCTGGTGGTACTGATCAGCTTCGCCGCACTGCGCAGTAAAGGTCGTCGCAAATCCGCCGGCCAACTGCAGGTCAGCAAGCTCAATGATTTCTACAAGGGCCTGCGCGAGCGCCTGGAGTCGAGCCTGCTCGACAAGGACCAGCTCAAAGCGCTGCGCAAGTCCGAAAGCAAAACTGAAAAGAAGAACAGTAAGAAAAAACCCGAGGCCAAGCCACGGGTGTTCGTGCTGGATTTCGACGGTGACATCAAGGCCTCGGCGACCGAGAGCCTGCGCCATGAAATCACCGCATTGCTGAGCTTGGCCACGCCCAAGGACGAAGTGGTGCTGCGTCTGGAAAGTGGTGGTGGCATGGTGCACAGCTACGGCTTGGCCTCGTCACAATTAGCGCGTATCCGCCAGGCGGGCGTGCCATTGACCGTGTGCATCGACAAGGTCGCGGCCAGCGGCGGTTACATGATGGCGTGCATCGGCGAGAAGATCATCAGCGCGCCGTTTGCCATCCTGGGCTCCATCGGCGTAGTGGCGCAGTTGCCCAACGTCAATCGCCTGCTCAAAAAACACGATATCGACTTTGAAGTGCTGACCGCCGGCGAATACAAACGCACCCTCACCGTGTTTGGCGAAAACACCGAAAAGGGCCGCGAGAAGTTTCAGGAAGACCTGGATATCACTCATCAACTGTTCAAGAACTTCGTGTCGCGGTATCGCCCGCAGTTGGCGATTGATGACGTGGCCACGGGTGAAGTGTGGCTCGGCGTTGCAGCCCTCGACAAACAGTTGGTCGACGAGCTGCAAACCAGCGACGAATACCTGGCCACCAAGGCCAAGACCGCCGAGGTGTTCCACCTGCACTATGCCGAGCGCAAAAGCCTGCAAGAGCGCGTGGGCCTGGCGGCCAGCGGTTCGGTGGACCGGGTGCTGCTGACCTGGTGGAGCCGGTTGACCCAGCAGCGGTTCTGGTAACCCGACCTTCAGAATGCATGGGGTCCCCTGTGTGAGGGAGCAAGCCACCTCCCACAGGGGCACGGGTTTCAAAGACAGGTTTTGTAATAGTTTTGCGTTGTGGGAAATTTGCTTTTCGCCTGTAGGATTAAAGTCCTTTTGTTATTTCAGGATTTGCATGAACACCCTCTCGGAGCCCCCCAGTCGTCTTTCCCCAAGACATCCGCTGCTGCCGTTCCCGCTGAAACATCCCGTATTCCGACTGCTAACCTTGTTCCGGTCCACTGACCGCGCTTTGCCGTGTCCGGCATTCTGAAACCTAGATAGAGATTTATATAAATGGAATGGTTAGCGGATCCAACGGCCTGGCTCGGCCTGTTGACCTTGATTGTGCTGGAACTGGTGCTGGGTATCGACAACCTGGTGTTTATCGCGATCCTGGCGGACAAGTTGCCACCGGAGCAGCGTGACCGTGCGCGGTTGATCGGTTTGTCCCTGGCATTGCTGATGCGCCTTGGCCTGCTGGCGAGTATTTCGTGGTTGGTGACCCTCACCCAGCCGCTTTTCGAGGTGTTCGACAAGAGTTTCTCCGGTCGTGACCTGATCATGCTGTTCGGTGGTGTATTCCTGCTGTTCAAGGCCACCATGGAATTGCACGAGCGCCTTGAAGGGCATGTGGCTCAGCGCACGGGCAACGTGGCGTATGCGATGTTCTGGCCGATCGTGGCGCAGATCGTGGTGCTTGATGCGGTGTTCTCCCTGGATGCGGTGATTACCGCCGTGGGCATGGTGGATGAGCTGGCGGTGATGATGATCGCGGTGATCATTTCCATCGGCCTGATGATCGTGGCGAGCAAGCCGCTGACGCGCTTCGTGAACGCCCATCCCACAGTGATCATGCTGTGCCTGGGCTTCCTGATGATGATCGGTTTTGCGCTGACCGCCGAAGGCCTGGGTTTCCATATTCCGAAGGGTTACCTGTACGCAGCCATTGGCTTCTCGATCCTGATCGAAGTGTTCAACCAGATTGCCCGCGCCCGTCGCAAGAAATCGGCGCAGGGTGTGTTGCCGGTGCGCGAGCGTACTGCCCATGCGGTGATGCGCTTGCTCGGCGGTCGCAGCCTGGCGGTAGAAGAGGTGGGCGAAGACGTGGCCGACTTGCTGGGCGAGACAGATGCCAATCAGGGCCCGCTGTTTGATCGACGTGAACGCGTGATGATCAGTGGCGTGCTGCAACTGGCCGAGCGGCCGATTCGTACCTTGATGACGCCGCGGGCCAAGGTCGACTTTATCGACCTGGCGGACGATGCCGACACGATTCGCCTGAAATTGATGCATTCGTCCTACTCTCGCCTGCCGTTGATCCGCAACGGCGTGGTGGATGAGCCGTTGGGCTTCGTGCATAAAAAGGAACTGCTCAAGGAATACCTGGCCGGCAACGAGCCGAACCTAGAGCACCTGGCGCGTCGAGCGATCAACCTGCTGGAGAGTTTTTCGATCCTCAACGCCCTGGAGCAGATGCGTCAGGAATCGACCCACATCGCCTTTGTGATCAACGAATTCGGCGACTTCATGGGCGTGTTGAGCATGACCGACATTCTCGAGTCCATCGCCGGTGAATTGCCGGATGCCAGTGAGATCGAAGGGCCGGATATTGTCGAAGAGGGCGATGGCTTCCGTGCCAATGGCGCCTTGAACCTGACCCAGATTCGTCAGCGTACCGGCTTCAAGGTTGTCGCGACGGAGGATTACCAGACTCTGGCCGGGTTGGTGATGAGCCTGCTCGACCGCCTGCCCGTGGTGGGCGATAGCCTGGAGCATGAGGGCTGGCGCCTGACGGTGGCTGCGGTCGAGGAGCGGCGGGTGACGCAGGTGGTTTTGCACGCTTGTGGGGGGCATAGAGCATGAATGCGTTTTCGATCGTCTGCACTTGTTCGTCCTCGGGGCCGAACCCTCTGAACGTCTGCATCAGTGTGCCGTTGAGATAAATCAGCAGCGTTGGGGTACCCGTAACCTTCGGGTGCCTCGGGGTTTTCGCGCAATCAAGTACCAGGCTCACCACTGAGCGGTACTTGCGGGCAATCCTCTGGAACAGCGGCCCGGAGATCGCGCAGCCCGGGCAGTGATCTGAGACAAACAGCAGGAATACCGGCCGCGACGTGCTCAGTACGCGCTGGTAATCCTCGGCATTGGCAATGGTCGCGGTGGCAATCCCCATGATGATCTCCTTACGAGCGGCGCGGGGTTCTGCCAACGGTAAGCTCGAGGGTCATCGTCGTCTACTGTCAACCTTCACAGGTCCGCGTCACGCTCCAGGCGTTCGCGGGCCTTGCGTGCCTGACTCGCGCACTTGCGGTATTCCTCATTGTCACTGGACGCTTTGGCGCGGCGATAGCCGTGGTGGTTTTGGCTGCTGTAATTGATGTCGAAGGCTTCTTTGAGCTTGCGCAATTCTTCTTTGCATTCGCGGCGGTCGTTGTTGGCCGAAGCGCTGCCGGCGGCCAGAAACGAAAGCAGTACCAGGGTGAGACTGAGCTTCATCGCAATGCAGTCCTTGTCGTTGGGTGTGTGCCAAAGGCTAGTCCAGCACAGGGATTTTTCCATGGGGCGGGTGCACCGTCGGGGTGCGCGGTAACGGGGCGGTGACGCACGCCAATGGCGCTGTGATCCCCTGTGAGGCCTTGGGTAGCAATCTGAATCCGGATGCTGGCGCAACGCCGCATCTTACGCCTCGCGTTATCTATCTGATTACCAAGGACTTTACCCAGGCCGTAGTTTTCGCTAAGCGCGTATGGCACACTTTCTGCTGTCTATTCCGTTGTTACATACTAAGTTCCGGTATAGCGGAATACACAACTTCTGGAGTGCTTGTCATGCATCACCGACCTTCCGTGTTCAAAGCGTGTGTTTTTCTCTTCGCCGCATCGGCTTCCCTCGCAGGCGTTGTGCAGGCGGCGGACAGCAAGCTCGATAACGTGCTCAAACGTGGGCATTTGATCGTGGGTACAGGCAGTACCAATGCGCCGTGGCACTTCCAGGGAGCGGATGGCAAGTTGCAGGGGTTTGATATCGACATCGGCCGCATCGTGGCCAAAGGTTTGTTCAACGATCCGAGCAAGGTCGAGTTTGTGGTGCAGTCGTCTGACGCGCGCATTCCCAACCTGCTGACGGACAAAGTCGACATGAGCTGCCAGTTCATCACCGTCACCGCCAGCCGTGCACAGCAGGTGGCGTTCACCCTGCCTTATTACCGCGAAGGCGTGGGCCTGTTGCTGCCGAACAACAGCAAGTACAAAGAGATTGAAGACCTGCAGGCGGCGGGCGATGGCGTCACCGTGGCCGTGCTGCAAAACGTGTATGCCGAAGAACTGGTGCACCAGGCGCTGCCCAAGGCCAAGGTCGACCAGTACGACAGCGTCGACCTGATGTACCAGGCCGTGAATTCCGGTCGCGCCGATGCCGCCGCCACCGACCAATCCTCGGTCAAATACCTGATGGTGCAGAACCCCGGCCGCTACCGCAGCCCGGCTTACGCCTGGAGCCCGCAAACCTACGCGTGCGCGGTCAAGCGTGGTGATCAGGACTGGCTGAACTTCGTCAACACTGCCCTGCATGAAGCCATGACCGGTGTGGAATTCCCAACCTACAAAGCCTCGTTCAAGCAGTGGTTCGGTGTCGACCTGCCAGAACCGGCGATTGGTTTCCCTGTTGAATTCAAGTGATCCGGAACAACCGGGGTGCCTGCCAAGGCGCCCCAACTAGGTACTGTCGACCATGAACTATCAGTTGAACTTTGCCGCCGTGTGGCGCGATTTCGACACCTTGCTGGCGGGGCTCGGTCTTGGCCTGCAACTGGCATTGCTGTCGATCGCCATCGGCTGCGTGATCGGCCTGTTGATGGCGTTTGCCATGCTGTCCAAACATCGTGCGCTGCGCATCTTCGCCTCGGTGTATGTGACAGTGATTCGCAACACCCCGATCCTGGTGCTGATCCTGTTGATCTACTTCGCCTTGCCCAGCCTGGGTATCCGGCTGGACAAGATCCCCTCGTTCATCATCACGCTGTCGTTGTACGCCGGTGCCTACCTGACCGAAGTGTTCCGCGCCGGTCTGTTGAATATTCCCAAGGGGCTGCGTGAAGCCGGATTGGCGATTGGCCTCGGCGAGTGGCGTATCCGTGCGTATATCACCGTGCCGGTGATGTTGCGCAATGTGCTGCCGGCGCTCTCGAACAACTTTATCTCGCTGTTCAAGGACACCTCGCTCGCCGCTGCGATTGCGGTGCCCGAGCTGACCTATTACGCCCGCAAGATCAACGTCGAAAGCTACCGGGTGATTGAAACCTGGCTGGTCACGACCGCGCTCTACGTGGCTGCCTGTTACCTCATTGCCATGTTGCTCCGCTACCTGGAACAGCGTCTGGCGATCCGTCGTTAAGGAGGGTTTTTATGTACGAATCCCCCAGTTGGCTACACGAGTTGTGGGTAGCCCGAGAGACCCTCTGGGCCGGCTTTCAGACCAGCATCTACTGCTCGGCGCTGGCGATTATCTTTGGCACCCTGATCGGCATCTTCGCCGGGCTGGTGCTGACCTACGGCAAATTCTGGATGCGTGCGCCGTTTCGCCTGTATGTGGACTTGATCCGCGGCACACCGGTGTTCGTGTTGGTGTTGGCGTGTTTCTACATGCTGCCGGCGCTCGGCTGGCAGATCAGCGCGTTCCAGGCCGGTGCCGTCGGGCTCACGCTGTTCTGCGGCTCCCATGTGTCGGAAATCGTGCGCGGCGCACTGCAAGCCATTCCCCGTGGGCAACTGGAAGCGGGTAAGGCGATTGGCCTTACGTTCTACCAGTCCCTGGCCTACGTGCTGTTGCCCCAGGCATTGCGGCAGATCCTGCCGACCTGGGTCAATTCCTCCACGGAGATCGTCAAGGCCTCGACCTTGCTCTCGGTGATCGGCGTGGCCGAGTTGCTGCTCAGTACCCAGCAAGTCATCGCACGTACCTTCATGACCCTGGAGTTCTACCTGTTCGCCGGGTTTATGTTCTTTGTCATCAACTACGCCATCGAGTTATTCGGGCGCTACATTGAAAAGCGGGTGGCCTTGCCATGAACCAACCTCAAACAACCGAGCCGCTGCTGAACATTCGCGGCCTGCGCAAACAATACGGCGATGTGGAAGTGCTCAAAGGCGTCGACCTGTCCATGCAGCGCGGCAACGTAGTGACCTTGATCGGTTCCAGCGGCTCGGGCAAGACCACGCTGCTGCGTTGCGTCAACCTGCTGGAAGAGTTCCAGGGCGGCCAGATCACTCTGGACGGCGAATCCATCGGCTACAGCGACATTGGCGGCAAGCGCGTGCGCCACCCCGAACGCGTCATCGCCCAGCACCGGGCGATGACCGGCATGGCGTTCCAGCAGTTCAACCTGTTTCCGCACCTGACCGCCTTGCAGAACGTCACCCTGGGCCTGCTCAAGGTCAAGAAGATGAGCAAGGATGAAGCCGTGGCTTTGGCGGAAAAATGGCTGGACCGCGTAGGACTTTTAGAGCGCCGCAATCACTTCCCCAGCCAGTTGTCCGGCGGCCAGCAACAGCGTGTCGCGATTGCCCGTGCGATTGCGATGAACCCCAGCTTGATGCTGTTCGACGAAGTCACCTCAGCCCTCGATCCGGAGTTAGTAGGTGAAGTGCTCAGTGTGATCAAAGGCCTGGCGGAAGAGGGCATGACCATGTTGCTGGTCACCCACGAAATGCGCTTTGCCTATGAAGTCTCGGACAAGATCGTATTCATGAACCAGGGGCGGATTGAAGAGCAGGGCTCGTCGAAGGATATCTTCGAGCGGCCTCAATCGCCGCGCCTGGCGGAATTTCTCAAGAACATTCGTTTTTAATCAGGAGCATCGTTTTATGAGCATCACTCGTTACGGAGCCGGCAGTACTGCCGGCGGTGGCCAGCCTCGTCCCTTCGCCCGCGCGGTGGAAGCGGACGGTTGGCTGTACGTCTCGGGCCAAGTGCCTGCGGTGGACGGCGAAATCATCACCGGCGGGATCATCGAACAAACCCGCCAGACCATGCGCAACGTGGTGGCGATCCTCGAAGAAGCCGGCTACGAGCTCAAAGACGTAGTGCGCGTCGGCGTATGGCTGGAAGACCCTCGGGACTTCTGGAGTTTCAACAAGGTCTTCGGCGAATACTTCACACCCGAACATGCCCCGGCGCGGGCCTGTGTACAGGCCAATATGATGGTGGATTGCAAGGTGGAGATTGATTGTGTGGCCTACAAGAAAAAGGGCTAAATTGCCCCACTCTTAAGCACCAGAGATCAAATGTGGGAGGGGGCTTGCCCCCGATAGCGGTGTATCAGTAACAGAGGTGTTGATTGACACGCCGTCATCGGGGGCAAGCCCCCTCCCACAGTGGACCTGCGCCAGCCCTACCATTTCGACCGGACCGAAATTGCCATGACCGAAGACACCATCAAACGCCGCGCCAAAGGCCTGGACCGTGCATTCGACATCCTTGATTTCCTCAAGGAAGTCGGCCAGCCCCTGCGGCCGAATGATATCGCCAGCGGCATTGGCAGCCCCAAGTCCACCGTCTATGAATTGGTCGCATCCTTGCTGGAGCGCCGCATTCTGGAAACCGTGGGCAAGGACGGTCACGTCTACCTCGGTCGCCAGTTGTACTTCCTCGGCCAGGCGCACCTGCGACACTTCGACCTGACTCGCGAGGCCGATCACGCCTTGCAGGAGATCGTCAGCCAGACCCATGAAACCGCGCAGATGTGCCTGCTCAACGGGCGCAAATACACCGTGGCGCTGATGCGCGAAGGCGAGCGGCATTTCCGGATTTCTTCGGACATCGGCGAAAACGCCCCGATCCCCTGGACCGCCTCCGGGCGCCTGTTGCTGGGGCACCTGAGTGACCAGCAAATTGTCGACCTGATCGACCACGATGACTTCATCCTGCCGGACGGCCAGCGTCTGCCGCTGGAAACGTTCCTCGCGCAAATCCGTCAGGCTACCCTCGATGGGTTCTTTTCCTTCGACAGTGTGGCCGACACCTTTACCCATTGCTTTGCCGCCCCGGTGCGGGACGCGCAAGGCATCAGCATTGCGACCCTGTGCATCGTCGCCCCTCGGGCCGATGCGCAAAAAAACTACAACGACTATCGCCGGGTGTTGATCGACAGCGCCAATCACCTGGCGCGTCGCATCAACGAATAGGAGCTTTACATGTCTGCCATCAACGCCGTTGAAAAAGGCGCCGCCGCCGTCGGCGCCCACCTGGTCCGAGACGTCAGCCTGCCGGCCCTGGTGCTGCACCGCGACGCCCTGGAACACAACATCCGTTGGATGCAGGAGTTTGTCAGCAACAGCGGCGCCGAACTCGCGCCCCATGGCAAGACCAGCATGATGCCGGCACTGTTCCAGCGTCAGATCGCCCAGGGCGCCTGGGGTATTACCCTGGCCAACGCCGTGCAGACCCGCGCCGCCTATGCCGGGGGTGTGCGCCGTGTGTTGATGGCCAACCAACTGGTGGGCGCGCCGAACATGGCGTTGATCGCTGACCTGCTGGCGGACAAGGATTTTGACTTCCACTGCATGGTCGACCACCCGGACAACGTCGCCGACCTGGGTCTGTTCTTCGCCGCCCGTGGCCTGCGCCTGAACGTGATGATCGAGTACGGCGTGGTTGGCGGCCGTTGCGGTTGCCGCAGCGAGCAGGAAGTGCGCGACCTGGCCAAGGCGATCAAGGCCCAGCCGGCCCTGGCCCTCACCGGTATTGAAGGCTACGAAGGCGTGATCCATGGCGAGCACGCCGTCAGCGGCATCCGCGACTTCGCCGCCAGCCTGGTGCGCCTGGCGGTGGACTTGCAGAACAACGGTTCTTTCGACTTGGCCAAGCCGATCGTCACAGCGTCGGGTTCGGCGTGGTACGACCTGATCGCCGAATCCTTTGAAGCGCAGAACGCCGCCGGCCGCTTCCTCAGCGTATTGCGCCCCGGCAGTTATGTGGCCCACGACCATGGCATCTACAAAGAAGCTCAATGCTGCGTACTCGACCGCCGCAGCGACCTCAGTGAAGGCCTGCGCCCGGCCCTGGAAGTCTGGGCTCATGTGCAGTCGTTGCCTGAGCCCGGTTTTGCGGTGATCGCCCTCGGTAAGCGCGACGTGGCCTACGACGCCGGGTTGCCGGTGCCACTCAAGCGCTACAAGGCCGGTATTGTGCCGGCGCAAGGCGATGATGTGAGCGCGTGCAAGGTCACGGCCGTGATGGACCAGCATGCGTTCATGGTCGTGGCGCCTGGGGTTGAACTGCGCATTGGCGACATCATTTCCTTTGGCACTTCCCATCCTTGCCTGACGTTTGACAAGTGGCAGGTGGGTTGCCTGGTGGATGAACAGTTGCAGGTGATCGAGTCCCTGCATACCTGCTTCTAGATCGCGTCGCTCCTATCGGAGGCAAGCCCCCTCCCATACTTTGATGTGTGAACACATTTCAAATGTGGGAGGGGGCTTGCCCCCGATGAGGCCATCAGCCCCCCCCCGAGACAGCAGCCATGACCACCCATCCACGCATCGCCCTCATCGGTGAATGCATGATCGAACTGCAACACCGCGCCGACGGTAGCCTGCAACAAAGCTTCGGCGGCGACACCCTGAACACGGCGGTGTACCTGCGCCGTGAGTTGGGCCCGATCGGCAGCGTCGATTACGTCACCGCCTTGGGCGATGACAGCTTCAGCGACGCCATGTGCCAGCAATGGACCGACGAAGGCCTGGGGCTGGGCTTGGTCCAGCGCCTGCCGGGGCGGTTGCCGGGCTTGTACTGCATTCAGACCGACGCCAACGGCGAGCGTAAATTCCTCTACTGGCGCAACGAAGCCGCGGTGCGCGACTGTTTCACCACGCCGGCGGCCGAGCCCATCCTGGCCGCGTTGCCGGCCTATGACGTGGTCTATTTCAGCGGCATTACCCTGGCGGTGCTGGGGGAGGTTGGGCGCGAGCGTTTGCTGCAAGCGCTGGTTGACGCGCGCCGACGCGGCGCTACGGTGGTGTTCGATAACAACTACCGGCCGCGTTTGTGGGCCAGTGTCGAGGCGGCGCGTGCGGCTTATCGCACGGTTTTGGCCGAGGTAGATATCGCCTTGCTCACCGAGGATGACGAGCGCGCTCTGTTTGGCTATGCCGACAGCGAGCAGGTGTTTGCGGCCTATCCGGCGATTGAGGAAGTGGTGCTCAAACGTGGGGCGGATGCGTGTTTGATCCGCTGTGCGCGGGAGCGCTTTGCGGTGCCGGCGTTGAAGGTCGAGAAGGTGGTGGACACCACGGCGGCGGGGGATTCGTTCAGTGCGGCGTATCTGGCCGGGCGGCTCAAGGGTGATTCGCCGGAGGAGGCTGCGTTGGCGGGGCATCGGTTGGCGAGCCGGGTCATCCAGGTACCGGGTGCGCTTATTCCCAGAGACTAAGTGAGTGGCCGCCCGCGGCGGATCGGGCCCACACGTGACCGCATTTCATCTGGAGGAATGCGATCCCTGTGGGAGGGGGCTTGCCCCCGATAGCGGTCTTAAGTCAAAGCCTCAGTCGCGGTAAAACACCTGCACCAAGTGATACCCAAACTTGCTCTTGATCGGCCCGTGAACCACCTTCACCGGCTTCTTGAAAATCACCGCATCAATCGCCCCGACCATCTGCCCCGGCCGCACTTCACCCAAATCGCCGCCACGTTTGCCCGACGGGCAGGTGGAGTACTTCTTGGCCAACACATCAAAGGCTTCGCCCTTGGCAATGCGCTGCTTGAGTTGTTCGGCTTCTTCACTGGTTTTCACCAGGATATGACGGGCTTGGGCTTTCATTGGTCTCTACCAGGTGTGCGACGGCGCGCGATTATGCCTGAACTCATTCGGCTACGTTGATCATGCTGCGGATTTTAGTCGCCAGCAGGTCGATGGAAAACGGCTTGGCCACCATGTCCATCCCATCTTCCAGGAAGCCCTGGCGCTCGGCGGCTTTTTCGGCGTAGCCGGTCATGAACAGCACCTTCAAGCCTGGGCGATGCTGGCGGGCAATCTCCGCCAGTTGCCGGCCGTTCATGCCCGGCAGGCCGACGTCGGTCACCAGCAGGTCCACGCGCAGATCCGACTCCAGCAGTGGCAACGCGGTGCGTGAATCCGCTGCCTGATGCGCGGTGTAGCCCAATTCATCCAGCACATTCACCACCAGCATGCGCACCGCCGCGTCGTCTTCAACCACCACGACTGCTTCACCGGCCAGTGCCACCGGCACTTCGCCGAGGCTGGCGGGCAGGTTGCTTTCCAGTGCGGTGCCATGCAGGCGTGGCAGGTACAGGCGCACGCAGGTGCCCTGGCCAGGTTCGCTCTGGATCGTGACGTGGCCGCCGGACTGCTGGGCAAACCCGTAAATCATCGACAGGCCCAGGCCGGTGCCCTGGCCGATGGGTTTGGTGGTGAAAAAAGGATCGAATGCTTTGGCGAGGATTTTTGGTGCCATGCCGGTGCCGTTGTCGCACACACCGAGCATCACGTAGTCGCCGGCCTTGACCGGTTCGAGGGTGGTTATGTCGGTGCCGTCCAGGTAGCTGTTGGCGGTTTCAATCAACAATTCGCCGCCGTCGGGCATGGCGTCGCGGGCGTTGATCACCAGGTTGAGCAGGGCGTTTTCCAGCTGGCTGGCGTCGGTGTTGACTGGCCAGATGTCTTGACCCAGTTGCACCTTGAGCGTGATATGCGCGCCTTTGGTGCGCTGGAACAGGTCCTCCAGGGACGCTACTAGCTGATTGGGGTCGGTGGGGCGACGGTCCAGTGACTGGCGCCGCGAAAACGCTAACAGGCGGTGAGTGAGGGCGGCAGCGCGGTGAGCCGACGACACGGCGGCATCGGTAAAGCGCCCGATTTCCTCGCTGCGCCCAGCGACGATATAGCGCTGCATCAGGTCCAGGCTGCCGATAATGCCGGTGAGCATGTTGTTGAAATCGTGGGCGATGCCGCCGGTGAGCTGGCCCAACGCTTCCATTTTCTGCGCATGGCGCAATGCATCTTCGGCGCGCTCGCGCTCGAACATCTCGTTTTGCAGGCGTTGGTTGGCCTCGGCCAGGGCCTGGGTGCGCTCAGCCACGCGTTCTTCCAGGTTATCGTTGAGGTGACGCAGGGCTTCTTCGGTGAGTTTGCGTTCGGTCTCGTCAATCACAAAGATGTAGAAACCATTGACCGAGCCGTCATTGCTGAAACGCGGCAAGTATTTCATCAGCGCATGGCGGGGACGCCCGTCGCGGTGGGGCGTGATGGTCATGAAGCTGCACGCCTTGCCCTTGAGTGCGGCAGCGATCTGGTGTTCGCGCCCGGCATACACTTCGTCGCCCAATACTTCGCGGATGCTCTTGCCGTACAGTTCCTGGGGCGTCATGCCGTACCAATCAAGGTAGGCGCTGTTGTTCAGGCGAAAGCGCTGCTCGTGGTCGACGTAGCCGATCAGCACCGGCATGGCGTTGATGATCAGCTGCAATTCGGTCTGGCTTTGGCGCAGGGCCTGTTCGGTGTGCTTGCGCTCGGTCAGGTCCAGGGCGGCACCGAGGAAACGTGCGGGGCGGCCGTGGTGATCCTTGTAGCAACGGCCTCGGGCAAACACCCAGCGGACCTGGCCATCGGCTTGCTGCAGGCGGTATTCCTCAGCGTATTCGGTGCCGTGGGTGATGCAGTGCTTGATACTGCGCGCCACCGTGGCCCGGTCTTCGGGATGCACACCTTGGAGGTAATCGCTGATGGGCAGCCGGTTCGCGTCGTCGGGGTCGACACCGTGCAGGTAGGCGAAGTGGGCGTCGGCAATAAAGTGATCCTCGCCGATGTCCCAATCCCAGGTGCCCACGGCGTCGGTCGCCGCCAGTGCAAGCTGCAAGCGTTGCTCGGTGTTGTGCTGGGCCTTGCGGCGCTCGTTGGTTTCAATGGCAGTGACGAGGATGCCGGCCACGTTGGCGCTTTCATCGCGGATCGGGCTGTAGGTCAGGTCGAGCCAGATTTCCGTGTCGCGATTATTGCGTTGCAGGACAAAGCGCTGCTCGCTGAAGGTGCGCACCTGGCCGCTGAGCACGGCGTCGTAGACCGGGCCGGTAAAGCTTTCCAGCTCTGGCCACGTCTGGTGCGCCGGTTGGCCCATGGCTTCGGGGTGTTTGTTTCCGGCCAGCAGGGCGAACCCGTCGTTGTAGAGTTGGGTGAGTTGGCTGCCCCACAGCAGGAGCATGGGCATCGGCGAATGGACGACAATATCGACCGCTGTGCGCAGGCTTTGCGGCCAATCATTGGCCTCACCGAGTGGGCTTCGTGCCCAGTCCAGCCGCGCAATTAATGCAGCGGCGTCGCTACCGGTGGATGTTCCTTTCATAAAAAGCCCTGAGCGTAACGCTTTGAAAAATGACAACACCCATTATCCCGTGAGTCGAGAATGGGTGACTACCCCCGAAAAATAGCATGCATTCGGCGTTTGTCTTCAAATGAGTGCGTCAGCGCTGAATCCTTTCATCTTTATGCCAGTTCCGGGCGGTCGCGGAACTGTTCCAATGCCTGCGGGTTGGCCAGGGCGTCGGTGTTCTTGACCGGCTCGCCATGCACCACATTGCGCACCGCCAATTCGACAATCTTGCCGCTGATGGTACGAGGGATATCGCTGACAGCCAGGATTTTGGCCGGCACATGGCGCGGTGTGGTGTTGGCGCGGATCACTTGGCGGATCTGCTGTTGCAACGCCTCATCCAACTCGATGCCCTCATCGAGGCGCACAAACAGCACCACGCGCACGTCGTCTTGCCAGCGTTGGCCGATGGCCAGGCTTTCCAGTACCTGTGGGACTTTCTCCACTTGGCGATAGATCTCCGCCGTGCCGATGCGCACGCCGCCGGGGTTGAGCACCGCGTCGGAGCGGCCGTGAATCAGCAGGCTGCCATTCGGGCGTTGCTCAGCGTAGTCGCCTTGGGCCCACACGCCGGGGAACTGACTGAAATACGAGGCGCGCAGCTTCTTCTGGTCGGGGTCATTCCACAAACCGATGGGCATGGCCGGGAAGTGCCGGGTACACACCAGCTCGCCTTTTTCACCGACCAACGGCTGGCCGTGGTCGTCCCACACTTCAATGGCCATCGCCAGGCTCTTGCACTGCATTTCGCCTCGGCGCACCGGCAACACCGGGTTGCCGATAACAAAGCAGGACACGATATCGGTGCCGCCGGACATGGACGATAAACACAGCTCGCCCTTGATCTCGCGGTACACATAGTCGTAGCTCTGGGGTGACAGCGGCGACCCGGTCGAGATCAGCCCCTTGAGGCTGCCCAGGTCGTGGCTCAGGCGTGGTTGCAGCCCGGCCTTTTCCAGGGTGGCGAGGAATTTTGGGCTGGTGCCGAACACGCTGATCTTTTCGGCATCAATCAAGTCGATCAGGCGCTCAGGTCCGGGATGAAAGGGTGAACCGTCATACAGTACAGCCGAGGCGCCGATGGCCAGTACCGAGACCAGCCAGTTCCACATCATCCAGCCGCAGGTGGTGTAGTAGAACAGGCAGTCCTCGCGGGACAGATCGGCATGCAGGCCGTGTTCCTTGAGGTGTGTAAGCAATACGCCGCCGGTGCTGTGGATGATGCACTTGGGCACGCCGGTGGTGCCGCTGGAATAGAGGATGTACAGCGGATGATCGAAGGGCACCGCGACAAACTCAGGCTCGCCGCCGGGTTGGTAAAAGTCCTGCCACAGCACAACCTTCGCCTGGGTGCGGTAGTCCTCGACCTGCGCCTCGGGCCGCGCGTACGGCACCACAATCAACTGCTCCAGGGACGGCAGCCGTTCGAGGATTTCATTGAGTTTGGCGCTTTGGTCGATGGGTTTTCCGGCGTACCGATAACCGGCGCAGGTAATAAGCACCTTGGGCTCGATCTGGCCGAACCGGTCGATCACGCCTTGGGTGCCGAAGTCCGGCGAGGAGCACGACCAGATTGCGCCCAGGCTGGTGGTGGCGAGCATGCCCACCAGGGTTTGCCAGGTGTTGGGCATGCACGCCGCCACCCGGTCACCGATGCCGACGCCAGCCGACCGCAGACTGTTTTGCAGGCCGGCGACGTGTGCGGCCAGTTCGGCGTAGGTGAGTTGTTCGCGCTGGCCGTCTTCGCTGATTGCGACCACGGCCGGGTGGTGGTCACGCCGACGCAGCAGGTGCTCGGCGAAATTCAGGGTCGCGCCGGGAAACCACTGGGCGCTGGGCATCTCGGCGCCTTCGATCAGTACCGCGCCGGGCGGGCTGCGAAACTGCACGTCGAAGTAGGCGACGATCGCCTGCCAGAAGTCCGGCCGCTGGTCGATGCTCCATTGGTGGAGGGCGGGGTAGTCGCCCAGTTGCAAGGCGTGGCGGTCGTTGATGAAGCGGCGGAACTGGTCCATCCGCGTGTGGCGGATGCGTTCCGGTGAGGGGTGCCAGAGGATCTCGGACATCAGCAAGGTCTCTTGTTTTTATGCAAGTCTTCAAAACAATAGAATTCTACTGTGGGAGGGGGCTTGTTCCCGATAGCGGAGTACCAGCTAGCCCGTGTGGTACTGACCCACCGCCATCGGGAGCAAGCCCCCTCCCACAATTTAGAACGCCAGTGTCTGTTTTTATTGGGCCAGCCAGCCGCCATCA